>JAOARW010000062.1 GCA_025210475.1 Carboxylicivirga sp. | reverse complement strand
TTCGCCTTCTTGAACTCGTTAGTAGAATTTACTACTCTGTTTTCTTTTTCGTTAACTCGTTTCATCTTTCTTAATTTTTAAGTGGATAACTAAAACTTACATTACAAAGATGCAGTGTATGCAGCTGCGGCTTATGAGGGCAGTACCTAAGTAGGAAAAATACGTAAAACGCGTAGTTGAAGAATTCCATGTATAATAACACAAATCCCCTCATCAATTAGATGAAGGGAAGTGTAAACTCAGATATTATCCATTAATATCAGAATGATAGTTCTTAATGCGGTTCAATATTAGGCGGTAATGGTTGCTCAATATTTTCCGGTGGTAATGGTTGAACCGGTTGTTCTGGTTGAGGGTCATCATCGTTACTACACGATACCAAACTCATGCTGGCTACTATGGCCATGGCTGCAAATAAAAATCTTATTTTTTTAAGAAGAAATGGCCTGTTTTCATTCGCCTTCTTGAACTCGTTAGTAGAATTTACTACTCTGTTTTCTTTTTCGTTAACTCGTTTCATCTTTCTTAATTTTTAAGTGGATAACTAAAACTTACATTACAAAGATGCAGTGTATGCAGCTGCTGCTTATGAGGGCAATACCTAAGTAGGAAAAATACGTGAAACGCGTAGTTGAAGACTTTTAAGGAGAATCAATAGTTCATACCAATCAGCAGTCTCATCATAAGAAGAGTACTTTTAAAGAAGAAGTCAGGGAGTTTTATAAACAATATCAGGTAGAATATGACGAAAGGTACGTTTGGGATTAATTACGTATCGGTCTAACAGACCTCCACTCAATATTTGTGATAAAGACAGGTCTTATTTCACTGCGTTCAAACGACCTGTCCTGATATGAATTTGCCTTTCAGGCAATATTTTCAGAATGTTATAACACCACAGCGAAAAGAGTTTCCTATTTGTTATTAAGACTTTATTCTTCAAAAAATAAAGTGAATATCGGAATTTCGATTTAGATACCCAACCCGAACAAGTTCAACTATTCCGCTCAATCTGAGGTATGAAAAATTAATCGAACTCAGTATCCCATGCGTCCAAGCGAAATATCCAATAATCCAACAAATAAATTCCCTTCGACTGAGCTCAGGGCCCGGTTTTTGGGATTCAGCTAAAAGCTATCAGCCAGTAGCTAATAGCTTTTTTTTTAAGTCTCTACAAATCGTCAAACAATTTTCGTTCGACTGCATATAAAACCAGACCGGCTATGTTTTTGCAACCGGTTTTATCCAGTAAATTGCGTTTATGTGCTTCAACTGTTCGGTTAGATATAAACAGTTCGTCTGCAATTTCAACGTTCGATTTCTCTTTACAGATGAGGTGCAATATCTCCGTTTCGCGCTTGGTTAATGGTATCTCGTTCACCAATCGTTGCTTGGGAGCAGGTTGAGCGCTTAAGCCTTCCATTATAATATCTGTGACTTCCTGACTGTAGTAGTTTTTGCCTTGGTGAACCGTTTCTATAGCTGTTCGCAATTCGTCCTGGGTACAATCCTTTAAAATATAACCTTTGGCACCAGCCCCAAGCATTTTCTTGATGTTGTAGTTTTCATTCATCATGGTCAATGCCAGTATATTAATTTGAGGATATGCAGCACTAACCTGCTTACATAGTTCAATACCATCCATCTCGGGCATCATAATATCTGTCACCAATACATCAACATCATTATCTTTTAATAAATCCAATGCTTCTTTTCCGTTTTTGGCTTCTGCCAGTACTGCGAATTTGTCTTTATCAAGAAATGCTTTTAAGCCTTGACGAATCATGCTATGATCATCAGCCAATAATATTTTAATTGCTCCCATTCTTAAATTGTTAGTTCCAATAATAATTGCGTTCCATGCCCCGGCGTCGATTCAATTTCAAAATAAGCACCAATGGCTTCGGCCCGGGTTCGCATACTATTTAATCCAAAGGTATCATTCGTTCGTTCTTTATCAAAACCAACGCCATCGTCTTCTATGGTTAATGTTACCAGATCATCTCGTTTCAATAGCTGAATGGTACACTCGTGCGCGTTGGCATATTTTATCACATTATTGAGGGCCTCCTGCACTATACGATAAATCGTCATCTCATAAGCAAGCTGCATACGCTGTTCTCCCAAATTGTGATAGAAGGTAAAATCAGTGGAGCCAGCGTCCTTTAATGCCTCCACCAAAGCCTCAATGGCTGGTGCCACACCATTTTGGTCAACCACCTTTGGCATCAGGTTATGGGCGAGCGTGCGACTCTCTGTAATGGCTTTTTTCAGATAGCTATACCCGGTCTGATACTTCTCAGCCATCTGTTCGTCATCGATTGATACGGATGAACGTACCTTTTCGAAGTTAAGCAAGGCTGTTGACATGGTTTGCTGCAAGCTATCGTGTATATCCCGGGCAATGCGGCTTCGTTCCCGGTCTTCAGTTTCCAGAATGGCATTCATCTGCTTTTCTTCCCGCTTCACACTCTCGGTAATATCGGTGAATATACCAACAATACGTAATGAACGTCCTTGCTCATCTCTGGATGAGGAAGCCCGACAACGGTACCATTTTAGTGTTTTGCTTTTTTCATAGAGTCGGATATCGATGTTTAAGGTGGTATTCTTTTCGATGTGGCTTGTTACATGTTCTTTGTATCGTTCCAAATCATCGGGATGAATACGCTTATACACAAAGTCTAGGGATGGCTCAATCTCGTTCTGGTCGAAGCCAAACAGCTTAAGTCCCTTAGGTGACCAATGTAACGTTTGTTCCCCAACATTGTAATCCCAGATAATAGTCTCTGCACCTTTAACAGCAAGGGTGAAACGTTCTTCACTTTTCAGTAATTTACCGGAGGTAACTTTAAGCTCTTCAACACCTTGCTTAAAAAGAATATCTTGTTTTTCCTCTCGTTTGATTCTTCTCCATATCAGGTAAAAAGCAATGAGTGCAAATAAGATAACACTTATAAGGAACCAGAGTACCAGTTTGTATAAACGAAAGCCTTCTTTGATATTGGCCTGCCATTGTTGATTGGTTTGTTCTTCGATACGACTTTCGAAACGCTTAATGACATGAATTAAATCGCGTTTGGTTGACAAATACTGTTCACCGCTTAAAATCCCTAATGCCTGTTCTCGTTGCTCGTCTTTACTTAAATTGATTGCCTCATCAATAAGCTTCATGGCTGAAGCCTCCATGCCATTCAGTTTGGTAGCCAATTGAATGGCTTCTTCCAGAACTACATATTCATCATCGCCAAATCCTAAACTTTTCAAGCTATCCTTAAGGAGTTCAAATCCTCGCTGTTTTACCGGAAATCGATAGGTAGATAAGTCACTAACTTCCCAATAGGCATTTTGCCAAACGGTATCACCCGTCAAAATGTAATTCAGGCAACTAAAGGTTAAATCTTCGTTTCGTTCCTGCACCTGATCACTTATCTGAATTGAGTGAAACTGCCCGAGCTGACTCTTTCCAAATTCTTTCCGGTTTTTAAACAAACCAAAGAAGGCCAACAGTATAATAAGCAGAAACGTAATTAGTAAACTAAAAAGTAATATAAAGGTGGATTTAATTTTGAGCATATGAATCAATATAGGGTCATTTTATAAATGTAGAAATAAAATGTTTATTGCATGTGAAATAATTATAAAATACCAGATGAGAATGAACATTCTTCTTGACGAAGTGTCTTAGTGCTTTAAACATTAACCAAACTATTAAGCTTATGAAATTAATTTCATCTCTTCTCGTCCTATGTCTTCTCGTTTTTTCTTCCTGCTCTGATGATGACAATGCTTCAGAAACCAGTACAAGCTATATTGAAATACCCGATACTGAATTTGAATCCATCCTTGTAAAACAAGGCATTGATTCGGATGGCAAGGTCAATCAGCAAATACTTAGAACCGATGCCGAACAAGTATTTCGACTGGATTTAAATAAAGATGCTGCTTCGGGCACAATAGCTGATTTAACAGGTATCGAAGGATTTATAAACATTACTTATTTATCAGCTGCAAGGCAAGAAATTGAAAATGTTGATTTAAGTATTAATACTAAATTGGATACCCTGTATATGTACGCCAATTATCTGAGTACAATTGATCTTGGAAAGAATACCGAACTTATGGAAGTTGATGTGCAGTCCAATGAATTGACAAGCATCACTGGACTGGTTAATGCCACCAAACTGAAAAAATTAAATGTTTCATTTAATAATTTGACCGAGCTCAGTGTCAACAATTCAACATTAGAAGTACTGCACGCCAGTCACAACCTGCTAACTAATTGTGATTTGACTGAGGCCATCAAACTCAGGAACATTTTGTTAACAAGCAACCAATTAAGTGGTATTAATATAAGTAGTAATGTTGAAATAGAAACCTTGTTAATTTCTGACAATAAACTGGATGATATTAACCTTGAAAACAACAGTGAACTGACACATTTATATATATCCAGCAATCAACTGGGCAATCTGGATGTTAGCTCCAATACTAATCTAATTGACTTGAGAGCCGATCGAAATCCAAACTTAAAGTGCGTTAAAATCTTGTCAAATCAAGATATTCCAACAGTACACTTATCCGATTATCAGGAACTAAATAGTAACTGCAACTAATTTTTAGTTTTTTAGGCCTCTAAAAAACCACATCAGTAAAATGTATACATCAATCTGTAATTTATTTCAGATATTGTATTGACAGTGCTCTACTTTTGAATTATCAATTGCTTAACACTAAAAAATATACAATAATGAAAGATTTTACATTTTATAATCCTACTCGCATTGAGTTTGGAAATGGCAAAGAGAACAACATTGGTCAATACATTAATGAATACGGTTTAAAAAAAGTATTGATTGTTTACGGATCAGAGCGTGTTAAAAAATCGGGATTGTTTGACCGTGTTGTGGCTTCATTGACTGAAAAAGGCATCGGCTACGAACAACTGGGTGGCGTTGTTAGTAATCCGGTTCTAAGCAAGGTTAAAGAGGGTATTCAACTGGCCAAAGAAAAACAGATTGATGCTGTTGTTGCTGTTGGAGGAGGTTCGGTACTCGATTCCGTGAAAGCCATTGCTGCTGGTGCCAAATACGATGGTGATGTTTGGGATTTCTTTGTGTTCAAAGCTTTTGTTCAGAATGCCCTGCCACTATTCTCCATTATTACGCTGGCTGCCACCGGAAGTGAAATGAACAATGGTGGCGTGGTTATGAATGAAGCCACCAAAGAAAAGTTTGCTTTAATGGCACCAAGTTTATTTCCCAAAGTATCGGTTATCAGTCCTGAATTGCAATCAACAGTAACCCGCGAATATTTGGTCTACTCGGCTGCAGATATCTTTGCCCATTGTCTGGACTTGTATTTTTCTGCATCCTACATTCCGACCTTTATAAAAGGACACATTGAAAATATACTAAAAACAGTTATTCGCACCACTGAAATTTTACTGGATGAACCGGATAATTACGAAGCCAGAGGTGAGTTTGCCTGGGCAGCCACCCAAGCTTTAAATGGCTCCACTTTTACCGGCGTTGAGGGTAACTCCTTTGATACACACATTGTTGAACACGCCATGTCGGCCTTGTTTAATATTGCCCATGGAGCAGGCTTATCAATTGTTTTACCAGCCTGGATGAAGTGGCACAAAGAACAAAACATGGCGCAATACGAACGCTTTGCGAAAGAGGTGTTTGGTGTTGATGGTGCCGAAGCCGGTATAGATCGTTTGGAAACCTGGTTTAAGAAAATTGGCACACCTGTTAAACTGGAAGAAGGAAATATTCCGCGAAATGCCATTGCTGACTTAGCCGAAAATGCCCATGGATTAGCCAGTAATTGGGGTGTTGGTGAAAAATATACCAAAGAAGTTATTACTGAAATTTTGGAATTGGCCTAATATCTTTTGACAAGGGGGTTGTCCAAAAACATTAATGTTTCAGCCCCCCCACTTAAATAAACAACTGTTTAAATTAGAATTGTCAATCAAATCATAAGGTGATGAAACGAACATGTAAATTTTAATCATATAAATTACACACAGGATAATGATTAAAATTTCTTGAGATTTCCTTGTGACAACGGAAAAAACATTTTAACACATGAAAGTAATAATAACTGGTTCAACAGGAATGGTTGGGAAAGGTGCTTTACTCGAATGTCTTGATCATCCGGACATCAGCAAAGTATTGATTATTAACCGAAATTCAGCGGGCATTCAACATGCCAAACTGGAAGAGGTGATTCATTCGAACTTTAAAGATCTCTCAGCCATTAAAGGTAAACTGGCCGGCTATGATGCCTGCTTCCATTGTATGGGAATATCAGCACTCGGTTTAAACGAGGAACAATATACCGAGATTACCTATACAATGAGCAAAGAGCTGGCCGACACACTTTATGAATTGAACCCACAAATGGTTTTTAGTTACGTATCAGGCGCCGGAACCGACGGTACAGAAAAGGGACGGATTATGTGGGCACGTGTCAAAGGCAAAACTGAAAATATGATTCTGAACAAAGGTTTTAAGGATGCCTATGCCTTTCGTCCCGGAGCTATCTTACCCGAAAAAGGAATTAAATCGCGTACGGGTTGGTACAATACTTTTTATGCCATTGCACGTCCATTTTTTCCATTAATGCGCAAAATGAAATCAGTAACTACAACAACTAAACTTGGGATGGCCTTAATTAATGTATCTTTAAAACCTTCGAAGAAAAAAGTTTTAGAGAATGTCGAAATTAACGACTTAGTTAATCGTTGAGAAGTTATAAAGTTGAGGTATTGAACGCACCAAAGCATTAAACTATTAATAATAAGCGAACATGAAAGATATCTTCCGCATCAACAGCATTACTGAAATGCATGAGCAATTGGGATTAGAAAAGCCAAAACATCCCTTAGTTTCAATATATAAGCACGAAGATATTGTACCTAATTCTGAACTAACCGGTATTCCTTTGGCCGCTGACCTTTACCAGGTAATGTTTAAGATGTGTCAGCCAGGTGCCATTACCTACGGTCGAAATAGCTATGATTATCAGGAAGGAACCCTCATTTTTATGGCTCCCGGACAAGTTGTAACCTATGAGAAAATTGAAGATGTTGATTTACACGGTGGTTGGTCGCTCAACTTTCATCCCGATCTGATTAGGCGCTCCCACCTCGGACAGCACATCGATGATTATAACTTCTTTTCCTACGAAGTGAATGAAGCTTTGCATTTATCTGATATTGAAAAGCAAACCATTGGCGAACTAAAAGAAAAGATTATTCATGAATACAGCATGAACATTGATAAGCATAGTCAAAAGCTGATCGTATCAAATATTGAGTTAATGCTGGATTATTGCACGCGTTTTTATGATCGTCAGTTTTATACACGCGAAAACCTGAATAAAGATCTGGTTAGTAAATTCGAGAAAGTACTTAAAGACTACTATGCCTCGGATAAGCCTATTGAAACGGGGCTTCCTTCAGTTAAGTATTGCGGTAGTGAGCTAAACTTATCGCCAAATTATTTAAGCGATTTACTGAAGAAAGAAACCGGCCGCAATGCCCAGGAACACATACACTATTTTATCGTTGAAAAAGCGAAGACATTTCTGCTTAATTCATCTGAATCGGTGAGCCAGATAGCCTATACACTGGGTTTTGAATACCCACAGCATTTCAGTAAGGTATTTAAAAAGAAAACAGGTATAAGCCCGGCTGAATACAGGACGGTTAACTAAACTTTAATTTTCAGGGTGCAAAACACGTCTGTTCCTTCACCTTCTTTACTATTAACCCACAAGCGTCCGCCTATGCTGAGAAGCAATTCCTGACAAAGGAAAAGACCAAGTCCCGAGCCCGTTTCTCCATGTGTTCCAAAGGTTGATTGGTTGGTACCCGACTCGTTAATCGCTTTAACCTGCTCTTCTGACATACCTGTACCCGAATCACTTACCTTAATGGTTACTTCATTATTGGTAACGTACCAGGTCACATTCACGCTTTGCCCGTTATCACTGAATTTGATTGCATTGCTAACCAGATTACGCATCATAACCAGAAGAATATTTTTATCATTCTCGATCGTTATATCCTCGCCGTCAAAGTTAAGTGATATTTCCTTTAGCTTGCTAAATGACTTAAACCAGAAAGCTGTTTCATCCATTATAAATTTAACCGACAATTGCTGATAATCAGGCTTCAGGTTTCCATGGATTTTTTTAAACCACAGCAGCGTATTATCAATAAACGAAAGCATCATATTTGACGCTTCGCTCATGGCATTGATAATCTTTAAATCTGACTTTTCCTTAATGGTTGGTGACATCTCTGCCAAGGATGACATACTAACAATACTGCTTAAAGGCGATTTCAGATCGTGACTTAATACCGAAATCAATTTGTTTTTAACCTTATTGGCATCCACCAGATCCTGGTTGCTTTGCTTTAATTGCAAATTAGTTTCAGCCAATTCATTCTTTTTCTGTCGGTTATTCAAAAAGATAATAAAAGTAACAAGCGTGATTACAGCTAATAGAATTGCAATCAATACAATGATAAAAGATGATTGTCGCTCATTTCTCAACTCCAATTCCAGCAATTGGTTTTTTGCCCTGTGCAGTTCCGTCTCCTTTTCTTTCTTCATTAAATCAAAGGCTTTCTGTAAAAAAGCCATGGCCTCCACTTTAGTCAAATCATAAACACTGTCCTGCACATATGATGCCTCATCGGCATACTCATAGGCCATTTTCCAGTTTTTCAATGTAGCCTCGTTGGACGCCAATTGGTGCAATATGGTGAGTTTATTATCATCCTGTTTATACTCCTTTGCTTTGCCCAACCCTATTGTCAGACAATCAATAGCCTCCTGATTTTTATTAATGGATCGATAATATTCGGCTTTTACAACTAAATAATTAACATGTGCCCTAGGATATTTATCGATCTCACATTCGGTTTGTACCAGATTCAAATAATAGGCAACTGAATCGGGTTGATTGAGGTACAACAAATACCTGGCCTTATTGCAATGTGCCTGAATCAGTTGCTTGGTTGCGCCAACCAACTCATAATATTCAATGGCTTGATTGATGTATGCAAGTGCTGAGTCATTTTCATTAAGAGACGCATGTGCCAATGCTTTATTATTCATTACATTACCCTGCATCACATTATCACCAATATCCCTGGCCAGATTATAAGCTTCATCATAGTATTTTAAGCCTTGCTCTATTTCAGATCGATGGCGATATATATTAGCAATATTAAACAGCACATATACTTTCCCTCGATTATCTCCAATTTCTTCCAGGTATTCAACACATTGCTGATAATACTTTAAAGCAAGGGTATAGTTGCCGTTAAAGAAATATACATTACCAATATTCAACAACGACCGACCAGCTAATTTTTTATCTGCCAATTGTTTCCCCAGGTTTAAAGAGCGATCGAGGTAGAGTAATGCCGAATCCAACTCAGATATATATAATTTATGCGCTCCTTTATAGAAATTATAAATCAGATGGGCACGGGCATTGACAGCACCGTTAACAATTGAATCTCCTTCTGCTATTAATTCCCTGCTTCTAGCCGGTTCACCTTTTAAATGAAATAATAAGGCCAGACTCATCAAAGCCTTCATCTCAGATGGCGATTGATTTAATACTTCTGCATGACCTCGCAATAGATACGCATAATGCATGGCCGTATCCAGATTACTATAAAAATAATGCTCCAACAACTGCTCATAAACGATCAATTGCTCTTCCTGATCACAGTGATTGATTCGATTTTTCAAACTATCGACGTTAATCGACTTAATGACCAAAAATGGCATTAATACCATTACGGTTATAATTCTGATTCTCATCCCTTTCATGTTGTTCCCAACGCAAATATAAAAGAATTAGTTACGAACTTGACACTTTTAACTCATTATTTAAACTCACTGTAAATTACACAGATATAAAATATAACTTCAATTGTGTTTATGACGTAAAGTTTCGACTCAAATTGGGCATCATTTTTTAATATTTGCCAATCAACAACAGCCAGTCACAGCTAGCTACTTCAACCATGTTCTTAACAACCAGAACTGCCGTTTATTTCTTAACTTAAGTCAACGATTTATTGCTTATGCACCATTTAACTTTGAATTGAAAATAATCACAAGTTCCAAGCTTATCCTTGTGATAAGAAATGGTCACAAAACAATAACATATAAAACTAAAATCATGAAAGCAGTAATTTGTACAAGGTATGGAGGTCCCGAAGTTCTTTCTATTCAAGATGTAAAGCTCCCTGTAATCAAAGAAAATCAGCTTCTTATTAAGGTCATGGCTTCCAGTGCAACCACAGCTGAAAGTATGATGCGACAGGGCACACCAAAATTTGCCCGCCTCTTTTTGGGCTTACGCAAGCCCAAAGCAGCCATCACTGGAACGGGGTTTGCAGGTATTGTAGAAGCCGTTGGTTCAAAGGTGAAGGCTTTTTCAATAGGCGATCATGTATTCGGTGAAACAGCCCTTGGAGCTGGTACCAATGCTGAATACACCGTCATTAACGATGATGGTCTGGTGATGATTAAACCAGCATCAATCGATTTTGAAGAAGCAGCCACCTTATGCGACGGCACCTTAACAGCTATGAATTTTCTAATGGCTCAGGTTAAATTATCTCAAGGACAAAGCGTATTAATAAATGGTGCATCGGGAAGTATAGGAAGTGCTGCTATTCAAATTTCAAAACTCAATAAACTTCACGTAACGGCCATATGCAGTAGTAAAAATTGGGAACTTGTAAAATCTTTAGGGGCTGATGAAGTAATTGCCTATGATCAAATCGATTTCACCAAAACATCGGAAACATACGACGCCATATTCGATACCGTTGGAAAAAGTTCTTTTCAAAAGTGTAAAAAGTTATTGGCAACAGATGGCACATACTTATCGCCCGTATTATCATTATCACTTCTGGTACAATCGGTTATTACACCTCTCGTGGGAAGAAAGGCAGCCAAGTTCTGTGCAACAGGCTTGCTTCCTGCCGCAACTTTAAAACCTCTTTTGTTTAAAACGATGAAATGGTGTGAATCGGGTTTGTTTAAAACTGTGATTGAAAAAACATACCCGATCAAGCAAATCTCCAAAGCGCATCGTCATATTGATACTGGGCATAAGGTAGGCAATGTTGTTCTGAGCCACGCAGACTTCAATTAACCATTTTTTTACTAAAAATTCGTTTTCTTATCCGACTTAAAGATTCAGGAGTAATGCCCAATAAACTGGCTATCTGATGCTGGGGAACACGATTTACCAAATCGGGACGTGTCTCCAGTAAATTCAGATAACGCTGCTCGGGCGATGATGTGATAAAAGAAGCAAAATCATCCTGTGCCTCTCCTGTCAAACGTTCGATCTCTTTTCTGATGATGGATTCCAGCTTTGGTATACGCCGACACATCTCCTCTTCCAGGCTTTGAGTACCCACTACCAACATGCAATCTTCGGCACATACAAGGTAATGCCTCGACGGCGATTCGTTTGTAAAACTGCTAAACGAATTAACAGGCATTCCTTCGGTATAAAATGCCGTTGTCTTTTCATCTCCTTCCACCACGTAAAACTCCCTCACAATACCTTTTAATACCGAATAACATACTTTTGAAACCTCACCTTCTTTTAAAAGAATTGTTCCTTTTTTATAATGCTGAATGTTGGAGTGATCAATAATCAACTGAATATCTTCTTCACTTAACATTGGAAAACCTGTCAGTAACTTTTGCAACTCTTTTGCCATATCATGATTTGCTATATCCATAAGTTTAACGTTCAATTCCAATCATTGGTTTAAAAAGCAATTTGAGAATTCGTAAATATAAATTCAAGTAAGCACTAATTTTATTTAAATAATCAAAATAGAATCATAATCAAACAGATAGCTACCTTTTGAATCAAAACACCAATCATTTTTCACTTGCAAATTAACACTTCCGAGTAATCATTGATGACATTTTTATTTTTTTTAATTATTTTTTGTGATGATTTGATATTTTTATATAGATTTGCCTTATAATTCAAAACAATTAAGCGCAATGGCTAAACTATTTATACCAAAAGAATATAAATCACATCTCAACCTAAAACAAACTGAGCATGCGATTAAGACTGTAAAAGATCATTTTCAAACTGCTCTTTCGGCAGAGCTCAGATTGCGCCGGGTAACTGCACCTTTATTTGTTATGAAAGGAACCGGTATCAACGATGACTTAAATGGTACAGAACGTCCCGTAGCTTTCCCAATTAAAGAGTTTAATGATCAAAAAGCAGAAGTTGTGCATTCATTGGCCAAATGGAAGCGCATGATGCTTGCCGATTACGAAATTGAAGAAGGATTCGGTTTATATACGGATATGAATGCCATTCGTCCTGACGAAGAATTAAGCAATATCCATTCGTTGTACGTTGATCAGTGGGACTGGGAACGCCACATTGGTCAAGAGAACTACAACCTGGATTTTCTAAAACACGTGGTAAGGAAAATATACGAGGTAATGAAACGTACTGAATTTGTTGTATATGAACGTTACCCACAGATTAAACCAATATTACCAGAGGATATTACATTTATACAAGCACAAACCTTACTTGAAAAATACCCTGATCTGACACCTAAAGAAAGAGAAGATGCCATTGCCAAAGAACATGGTGCCGTTTTCTTAATTGGAATCGGTCATGAGTTAAGTAATGGAGAGAAACATGATGGCCGTGCTCCTGATTACGATGACTGGAGTACCGAAACCGAAGGTGGTTATAAAGGCTTAAACGGTGATATCCTGGTTTGGAATCCGATACTGGAACGTTCGTTCGAAATTTCATCAATGGGCATTCGTGTGGCTCCTGAAGTGCTGGACAAACAGCTGGAAATGGAAGGCTGTGCTGAGCGAAAAGAGCTATTATTTCACAAGCGCCTCTTAGAAGGTGAGTTACCTCTTTCAATTGGTGGAGGAATTGGCCAGTCTCGCCTTTGCATGTTCTTTTTACGCAAAGCACATATTGGTGAAATCCAATCCAGTATCTGGCCCGATGAAATGCGTCATCAATGCAAAGAAAACAACATTGTATTAGTATAGTTAATAGGGGGAAGCACTTGCTTCCCTTTCTTTTTACCCCATACTTTACAAGCCCTCCATTAGCTTTTTAAATAGCTTACCCTAATGAGCAAAAAATCGTGTATTTTTGAAGCTTCATTCAGTAATCAACTTTTATGAAACCATCAAAACATTGGTTTATTGCCATTTGGAAAACTATTGTATTTTTAACAATTGTATATGTTGCCGTCAGCATTCCTATTGAATTGTGTTTCCATCACAATTATATAGCACCTGCCTATTCCAAATGGCTAATCAGTATTGTATTTTTCCTCGACTTACTGCTTAATATTAAACGAATTAAAAAAGAAAGGAAAAACATTGAATGCCGTGAAATTGAAAACAAAGAATGGTACCAATATACAGTGATTATTGCCGATCTGCTTGCAGCCTTGCCCATTGATTTATTGTTTCCTCTGCCTGTTTTTAAACTACTACGATTACTGAAGCTCGTTCGATTGCATCACATTCAGGTTGGTATTCAACACAGCATGATCCAATATGCAGGCACCTTTACTTTTATCACATTCGCATTCTGGTTTGCTTTAATTCTTAATGCACTCGCCTGTGGTTGGCAAGGACTTCAACTTACAAATTCTACCAATGGTTTTCTGAGCGATTACATCAACGCTTTATATTGGACTATTACCACCGTAACCACAGTGGGCTATGGTGATATTACGCCGGTAAGCAATGTTCAAAAATTGTATTCCATTTTTGTGCAGATTCTTGGTTTTGGTGTATTTACTTTTGTAATTGGTACTGTTGCCAGTCGTTTAGTCAGGAAAGATCCGGCACGATTGCGCTTCGAAGAAAATGTAGATGGATTGGTTTCTTTAATGCATTTTAAGTCCTTGCCTGCACATTTGCGCGATCGGGTAATGGACTACTATAAATACATGTGGCGTAATCGCCTGGGTTACGACGAAACGGCTTTTTTACAAAGCCTGCCTGATAATCTGCAAACAGAAGTGGCCTTGCATCTTAAGCGCGACATCATTGATAAAGTATCCATTTTTAAGGATACAGAAACCACCTTCAAACGAGAAATTGCACTTTTACTAAAACCTGTTTTTATCACGCCTGATAATTATGTATTCAAAGCCGGCGATGAAGCAAACTCTATGTATTTTGTGGTTAACGGTGAACTGATAACCTTATCGGAAAGTGAAGACCGTGAGTTAACGCAACTAAGAGCTAGTGATTATTTTGGTGAAATAGCCTTGCTTAAAAACAAGCGCCGTAGTGCTACCATTAAAGCCCTCACCTATTGCGATCTATATGCCTTGAATAAAAAAGCTTTTGAACAGGTTTACAACAAATATCCTGATGTGGCGAATACTATTCGGGCAACTGTTGAAGAGCGGGAACGAAATTATTCAGCATAGTTAGATAAAAACTCAACGCAACACTCTACTGGTGAATTTTCGTATCAGGCGATTCAATAGAAATCGGACATTCGCAGAGTAAATTCATTTAAGCTGAAGATGTTTAAAATACTATAATCACCAATAATCTTTGCGAACTCGTTTTTAGGCTACCCTTATTAAAGAGGTGCACCCCAGAATAGATCCAGGGTGCATAACGTCTCTCGTTTATAGAATTTTTCGAATATTCAGTTTCAATTAGGCACTTATTTACAATAGACTAATCATAGGTGTACTTAATTTTGCTTTCCACTTCTTCAGCATTGATTGGGCTAAGTCGGAAACTAAAAGAATATTGTCCGGCCGGCACACGATATTGCTTATGCGCCTGGGCGCGCCATCCCCAGGTTGTATCACCACCAACACCCATGTGTTTATGGTCGAGACATACCGAGATAAACTCCCCTGGTTGAATATCTGTTCCATGAGCCATTTGTCGTTGTCCACGATGCTCAAGATCTGCAAAATCAAACTGCTGCGCATTAAAAGCTATTGGTTGATCAGCTGTAATGAGAATTCCTTCTCCACCCTGATTCGTCAAAGAAAACCATTGCACATCCTGTTTCAAACCGGTCTCTTGCGGACGCACATACGGATAATATTGCTCCCATACACTTCCGGTGTATACACCTTTCTTCATACCCGACTTACGATCGGCATAACTTTCCAAAGGACCACGGCCATACCATTGCAATTGATTGAAGCGGGCCGAAATTTGGAATGCCAACCCAAGGCGTGGTAATTCCGGTAAAGCTTCATTGATGTTATAATCTGTTTTTACCTGTATGTCACCATTATTAAACACCTGATAGGTACTGGTTACAAACGAGTTATCCAAACTCAACGCTTGTTTTACAATTACTTCAACTCGATCATTAAGTTTATTCACCTTGGTATCAACCGCTTTCCAGGTAACAGTTTTCCAGGGAGCACATTTTATATTCATCCCCCAGGCCAAATCATTTTCGGTTGGTGCACGCCAAAAATTAGCTTGTAAGGGTGCTTCAAGCATCTGCTTCCCATCACAAATCCAACTATACAATTCTCCAGTCTGTTTGCTAAACACAAGCTTATATTGCTTGTTGTAAACACTCACTTGTTCAGCTGTTTCTTTCACTTTTAAGTTTGACTTAGAAGCAGCAAGCTTTTCTTTATCAAAAGATTTAATAACAAACTGATCCCACCCCATTTCATGGTCTTTAGGCAATAATGAACTGGCTATTTTTTGGCAAATAAAGAAGGTAACCAGGTATTCTCCACCAATCTGATTTTTTAATTCTCCATAATCTACCGTAAAAGCCTTCTTCTCCTGAGGTGCTGCCATTGGCATGTCAATGCTTTTCGTTATTACCACCTTATCGTAATAAGAAATTGAATAACTTAACTCATAGGCATCCGTGCCAATAAAATTGAAACGGTTCCATAATTCAAACTGTCCTTTAGTAGCATCCACAGGCAACACTTTAAGCGGCTGATAAACTTTTTTAACTTCGTAGATGTGTGGATTCGGTTTGCGATCGCTGGTAACCAAACCATTGGCACAAAAAGATGAATCATTGCTGATTCCCACATATCCCAAATCTCCACCATAGGCATAATAGGCTCTACCCTCATCGTCTTCGCGCGTAAAAGTCTGATCGGCCCAATCCCAGATAAAACCACCTTGCAAGCCGGGCTCACTATCTATCAAATCCCAATATCCCTGAAGATTACCAACAGAATTACCCATAGCATGGGCATATTCACACAAGATATAAGGCTTGGTATAATCGCCTTCGATGTATTCGCGCATCCAATCGATGGTGGCATACATGGGAGCGGTTATGTCGGTATGATCGCGGGAACGAGCCTGTTCATACTGCACCGGACGCGATGTATCTCTTGACTTGATCCAGGCCGAAGTCTTTTCAAAATTAATGCCATCACCGGCCTCATTACCCAATGACCAGATAATGATACTCGGGTGGTTTTTGCTTCGTTCGAGCATTCGCTGCGTACGATTAAGGTGTGTTGCCAACCAGGCTGTGTCCTTGGCCAGAGACTCTTCTCCGTAACCCATGCCATGCGATTCAATATTGGCCTCATCCACCACATACATACCATATAAATCGCACAGCTCATACCATCGTGCCATATTGGGATAGTGCGAAGCTCGCACCGCATTAATGTTATGCGCTTGCATCAAGCGAATATCCCGAATCATATCTTCTTCACTCAAAATATTTCCATTGATGGCCGAATGCTCATGTCGGTTAACTCCACGCAGCGTTACAGCCTCGCCATTGATGAGCAGCTGACGGTTTTTAATCTCAGAAGTTCTGAAACCAATGTTTCGAAAGGTGGATTCCAACTCATTCATCTTAGCATCATAAAGTGTCAGACGTAAGCCATACAAATTAGGAGTTTCAGCCGTCCATTTTCTAACAGTTTCAATGGCTTGATCCAATTTCAGGTTTAGCTTCTCATCACTCCCCTTCACCAACTGTTTGGCACTGCCAATTACCTGATCTCCATCTATCAACTCAATACCTACCTGTAATTTATCCGATGTCTGGCGATTTAACTCTAGCTCAACACTCAAAGTTCCATCCTTGTAATTATTAATCAATGAAGCATGAACAAAGAAATCGCGAATATGATCGGGAGTTCGGGCAACTAAGTACACATCCCTTTCTATTCCACTCATTTTCCACATATCCTGATCCTCAAGATAAGAGCCACTGCAAAAGCGATACAACTCCACAGCCAGATCATTCTCTCCATCTTGCAGGTATTTCGTGATATCAAATTCCATTGGTGTTTTTGAACCTTCGCCATAACCCACTTTTTGGCCATTCACCCAAAGATACATGGCCGAGTTTACTGCTCCAAAATGAATAATAACCTGCTTATTCTGCCAGTCATCCGGAAGCGAAAATTTTCGTTTGTAAGAACCTACAGGGTTATGATCGATGGGTACAAAGGGCGGATTCGGATCGAAAGGATAAGGTACGTCGGTGTATATGGGTGCCGAATAGCCTTGTAATTCAATATTGGCCGGAACCTTGATTTCATCCCATTGGCTAACATCATAATCGGGTTGGTAAAAATTCTTTGGCCGCTTAGGTGGTGCCACCGACCAATTGAACTTCCAGGTTCCGTTGAGCGACTGATAACGATCGGATTCCTGCCACTTATTTAACGTTGCTTGATCCTTCTGATCGAATACATAGAAAATGGCATGTGGGTCCAACATATTTATGGCAAACACATTCGGGTCTTCCCAATCTTCTAGTTTTTGTCCCCCACTTATTTGAATTAAGCTAAATAGAAGTAGTATTGATAAAATTCGTTTCATGGCTTTCAGTATTAAAACAACATTAGAATATGGGCTGCGCTCCAGCTAAAGTGTTTGGCATTTAATCCTTCCTTAGTCAATGGATGGTAATTCTCACGAATGGGCTCTTGCGTGTAAGCTAATCCTTTCGCACTCTCCACCATCTTTTTGGCCATCTGTTTTGCCTCTGCCTCAAAACCATAATTATTAATGCCCACAATGGCGAAATAAGCCTGATCGAGCCATACGGGACCTCGCCAATAGCCGCGTTGTGGATTAAACTTTTCATGCGCCGCACTTAATGTTGGGAAAGGCATTGGCGTGTTAAAACGTGTACTGTCCATCATTACCTTAATCGCTTCTTTAGCCTGTTCGGCCGTCGCCAACTGATTGTATAAAGGCGACCATCCCTCGGGACCTTGAATGCGAATTTTATTCTGACTATCCAATTCCACATCATAAAAATAACCATCGGAAGCGCAGTACATTACCTCCTGAATCTGTTTTTTAAGACGATCAGCTTCTATTAAATATTTCTCAGCAGTCTCTACCTCTCCCAAGATGTCAGCAATCTGATTAATATAGTACTTTTCCTTTGCCAGGTAAGCATTTAAATCAACCGATTCCTGATCCAAAGAATAAGCTCCTTTATGATTTTCAATGATTTTAGCTTGATCAAAGCGAACCGCATTATCCATGCCACTTTCCCAGGCCGCCGCAATACGCGTTCCATCTGTCGAACCATATTCACACAGTCCATTCTGATCATGATCGCGGTTGGCATACCACCATTGATGATATTTTAGCAGTTTCGGATACATTTCTTTCAGAAAGTCAAGATCCTGCGTCTCGCGGTATACTTCGTATATACACCATCCGGAAAGCGGTGCTTTGGTATTTCGCCAATTAACACCCTCGATGCTTAAGTCGCGAAAGAAACAATCAGCAATCATGCCTTCCCCATTCTGATAATCGTACATAGCACGTATCTGATCTTTAGCCAGCTCAGCTTCAAAAGGAGCGATGGCCACCGCATGCTTCCACGAATCCCAGGCCCATAAGCCCTGAAAGTAAGTGGCTGAATAAGATGGAACAATACCCTGATGAAAAATATCTCCGGCTGCACTTCGCCAATTATGCATCAAAGTTAATAATGACTTCACAGCCAACTTGTCGTATTGCTGTACATCCAGTAATGCCTTATCCGATCCTTGCAGCAACTTTTGTAAATAGCCATTCCAACGCTTTTCATTTTTTGCAAATGCTGTTTTTACATCCTGTAGAATACCGGTATTGGCGATGGTATATTTCTGTAATTCTTCTGCTGTAAATGTATAACTAAAAGCGGCTGATATGGCCTGTCTCTCACCAGCCTTGAGTTCAATAGTTGCTTCCTGATAAGAATAAGTACTATCCTTTAATTCAATCTGATTGCCACCCAACAGAAGCTGCGCCCTTTCTTGCTCATTGATCTTAACGATTAAACCATTCTCACTCTTTTCCATCGAATCATTAACCAATGAGAAAACACTGCCTGTCCAGCCTAGCTGCAATTGCCGTTGCGAGCCATTATTAATAATTTCGGCTGAAATAATGCTTGAGCGTTCGTTCACATTAAAAAGACAAAGACTGACCTCCAATTGGTTGACTTCAAAAGTCTGTTTCAGTAAACCTGGATAAAAGGTATTACTGACTTCCTTTGCTTGTGAAAGATCGATAAAGGTTCCACTCTCCTGATCTTTGATCTGCAGCTTAATAATAGATGGGCTTAGCCAAAAACTTTGCTGCTGACGCATTAAGTATGGACCAACGAATCCTCCAACCGGATTTTGCTCTTCGCTGAGACTAAAAGAATGCCAGGTTCCTAAATCGGAGAATGACGACACTCCACCTTGTTGTGGCAAAGTAATGGTTCCTTTCATATCCAGAATATCCGGATAGTCATAACGACCGCCTGACTTGCTTTGGGGTTGGCTTTGACACGACATCATTAATGCCATTATCAAAAAACCTGTGATTAACTTTTGCATACGATAAACTTGTTTTAAGGTCTGACCGGCCTTTTCGGATGATACAAGTGAAGCTGTTAAAAACAACCGACCTGTTTCATAATTTTTGATTACTTGTTGATTACTTTCAATACCGAAATTGCGATTTTTAATACTCAACAAAAAGTAAATAACCTATACCCTAACTATACAAACCTTAGTCACAAAATCCCCACCCTGGGTACATCATTGAATAACTGCACATTAGAACAACAAAACCATTCTAGTTAGATATCTCTGTAGAAGACCTTGTAGAGGTAAAACTCTACAGGTATAATTGAGAAACTTGCTTTAAATTGTTTCGATGGTTACTCACCAAACTTCATAATAAAATCTCTGAGCTGAACACCTTTCTCTAATTGTAGTTTTTTACGCAAACGATAGCGGCTCATTTCAATGGACTTCACCTCAACATGATATTTATCGGCCAGCTCTTTGGAGCTCATGTTATGGCGAATATCAATTAACAGTTGTAGTTCCTTCTCGGTTAGCATTGGAAACTGACTTCGCATTTTTAATTTGAAATCTTTGATCAAGTCATCGGATAGTTGGCTGGAATCATCGTATTGATGAAGCGCATTCTCAAACTTTTTCCAGGCACTGGTTACTTCCTTCGAATCGGATTTATATACACTCTCAGCCACTTGCTTCACCAACTCGTTGCGTTTCGATATGGTCAATGCCAATGTTTCGATGGCTTCTTCTTTAAAAGCCAACTTATTACTAAGTTCAGCTTGTTGCTTTTCTTTTCGCTCCAGTTCCTGGGTGAGTAGCTGCTGCTTGAGCAAAGATTTTTCGGCTTTCGACTTAAAAATGTAATAAAAAACAGCTATAACCACTAAGGTTAGAATGATTAAAACTACGTTCAAAACACGACGATTGTGCTGCAGTTTGCCCGCTTGCACCAACAATAGTTCATCCTGTTTAATCTTTTCATCCTGAACATTCAGCAGGTAATTCATCACCTCCTGCACATTGCGGTTATTGATCTTTTTATATAACTGCAGGTATTTGTTTTGATAATGATAAGCCTGCTGTAAATCACCCGCCATGCGTTCATATTCATACCTTACCTCATAATATTCAATAAGGCTAAAGCTATATGAAGTCAGATAACTCTGTTCTTCAGCCAATTGCAAATACAAGTGACAGTTAGTGAGCCGATGCGTGTTCAAATAAACCTTAGCCAGCAAGGCATAGGTTTCTAACAAAGCTGAAGGCTGACCAGAGTTATTTTCAATAGCTTTAAGAAAAAACTCTTCTGCTTTATTCCAATCTTCATATTGAATGTAAACAATGCCCATGTTATTTTGCACAGTTGCCATCAAAGAGTTAAAACTCCTTTTGCTTTGTTCTAATATTAAAATAGCCTTCTGAAAATAACTTAATGCTTTCTGAAACTGATCTGCACTCAAAGCATCCAAGCCAAGTGCGTTGGTATAGATAACCTCACTTTCCACATCTCCCCTCTTCTGCGCTACTTCAAGTGCTTGTTGATGATACGGGACAGCATGCTGGTAATTGCCAATATCAAAATAAATCCAGCCTATGGTTGCCAACACATTCTGATGCATCTGCGAGGTATCCTGTTCGCTATATAGTGCTTTACCTTTCAGTGCATAGAACAGTGAAGTATGGTATTGATGTTTATACAGATAAGCCTGTGCCAGGTTCCAATAAACATAACCTTTTTCTGTCTCCTGATCGTCGGTTAATTGGGTAAAAACCTTCTGCGATATAAGTATACAACTGTCAGGATTACTCTCCTGCAAACGGCTGGCATACTCTAGTTGCTTTAAATAAGAGCTGCTTTTAACCGGCATAGCAAAAAGCAAAAGACTTAGTATTATCAATGCAAACCTCATAGGTGGTAAGTTAAGCAATTGACTGTAAAACTATACTTTTTCTTTTTGATAGCATAGTTTTAGGCATTTCACCTCCTAAGCTATTTATCATTAATTTAAATTTTTATGATAATATTTAAGAATTATGATGTAATAATTTGTAACTACTCACGTTCTCCAATTTTTTCAAAATCATCTTTTATCGAAGGAAATGTGAATAAAATCACAGCTGTATGTTGATAACCAAGAAGCTTTCTGTGAATTTTAGATGAATTAAGGTGTGATCTTTGCGACATGA
>JAOARW010000061.1 GCA_025210475.1 Carboxylicivirga sp. | reverse complement strand
CTGCTGCCGGGTTTAATTTCAAAGGATTACTTCGTAAAATCAAAGAAGAAATTCTTTGGCTAAAAAAATTACTGGAGATATACTTCAAAACTCATTGCATAACTCCAGTTGTTTTTAGTTCGTAAGGGTTAACTAATTAGTAATTACAGCTAACAAACTGGCATTAATTGAACAATTGTATACTGATAAGGCCTGTAAAATAATGCAGAATGTAATAATCGTTGAAATGTATTCAATGCCAGATAATTTGTATACAGCATAAATATCCTCTCCACAATAGATTTGTATCATATTTTTAATTGATACAAATATGAAAACTAAAGACAGACAAGAATCCTTTGTGGGTGCAAATTTAAACGGAAAAACAATCGTTTTTATTGGTGGATCGGATGGTATGGGTAAAATAGCCGTTAAAAAATTGGCTGCTATTGGAGCTACCATCTTGTTATTAGGGCGAAACGAAGCAAAAACAAAAGCCGTTGTTACTGAATTGAATGCCATTGCCAATAAAGAAAATGCACAGTATGTACATTGCGATTTAGCTTCACTAAAGGGTGTTAGACAAGCTGCTGAGATTGTTTTGGATAAATGTCCTAAAATTAACTTCCTAATCAATTGTGCAGGGGCCAATGTAGGAACCCGTCAGGTTACTGAAGAAGGCTATGAAATGAACTGGACCATCAATCACCTGGGGCCTTTCTTGCTGACTAAGCTACTGCTTGATAGAATTAAAGAAACACCTAACTCAAAAATTGTAAACCTCACCTCAGCAACAACAGGTTGGATAAAGATGAACTACGATGATTTGCAGTTAACCCAAAAATGGAGCTTACTACAATCTTATGCCCAGGCCAAGTTGGCGATGATTATGTGTACCCGAAAGATGGCCAAAAAGCTGGAAGGCACAGGAACAACGATTAATGCACTTAATCCGGGCTTTATTAAATCGAATCTTCTCCATGATGGTAAAGGATTGGATAGACTTATTGGCGTGCCTTATATGTTTCTTTTTGCAGAGAAAACAGAGAATGGCGCCGACAGAATTTTACGCCTGGCATTATCAGATGAATTTGAAGGTGTAAGTGGCAAATTTATTTATGAAGATCACATCAAAAATCCAAATCCGGAAGCATTGGATGATGAATTAGTCGAACAAATCTGGAAAGTATCAAAAGAACAGGTAGAATTAATTTAAAGATTATACGCAGTCAATCCTTTTCGAAATGTTGTTTTTAATGTGCCAAGGATTAAAACGTCAATCAACTAAATGTTCGTAAATTGTATGCCATGTCAGATTTTCTAAGAATAAATACTTTAACCGAAATGTTAAGGATGACGGAAATGACCCCGCCCAAACATCCTTTAATTGCCATTATCGATTATTCTAAAACACCATTTAATACAAGCATACCTAACAATAAGGTGGTTTGCGACTTTTATCAAATTTCAATAAAAAGTGATAAAAACGGATTTATAAAATATGGGCGCGAAACCTACGATTACCAGGAGGGTTCTCTGGTTTATTTAGCACCGGAACAGGTTGTTGACTATAGCCTGGAGGATAGTGATGAAATTACCTCAGGATGGTCATTGTTTTTTCATGCCGATTTAATCCGCACTTTTCCACTACATAAAAAGATGAAGGAATACGGCTTTTTTAATTACCAATCCAACGAAGCCTTACACATTTCGGAGAAAGAGAAAGCGGTGGTTGAATCCATCATCCATAAAATTGAGATTGAGCTGGACTCAAATCTCGATGACTTTAGTGAAGAACTAATCGTTAGTAATATTGAGTTGTTGCTGAATTATTCTAAACGATTCTACAACCGGCAGTTTATTACCCGCAAGCGTTTTAGTAAAAATACCATTGCCCAGTTTATTAATTTGTTGGATGAGTATTTTGAGAATGGATTACAAAAAGAACTGGGCATTCCATCCGTTCAGTATTTTGCCGATAAATTGAATTTCTCACCAAATTACTTGAGTGACTTGATAAGAAAAGGAACGGATAAGAGCATTCTTGAGCATATACATTATCACATTATTGAGTTGGCAAAAAGCAAATTGCTTAATTCGGACAGCAGCATATCTGAGATAGCTTTTGAGTTGGGTTTTGAGTATTCGCAGTATTTCAGCAGGCTATTTAAAAACAAAGTGGGTAAAACGCCTCTGCAGTATCGTAACTTAAATTAATAAGCATGGAGTTTATAGAACATACAATCAATTGGGCTAAAGGTGAAATACAAGAGGCCATTATCATGGGAATTGCCGGATTGATGATCATTATTTCGGCACTGTTATTTTGGAAATTTGGTAATACACCTTACGCCAAAGCAATGGTGTTACCATTATTAGTGGTTGGCCTTCTCCCTTTTATAAACAGCTTTTCAGGCGTTAAAAGTAATAAAACCCGCATTGTTGAATACACAAAGCAATACGAGGCGAATCCCCAAGCCTTTGTTCTGTCTGAAAAAGAAAGAGTAGAAAGCTTTGATGAGATATTTAAATATACTTATCCAATGGCCATCATTCTTACCATAGGCGGAGCGATTCTCTTCTTCATAGTCGGCAAATCACCTGCCTGGAAAGCCATTAGCCTGGCCATGATAACCCTGGGCTTAATGACCTATGTTATTGACCATTTTGCAGCCGAACGGGCCGATATATACCTGGAGAAAATAAATGAATCGATTGAGGTATATAAGCCTAAAAAGAATCAATAAGTGAGGTTTTAAGAACAGCTATAATCGGTATAACTAGCATTAATTAAAGCAGATTCCACTATTAACACGGTTATCATGTTTCTTGTGATTTAGATGATTTCTGACTATATGTCAGATTAATAGAAAGTTTCTCACCCTGATTGTCGAGTCAGATAAAAAAATGACACATTTGTGTGACATTCAAAAAATATATCTATATTTGTCACATGAAAGAGACAAAAACGAAGATTTTGCAATCTGCCATTACCACTTGGGGCAAAGATTTAAGTGCTACGCTTGATGATATTGCTGGAAATCTTGGTATTTCAAGAAGAACGCTTCACCGTCATTACAGCGGACGAGATGAATTGATGGATTCAGTTTTTAACTTCATCATAAACGAATACCTGTTTCATCTAAAAAAAATAATAGATGATAGCCCCAATGATAAAGACAGATTAAAGGCCTTTCTTAAGTTCGATATTAATAGCGCTAAAAAATATATGGTTTTTTGCCAGGTTCGAAAGGAGGAATACCCTGAAGTGGCAACAGAAAATGAGAACTTTATCGAAATGTACTCAATTTATGTTCAGGTTTTTGAGCGATTGCTGGCAGCGCAACAAATCTCTAAAGATCTTTCAATACAATGGATGATGAACTTTTATTTAAGCATTGTTGAAGCAAGCGATAAGCTTATTGACAATGGTTTAGATAAAGATGAATGTTTTCAAATGGCTTGGCAAAGCTTTTGGAATGGTATAAAATCGGAAAACGAATAGTGTTACTCATTTGATTAATATCTGGGCAATTGCTTGAGTATTAAAGACAATTAAAAACAAACAAGTTAATAGTTATTCAGACCGGCTTTCGATAAGTTGTCTGCTGAGATAGAACACCCTTTTGTGTCGTCATCTTAAAAGCATATATCACTCTGGGTAAGTGATGTAAATGGGATTGTTATGCCATCTTATCAGGCCTGTACCAGTTTAAGAAAGGGCGTTTTACACGTTGTGGGTGAAGTGCAGAATAAAATTCTTTAATAATCATAAAATAGAAAACAATGAAAAGATTTGAAAACAGAGTGGTTTTAATTACCGGTGGTGGAACAGGAATAGGAAAAGCTACGGCAACAGCTTTTGTAAGCGAAGGTGCAAAAGTAATTATTACTGGCAGAAGACAAAATGTATTGGAAGAAACCACTAAGAAATTAGGCGAACAGACATGCTTCATTGTTGGAGATGTTAGTAAAAAGGGAGAAGCCAAACGAATAATCGATGAAACAATCGAAAAGTTTGGGCAACTGGATGTTCTTGTTAATGGTGCGGGTACCGGAGCAATGGGACCTTTATCGGAAACCAGTGATGAGGTTATTGAAAGTACCTTTCAAACAAATGTATTTGGACCATTGGCTTTGATTCGTGAGGCAGCTCCCTATCTTATCGAATCGAAAGGAAATGTCATCAATATTACTTCGGTTATGTCTAAAGGAGTGATGGCCGGATCAGCCATGTATGCGGCATCGAAAGCGGCCCTGGATCATGTTACCCGATGTCTGGCAGCTGAATACGGATCAAGTGGCGTGCGCGTTAATGCGGTAGCCCCTGGCTTAACGGCGACTGATATTACCGCGGAATTAAGAAAGGACGAGCAGATGCTGGGGATTTTCGTGGCGCAAACACCAATGGGGCGTTTAGGCGAACCGATTGATATAGCTAAAACTGTTCTGCTGCTTGCTGGTGATGAAGCCGGATGGGTTACAGGACAGGTTGTACAGGCCGGTGGAGGTCTTATGCTTTAATGCAATATCCAAAACAACAAAGGCAATAAGAGTGGGATAAATAAGTCCCGCTTTTTTTTTTTGAATAATCTTAAAAAAGGTAAAAAATGAATATCCCTTTACATGCATAAGAATGTAATTAAAAGTTTCTCAAATTAAAAAACAACACAGAGACGCTGAGCCAAAGAGTTGATTGTTTAACTCATGAAAGCTCTGTGTTCATTTTATTTTGCAAAATCGAACAAACATAAACAAAAGAATTGTCAAATTGCATTGCTAATTGAAAAGTCAGTTCCTTTTTTACCTTCCTCAATGCCGTAGGGGAAAGAATCGTTGTGAATACTATTAAAGTAATTAATTTTGGTGGGGGCTTTTTGTGCTGTATTCGATCGAATTATGGCCGACAGCAACGAGATTGATGCCCAAGGTACCAAAAAGGAAGAATCAACATACAAAGAGTATTACTTTTTGTCCTTAGCTAACTTTAAAGGAGGAGAAAGGCCGGACTATTTTACCTCTTTTTTTTTGATCATTTGCAAAGCAGGCTTTATAATACGTACCGGTATGTATCCGACACAAGGTGTCAATCCAAAGGTCGCTACTCCTGACTTTTTGCATCTACACAAAGGCGTTTATCAAAAGCAAAACACCATTTATCAACATAAGCGAAAATATTAATAAAGAATTTATAATTTAGCCGCCACATGGAAAAATACCATACTTCCGTTCATGGCTAATGAAAGCGGCATTAAAATATAAGAAATAGATCTGTACCTAATGGAAGATACAATTGATATTTAATATTTATTGGCGCGTATATAAATGGTATTGGAGAAATATCGTGAAGAGGGGTGGGGGATATAAGTTAGTTAGCAGCAATAAAAAAAGACAAATATAACTTATGAAAATATTAACGCTATTTATATTTATTTTTTTAATCATTTCTTGTACAACTTCTATAAAAGAAAGTAAAAAAGAAAACAATAACCACATTGATTCAATAGCTAAGATAAGATTGAATAGTTGTGATACTGCTTTAGTTGATAATCAAATGAAAGTAGTAGAAGAGAATGAAATTTTAGAAAATTTTGATTCTATTGTGTTTAGTAAAAGTTTTCTTTTACCAATTTTTGAAATGTACGATTCTCCATTTAATAAGGGAAGATTATTAATTAGAACCAATGGGAGTAATTATGAGATAAATAAAGACTTCACTGGATTAAGAAACCTATCAAGTTTTCTTGGAAAAGTTGGAAATGAAATTAGAGAAGAGAACATTGTAAAAGATCAATTTAATGATAGTTTAATTTGGGCTATTGGTTTTCACCATGGACTTGTTCGTTATAATGTTTTTAATAAGGAAATAAGAGAATTATCTTCTAAGGATTTCTTTAAAAGGAGCGCATTATCATGCATTTCAATCTCTAAGGATTATGTTTGGGTTGGTACTTCAGAAGGCTTTTTTAGGATTCGCAAATCTGATTTTTCTGTTGATTCAATTTCTGATTTTAATGGAATTTGGATAAAAAGCATTGTTAAATCTGATAATGGGAAATTAGTGGTGAACAGTAACTATCTATTTGATGAAGAATCTCATAGTATAGTTCCATTTAATAAGGTGAAAGGAGTTAAGTATGATATTATAACTAACTATCGTCTAATTGATAATGCTATTGTATTTACTTATCAGGAGAATAAGAAGAAGGTCATTTTTCCTAATGATTTGATTAAGGATTTTAATTATAATAGACCAAGTTACAATAGTTTTCTTTATGATGGCAAGTTGTGGGATCTGAATGGTAGCATTTCTTATTTTGACTACTCTAATGATTCAACTGTATCAATCAAATTTGAAAACTATCCAAAAACATTTTGTGTAGATGATAGTCTTATTTGGTTTACTAGCGAAAATCTCATTTTTAAATTAGAAATGAAAACAGAAAAGATTTTTAGATGCCCAAAACCATTTAATAATATTTCCAGTCTTCATGTTGATGATAACTATTTATTTATTAATTATAGAAATCGTTTGATGCGTTTAAGAAAGGAGCAATTATTTAAATCTCTGATTTTAAATAGCTCCATCTGCAATGATGAAATATTATTTAAGAAATTGGTTCATGAAATTGAGATGAATTATTCAGAGAATCCAATTGAAATATTAAATAGTTACCTAAAGGTTAAAAAGAGATTTAATAATAGCACAAATACCATAATAAACAATAAGCTTAAAATTTTAGAAAAGAATACAATTTCCTATTTAATACATCAAATGTCAGATGAAACTTTTAAGGTTTTATTAGAAAATCTACAAGCAGGGAAATATGATTTAGTAAAAGATGTTATTTATTATGGAATTACAATTAAGTATGGCGTAGATCGAGATATTGCAAATGCTCAAAAGTATTATCAAATATTAAAAAATGAATACCCGCAGAGTAGATTTATTAAGGTTTTTGGTAAAAATGATTCTATCTGTTTTGATAGGATTAAACGGGAACTTACATTAATTAATGATTCTAACTTGACTACCGACATTAAGCTCTGGCATAAATATAATTGTTTTGATAAAAATGTGTTAAGTGACGTATTTAGTCGAGGTTGGTTATCAAGACCTTATTGTTATTTCTATTTAGATACAATAATTCAATCATATCCAGAAAGTGAATATGCTGATAATGCTGAGTGGATTATTCAAGAATATAATAATTGCTTTAGAAATGAAGAGGGAGATCCTGAGCATTTTTCGGATCATGATTTGAATTTCTCTAGAAGTTTTCTGAGCAAGTATCAAGACAGTGAATTTATACCTGAGGTATTGATGGATATGGCTTATATATACACATATTGTGGTGATTCATTATTAGAAAGATTGAGGTATATTGATACAGCATTAATAGTTTATGAAAAGCTAATTGAAGAATATCCAGAGTTTGCGAGGAAAAATAATATTGAAAAAAAGCTAAACATTAAGAACAACCTGCTTAAACATGGATTGGGATGGAAATTTTCGTTTAATTCAAAAAAAATGACTTATTCTCGTACTGAGCCAATTGAACTTGAATTTAAGATTAAAAACGAAGCTAATTTCAGTAGGGAACTAGAGGTGTATGAAAATATTCCAAACTTTTATGTTGGATTATATGGAGAGACTGAATTTGTAGAATTGCTTAATAAGCCAATAGGTATAAAAAAAGTAGTTAAAATCCCTGCTTTTGGCACTTATTGTGAGGTGTGGGATATTAAAAGCATGATTAAAAACAATAGGTATTCTCCTCCTGGTTACTATAAAATCGGCGATGTGGAGAGAATTACAATTAGAGGTGGACAAGGCGTATTTGACTATGAGTCAGAATCAATGAAAGAATTAAGATTAAATATAATAGATGAATAAAGCTGCTGGCAATGGCTTATAAGTAATTGCTAACAGCGCTATGTGGTTGTACTACCTCCCGCATCTACTATGTTAAAAATTGAAGAAAGAGTAGTTCGAAAACGGCAACTACTCATAGCCTATTACATTAGCAAAAAAATAAAGAATACAGAGAATGAATGAAATATTAACATTTGGATTATTGACATTTACGTCATTTTTTACATTGATAAACCCATTGGGCACGATGCCTATATTTTTAACGATAACTGCTGATTTAAATCAAGAGGATAGAACGAAAACAGCCAAAAAAGCTTCAATTGTTTCATTGATTACAATAATTTCATTTGCATTCTTAGGGCAGGCATTATTTAATTTTTTCGGAATCTCAGTTGATAGTTTTCGTATAGTAGGTGGAGTAATATTCTTTATAATGGGTATGGATATGTTACAAGCGAGACTGGTAAAAGTAAAAGTACAAGATGAAGAAATAAAAACATATGTAAATGATATCTCAATTACACCTTTAGCTATACCTATGATTTGCGGACCAGGTGCGCTTACAAATGCAATTATTATGATGGAAGACGCTACTTCTGTAGAAAAACAAATAGTCCTTGTAATTTCCGTAGCAATAGTAATGCTTTTGACTTTCATCATCTTGTACAGTTCTTCAAGAATAATAAAGTTTTTAGGTCAGACCGGAATCAATGTAATGATGAGGCTTATGGGACTCATTGTCATGGTAATTGCAGTTGAATTCTTTTTTGCCGGAATAAAACCATTTATTCAACAAATAATAAAATAGCGTTTGTTATCATTAGTAGCTGTTGCACAACGAACAAATAACCAGAGAATTATTAATTTAAGGCAAGCAAGTCAATAAATCATATTAATGGAAACTATTTGTTGATTTTCAGCTTACGTCATAAGTATTTGTTTCCTTGATCGACCAAGAATATCAACAAAAAATACTGATAAAGATTTAGCATGACAATAAGTAACAATCCAATACTCCAAACCCGTCTTCCCATTAACTTTTATGTTTGGGTAATTATAAGTTTATTGGTGCCAATAGTATTTCTCATAAATGGAATGCCATTATCATCAAGTCTCCTATATTTTGCATTGATTGCGTTCCTGGTTTATGTGTCAATTAGCAGGTATGCCTGCAATATAATGGTCTGTAAAGAGTTTATTGAGATTTCTTATGCACCTTTGGGCATTAAGGAGAAATATGATTTAACTAAAATTGACAGACTGGATTACAAAAAAGGCTATTACGATTTTACGTCAAAAAAAGAGTGGGCAGGTAACCGGTTTGCAGCAAACATTCCCAATGATGGCATAATCTTAATTAAGGGAAACGAAGAATATGTAATTAAGGTAAATTGTAGATTTGGCGATTTTAAAAAGGCCTATGTCGTTATTCAGGCTATTGTAGCTGAAAACAAGAGAAAGAAAAAGAAGAAATAATACCGATTATACATTAAATTAAGCTTTATTGAGGTCAGTATTTAAATACATATTTTTTACACGTTTAAGAATCGCAATATAGGATAAAGAGCTAAGAGGAGTTTGTATGTGCTATAGTTATGTTTGTTATCCATTGAATTCAAATGACAGGCAATAAATAAACTAAGATGAAATCGAATCAAGAGGTAGAGTTACATTTAAAAGAACTTCTTAAGGAAGACATAGAAAAACTTGAGTTAATGAGGGGTAAGCTAATAGCTAAAGGGAATCGTAACAAATCGTTCTATCTCATAGTATTACTAGGAGCTTTGGTATATTTTTCTGTCAATCTATATTCCGAGTTATCTGGGTTTGCTCTGAACTTTGGTTTAACTGTTGTTTCTGTATTGGTACTGGTTTCTTTTATTTTTAAAAAGCCAGAATCACTTGTTGCTGAAAAAGACATTCGATTGTTTTACAAAATGGTCAAAGCTGATTTTTTTCAAAAGTGTATTAAACTAATGGATTCTCAGGTTGATTATACACCGCTTTATAAAACTCATATTTCACATATTAAGAATAGTGGTTTCTGGGAAGGATCTTATACGATAACAAAGGAAGATGATGGATTACGTTTCCCTTATAGTAATTTGAATGCGAATATATCTGATTTAGCAATCTATAGAAGCACAAGAAAGATCTTTTCAGGCCTTTTTATTAAGGTGGATTTTTTGGAGAAAAATAAAATTGATAGTGCTAAGCTCTCAGAACATTTAGTTTCAATAAAAGATAAAATTGAAAGGAGCTTTAGTATCTCTGTTCAAGAATCAAGATTTCAAAATACCTTTTACTTTGCAATAAATTTAAAAAGAGAATTTTGTGAGATTAAACTTTCAAGTAAAACTGAAGTGAAGTATGAAAATGTCAAAGAAGATTTGTTGATTCTGTATAATTTAATATCCTTCATAAATATATTAAACACTGCAGCTGATCAATCAAAAGTGAGAAGTAATGTGAGTGAAATTGAACAGTAAAGCAAAATATTGAAAAAGAATCTCTATCAAAATAAGATCAATAAAGTTTACGACTATTTACAGTATAATAACATTGCTGGCGCCGGTCTGAAAGAATTATCTCAAATAGCCGATTTGTCTCCTTTTCATTTTCACCGGATATTTAAGGCAGTTACGGGTGAAACATTGGGTGAATTCATTGTCCGAATAAAACTGGAGAAGGCTGCTAAGTTGTTAAGTGATTCAAAAGCTACTATTTCTCAAGTTGCTTATGATGTTGGATTTGAGACCCCATCAAGTTTAAGCAAAGCATTTAAAAAGAGATATAATGTTTCGCCAACACAATACAGGCAAGGCGAATCAATAAACTGCAAGGTATTACATCCATCAGCGAAGCCTTTAAGTGCACTGCAAGCTTCGTCAATTGATCAGGGAAGGCATGCATTAGACTGCAAGGCCTGATCAAATGCTTAGTTGATTCATTCAGTGTACTGTATGGGGTAAAAATCCATCAGGGAAGTGGTTAAGTGCACTGCAAGCTTCGGCAATTGATCAGGGAAGACATGCAGTGGGGTGCAAGGCCTGACCAAATGCTTAGGTGACTCATTCAGTGCGCTGCATGGTTTAAGAATCCATCAGGGAAGTGGTTAAGTAGACTGCATGCCTGAGTAAGTGATCTGGCGAGTCATGCAGCAGCGTGCAAGACCTGTATGATGACTTATGTGAACTATAAAATGGGGATGGGAGAGGTGAAAATTCATCAGAAAATGCATTTGCAGGAATGAATGTTATAGTCCGGTTAAAGTTTGGTGAAATGATTTGATAACAGTGTTTTAGTGTGGGGTTGTAAATGTAAAAAACCTCTTTTATTAAATGCCAATAAGCATCCCTAAAGCCCGATTGTATTTGTGTCTAAGAATGTCAAGAGTATATAATATGTTTTTTAACATCAGCCTGGGTATTTGAATTTTGGAGTGTATTTCATAATTTCTACATCGTTTAACTATAACTAACAGATATAAACTAATTACGATGAAAGAGAATTTATTCTATGAAAGTCGGAATGCAGAGGTTGACGCAGCCGTATTACGTTGCATCAATGCTTACAAGCAAACTTCGCTTAGCGAAGATGTGAACCTGGACGCCATTATGGCCATCATTATTACGAAGTCGAAGGCATTGAGCGCGGCTGTTAAGCGCATTAAAACCAAATCGCAACTCGAAGGGGCTGATAACACGCGCGACAATACCTACCGGGGCTTCTATTACCTGGTGTTGGGTTATACCTATCAAACGGATTCGGCCATTCGCAAAGCTGCCATAGCCATTATGAGTGTACTGAACCATTACGGGCTGAATATTATTAACGAAAGCTACGGCATGCAATCTTCTTCCGTTAAATCGGCCATCAATGATTTAAGTACCGAGGAGATGCAGGCAAACCTGGCCCTTATAGCGGGAGCCAGCCAGGCATTGACGGTTGTGCAGGAATCGCAGGATCGTTTTGAGACTTTGTTTTTGGCCTACGAAACTGATAAAGCCACCGAAAGCTCTTATGCGAATGCCTCAAGCCTGAAAAGGGACTTGCTGAAATTGATTAATAAACAATTGGCGGGTTACCTCAGGGCCATGAATATGATTGATACAGAAAAGTATGGTGCTTTTTGCGCAGTGCTCGATCAAATTATTGCCGACAGCAACGAAATTGTTGCCCGACGCGCCAAAAAAGAAGAACCAAGCATCGAAGAATAATACGAATTGTCCATAGCTAATTTTAAAGGAGGTGGAACGGCAACGGCTGTTTAACCTCCTTTTTTTGAAGATCCCAATCAATGGTTTTCAGATTCGCCATAGGCAAGTACCCTTATCTTATCCATCTACACAAAAGCGTTTATCAACAACTATGCATCATTTATCAACATAAGTGTAAATATTAATAAAGAATTTATATTTTAGCCGGCACTTGGAAAAATAACCAGATGCCCCTTCAGGGCTACTGTAAACGGCATTAATATTTAACAACTATATCTGCACATAGGTGAAGATACAGGTGATATTTAATCGGTATCGGCACGTATAGAATTACTATTGGAGAAATATCGTGAAGAGGGGTGGGGATATAGATTAGTTAGGTTTCATGCAAAGAGCGACAAGTCAACGCATATTTGGCACATTTACAAGCTCCAACACACAGGCTGATTCTTCAGCTTGCAAAAGAGCCAAATTTTTGCCATCGCACAATAGCTGATATTGGATTTAATAAACATGAAGAATATGAAATGAGTAATTCAAAGAGACAAAATATAATTTCCGCAGCTGATACATCGATTGGATTTGATTATCAGTTTTACTATTTCTTTTTTCTTATCCTTGGGCTGAAACACGGGGAAAAGATTGGTTTAGAGGAAAAAGATGATGTGCATATCGAGCTTTCTGATGGAACTCTAATTCTTATTCAGACAAAGCATACTTTACAAACTCAAACCAATGGCGAAACAATAAATCTAACTGAAAGAGATAAGGATTTATGGAAAACAGTATCAAATTGGACAAAAATCATTAAGGAACAAACCGCCCCAAAAGATTACATTGAAAATACAAGATTCCAATTAATTAGTAATAAAAGTGTTTCTACAAATCAATTCCTTCAGAATCTAATAAAGGCTAAGAATAACGATATTAAAATAGCTGATTTTAAGAAATATCTTACAGAGTTACACGACAACACATCAGACGTTAATATTTGTAATTTCATTAATGAGCTTAGGACGCTAAAATCACCACTACTTAAAGATTTTATTGGAAAAATTGAGTTTCAATTTAATGAAGATGACTTAATAGCTAAAATTAAAAGAAGAATTGAAGAGAAAATTTATTTTCCTGAACGTGTTGATGATGTTTATAATTGTTTACAATCCGAACTCAGAGATACTAGTTATCTTAAAATAAAGAAAGGCGTTGTTAATACTGTTAGTTTTGAAGGTTTTAGAGATAAATTTAAGAATTGTTTTCGGAAAGGTTTAAGTAGAAATCTTCCTATTCGAAAATTCGATATTAAATTCCCTACATCTCCTGAAGAGCAGAATTTCATAAAGCAATTATTGGAAATAGAAGACATCACAATAGAAGATAAAGATTTGATTATTGAGTTTACTACTCATATGCTTCAACTATATAATCATTTAAAGGAATGGGAAGAGTCTGGTGATTTAATGCCTTCGCAAGTAAAGGACTTTAATAAAGAAACCATTCAAATATGGAAGAATTCTTTTCGAGCAAAATTTAGAAGCGTTTCGAGTAAGATAAAGTCAGGTGTGGCTTTAGACCACTTAGACGATGAAATCAAAGTAACAGCAGTATCATTTTTAGATGAAATGAGAAATCAAATCCTAAAAGTAGATGAAACAATATTGTCTACAGAATTAAGTAATGGTCATTTCTATCTTTTAACAGACGATAATTTAATTGGTTGGCATTATGACTGGGAAAATAAATATACGATATGAAAAAGTCAGCATACTTATATAATAATGAAGGTTTAGCAAGTGTAGCTATTGGGTATTTTATGAAATTACAAGGTATAACTACCTTAACAAAAGCTTTATTGATTTTACCATTTGTTTTTCATGAACCTACGGTCAGAAAACTTAAAGGTCGTTCTTATAAAAGAAGTCTAGAAGAGTTTATTGTTAAAAATCCCGAGTGTATTATTAACTTCAATATGCGTTTCCAAGATTTTTTACCCATTACAATAAATTCAATATCTATTTTAAATGATATCAATGTAATCAGGATTGTTAATGATTCTTTACATTTTAATTATGAGAATGATTTTTCACCTGAATTGTCCTCAAGTATAGGCTCAAGGGCAAAAAATATCTTTAAAGCAATTGATGTGCTAAATGAACTTATGAAAGACCAAGATTCAAGTTCATTTTATCTAAAACTTAAAATTGAATTATGAATTTTCACATTAAAAAAATAATACTTTGGTTTAAAAATGAATCAGAGCCAAGGGAAATAACTTTTTTGCCGAATAAAGTAAATGTCATTACAGGTGGAAGTGGTACAGGAAAATCAAGTATATTATCAATATTTGACTATTGTATGCTTTCAACAAATGCGAGTATCACAGAAGAAATTATTAATGAAAATATTCTTTGGTACGGTCTTGATTTTAAAATTAATGATAAGGATTTTACTATTGTTCGAAAGCACCCTGATAAGCATATTGGTTCAAAAGAAATATATTTTTCAAGTAATGGTATTGTGCCTGAAGTACCCAAAGCGAATAATGATATAAAAGTTGTAAAAACAGCATTAGAGCAAGAATTTGGGATAGATGAGAGTTTAAAAATACCATTTGGAGGGAAACATATTGCAGCTGGCTCAAAAATATCATATCGTTATTTTTTATTATTCAATACTCTCTCAGAAGATACAATAGCTCATACCAATACATTCTTTGATTATCACCTATATGATAGAGACAAATATATTGAGGCAATGACTCGTATATTCTATCTTGCAATTGGCGTTGATGATGTTAGTAACGTATTAGCAAAAGAGCGTATTGACAAACTGGAAAAAGAGTTATTAAAAATCGAAAAGAAGAAAAAGGCGCTAGATAAGGAAGAACGTCTTTTTGGCGAAAAAATACTGTTGCTACTAAAGCAAGCTCAGGAGTTTGACCTGATTGAACGTAAGTTATTTACAGTTGAAGATGGACATCAAAGGTTATTGCAGTTAATTAATCAATTCAAAACAGCCAGCTATTCAAATAATATGCAAACTGTTGATGAATTAAATAAATCAAAAAGAAGTATTTGGCGTAAAATTCGAAACCTTGAAAGGTTTAGTTCTGAATATGATACTTACAAAAAGAGTTTAAAAAGTGATTATGAAAGTTTAAAGCCTATTGAATACCTTAAGGACAATTTTGAAGAGTTAATTCCGACTATTGAATTAAAAACTTTTTTATCAACTTTAGAAACTTCGCTACAAAGTATTAAGTCAGAAATTTCTAATAGAAAAGCTTTAACAACTAATGTAAAATCTGAGATAAAAGTTCTCAAAGCTAAAGCTACTGAGATTGACTTGCAATTATCATCATTGCCTACAACAACAAAGGATTATACAGATGAAGCTCAGAAATTTATATTTATTGGCGAATTAAAATCACAACTCAACTTTTATGAAAATAAATGGAATTTAGAGGATGAGTTAGATGATACAAGTTCTATTACTGAAGAAATTGAGGAATTAAGTATCATTATTAATGACACGAAGGAAAAACGTAGAATTGTTATTGGAGAACTAGAAAGTTCCATACAACGCTATTTTGATGCTTCAAATTCTATGGGTGTTTATGAAAATTACAAAGTTCATTTTGATGTAAAAGAAAAGAATATAAAAGTCAGAAAACCAAAAGAATTACATGCACAAAAGACTATTGGTAGTAAATCAAATTATATGTTTCTTCACTTGTTTATGTTTTTAGGTCTCCATGAACATTTCATAAGCTTAGAAGATAGTTATGTGCCTCAATTTCTTATTTTAGACCAGCCAAGTCAACCATACTACGAAGGCAAAAAAGAAGATGTTGAAATAGGAAAAGATGATGACAAAGCCAAGCTTCAAGATGCATTTTCACTTTTAAATAACTTCATTGGGAATTTAAATGAAGATTACAATGATGAATTTCAAATGATAATGTTAGAACATGCTCCTGAAAAGTATTGGACAGAAAAACAATTAACAAACTTTCATCTTGTAGAGGAATTTAGAAATGGTAACGCTTTGGTACCAGATAGAGCCATAATTAAAACTGATGATGAACCCGACGCATAAGCCATGCACATTAAGCAAACACACAAACCCCACACTCAACCAAATTTGCTTAAAGAGCATGTCTTGCCAACGCATACGGAGATAGCAAAGAATGAAGCACGAAAACCTAACAATAAATATACGTAATGGGGGGCGATATAGTAGATTTGAACTTTAGAGCTTTTAATAAAAAACGTAGCGGTATGACAGTGAAGTGCCTTGGAATCCCGCACTACGCATATTCGAGCCGTTATGCAATTTAAGCAAATAACAGTCTACGCCTTAAGAGATGTAACAAAAGACTTTTCTATTATATAAAACAATGATATTTTATCTAAATAATACAAACAATTCAAATATACCAAGAAAAAATTGTGTTTTTCTAACTAGTTCAGATTGGGATGACTGGTTTACATATTCTACAGTTTATGGTGTGTATTACTATGACAATGAAGGCATAGCTACTCAAGTAGGTTCCGTTAAAATTGGTCAGTTTAATATGACAAACCAAAGGAGACCTGACTTACCTAATAACTTTGAAATTTTAGGTGAACTGTTTTTTTCCTTAGGGCAAGATGATACATATTATGAGACCTTAAATTCTTTGGGAGTGGATTTGAGAGACGAAATATTAAATGCTCTTAATGATATTGCTTTAGATGAAGAAATTTATAAGAAGGCACTCAACGAGAATGTTACTAAAATATCCTTATTGAGATTCGTTAGCCCTGCGTCTGTTGAGGGGCAATTTAGGAGACTTGCGACAGGTAATGCTGAGCTAACACCTTATAATTTTAAGTATACTCTGCCAAAGCATGTCAATAGTCAAGTAGGTGACATGATACTTGATTTTAACGTTGAACCAAAATCAAATCCTCCTACTAATATAAATGTAATTATAGGTAGAAATGGAGTTGGCAAAACACATTTCTTTAATAGTATAATTAGCACTTTGCTTGGAGGTAACCGAAGAAATGGAAAAAATGGTTTTTTTACAGATTCAAATGAAGATTTAAAAAATCCATTTTCAAATTTAATTTCAGTTTCCTTTAGTGCTTTTGATGATATGACTCTGGCTATAGAGAAGCGAGATAAAACCAAACATTTAAATTACTCATATATTGGACTAAAAAGAGGAGAAAAGGGTAATGACAAACCTAAGAGCCCTACGATATTAAAAAATGAGTTTGTAAAAAGTGTTGAAAAGTGTCGAATCCAAGGAAAAATTAAAAGGTGGGTTCATGCGATTAAAAAGTTGGAAGCTGACCCAGTATTTAGCGAGGCTGGGATAGCAAATATAATTTTGATTGAAAATAAAGAAGAATTCATAGAACAATCATCAACTATTTTTAACCGATTAAGTTCTGGCCATAAAATAGTCTTGCTAACAGTTACAAGGATTGTAGAAACAATAGAGGAAAGGAGCCTTGTATTATTAGACGAACCTGAAGGCTATTTACATCCACCATTACTTTCAGCATTTATTAGAGCACTATCTGACATTTTAATACAAAGAAATGCTGTTGCATTAGTTGGAACACACTCCCCTGTTGTTTTACAAGAGGTTCCAAGAAGTTGTGTTTGGAAATTAAGAAGGCATGGAGCGAATGCAATTGCAGAAAGATTAGAAATAGAATCCTTTGGAGAAAATGTTGGGTTGTTAACACAGGAGGTATTTGGTTTAGAAGTAACTGAATCAGGCTTCCATAATATTTTAAATGAAATTGCTAATTCTACGCAGAATTATGAAGAAGCGATAGAATTACTAAGGCATAGGCTAGGACAAGAAGGGAAAGCTATTTTAAGAACAATGCTACATAATAAATGAAGAAAATAGATAAACCGACATTTAAGGTAAAAGATATTCTTACTGATTGCCTCGATAATATGCGTAGTCAAGAATTAAAACAAGAACTTTTAGATTCATCAAATGTTTTCACTGCACATGAGACAGAATTTGATTCAAGAAAAAAAGACCATACCCTAAGTCAGATAAAACAAGATGTTATCATTAGTGAGAATGCAAATGCAACAGAGTTGAAAAAGTTATATACTGATAGGATGCTTAATAAGGACAATAAAGCAAGAGCATATTATGATTCTATATTTCTTTCAGCTCCAAATGGGAAATGTCCTATTTGCTCTCAACGGCTTGTTCGAACGTTAGACCATTATTTACCTAAATCAAAATATCCTTTATTATCTATTGTTCCATATAATTTAGTGCCGTCATGTCATGATTGCAATAAAGATAAATTAGTCGATGTTCCTACCAAAGGAGAAGATGAAACCTTGCATCCTTATTATGATTCCGTTGAGAGTGAGAGTTGGCTAAAATCTAAAATAATTAATTTAAAACCAATTTTGTTTGAGTTCTATACTTCTCCACCTTTAGCATGGAACAAATTATTAAGAGATAGAATTTCTAACCACTTTTCAGTCTATCTTTTGAATGACTTATATTCAACACATGCACTTGAAGAATTTGAGAATATTAAATTTCAACTGACTAGTCTTTTTCAAAAAGGTGGAACCGACTTACTAAAGGCGCACTTAGCTGATTGTTATAGAAGTAGATTTGAAGTGAATAAAAACTCTTGGCAAACAGCACTTTATGAGTGTTTTCTAATGGATAATGATTTTATAAATGGAAGTTTCATATAAAAACTGCATACAACATTTTGTATAAGTAATGGCAGAAGCAGGGCTAAAAATCTCGTTTTGTTACATGCTCAAATTAATTAACAATTTGACGCGAAGAAGCCTGTAATCTGCCACTACTAGTATATTTTTCATTAGCATTACATAAGATTATGAAGAATTGATCAACAATAAAATGTAGCATTAAAGCCTGGCTTGGTGAGTGTTACAACCATAAATAAGTTCAAGTAATTACGCAACCAACCTTGTGCTAATTGTTAAGTATAAAATCCTCAACAACAATGTCAAATGAATAAAACCAAAGTGTTATTAACTATATTTCCTAAATTTTTCTGGTTAGCTTTAGGTTTAGGATTGATCTTTAGGCTTATTGGAGATGAGTATTCCTTAATTTCGAATATTATTCTTAACTATTTACTGATTTTTGTGTCATTTAAGGTTGGTATTGTCATTCATGAAATCGGGCATTTAGTATTTGCAAAAATAGGAGGAGGGCAGCCAAGAAGACTTGTGCTTGGTAATGGTCATGAGCTGGCGCGTTTTAAGTGTTGTGACATTAAGGTAGTTGTCAATTTCCCTTTCAATAGTGGATTTGCTTTTGCGACCTTTCCAAATCAGAATCTGCTTAAATTAAAACATTTGCTTTACATTTCAGGGGGATTCCTTTTTAATCTTCTTTTTGCCTGCGGGGTTTACTTTATTTTGGGGTTTAATCTGGAAAGCATTCATGGCGAGCATGGAGTTGATTTTGGTAGCATGTTTATTATTTCAAATGGCTTTTTAATCATTGTTGCTCTTATTCCATTTTCAGTTACCTATATGGGAATCAATATGTCGAATGATGGTTTAAGTATCCTAAGATTACCCTTCAAACATAGAGAAAAGCTCAGTAAAGAATTAAATACAAGTGAATTGCTCGATGCCTATGATTACTATGAAGCAAAAGAATATGATAAAGGAATTGAAATATATGAGAGGCACTTGAAAGACAGAGAGATTCTGATTTATGTGAAGCTTAATCTATCTGTAATGTATCTTAAAAAAGGTGAGTATTCTAAAGCGCTGGCTATTTTATTGGAAACCACCGACTCTTTAGACGACAAAGACAATAAGAGATATAAAGCACTGGTGAATAATAATATCGCCTGGTTGTACTTATTATTAGATGATCTGGATAAGGCTGACTTTTACTCAGAAAAAGCCTACTCACAGGTGCCGAGAGAAAAGATATTCCGGGGCACGAGAGGTTCTGTACTCATCGATAAAGGTGAAGTTGAAAAGGGCATAGATATGTTGGCCAATCTAGTAGATTTTAGATATACAAATAATCAAACTTTAAGTGCAGCCATGTATTTGGTACTTGGTTTCTCTTTAAATGGAAATTCAGACGAACAGAATAAACATTTTTCTTTTGTTGAGAGTAACATTGATAAAATGGATGTAGACGAAATAAAAATATGGGAGACTATTAAACTGAAAATTTCAGAAAAGTCAGCCATCGATCAGCAATGATACCTGTATCGCATTGAAGTTGAAATTATTAAAGTATAGCAAATTTAAAGATTTGTGTACTACAGGAAATAGATGCACTGCGATCAATCCACCAGCTCTGCTTTAACACCAACCTTCTTCATCCAGTGGGAGATATCATCAATAATCAGGATAATATAGCGTTCTTCGCCAAAATAGAATAAGCGTGTTGAAAACTGCAGGTGTTTGTCAACACGCTTTTTATCATGGGTAAAAAAGGGCTTTACAACATGGGCATTGTACACTTCTTTGCCGGTGGTGTAGCTGGTTAAAGCAGCCACTCGTAACTCACAATCGCAGCATTTCGATGTTAATCCGCAATCCTTTTCTTCCGACACCTGGTAGGCACAACCAATGGCCTCACCGCAACGCACATAATGCAAATCTTCTCCTTTTCGGTTCGAGAAGATGGTTTTCATAGAATTATTATAAGCCGTTAACCTAACATCCTTGTCCAGCAATAATACGCAGGATTTAATATTATTGAGCACAAGGTTTAGAAATTCACTTGATTGACTAAGAAAACAAAAACTCTCATTAGCCATGGAAATTTTAGAGTTCATAGTTTAAGTGTTTGGTAAATCCCGGTTTTTAACAGCTTAAGTCAAGCGTATCAATCGGGCTTTAAGTTATTATTTAACCCGAATTATGCGTTAAGACTTCGTAGTGAGTATTGAATCTGCAATCAATCAAGAATTTACTGAAACGATGCATAGCAACGCTATGGTGAGTTGAAGCAAATTAGCTTGCGACTTGATTGGCAGTAGATTCATCACGTAATAGATTTATTAATGCATATTTCGAGTTTAACTCAATATACGAAAATGAAAATTAAATGTCAGGTTTTTTCGTTAATAAGAAGAGGAAAAAGAAATGATGGTTGTTTTATAAAGGTCTGAATGTCAGATGTGGTGGGATAGGAAGGATGTTTTGATTAATTTACAAAACATTAAGACCTGATTGTGTTTTTTAGGTAGCTACTTGCATTTGCGGTGGTATTTTCAACTATTGCTATGATGTGTGGGGATAGTCCTTAGCAACCCATGCGCCTTGCGCATTATTGATTAAAAAAAGGAGGTGAACTCAGTTTGTACACCTCCTTGTTATATTTTCAAGCGCTGCTTACTTCAGGTAGGTGTCTAACCAACGGAAGAATTCGCGTTGCCAAAGAATACCATTGTGGCACGATAATACCCAGTGATTTTCTTCGGGGAAGTACAGGAAGCGGGCAGGCACACCGCGCATTTTCGCCACGTTAAAGGCACCCATTCCTTGTGTATACGGGATGCGGAAATCTTTCGCACCGTGGATCACCAACATCGGTGTGTCCCAGTTTTTTACAAAGTTATGCGGTGAGTTGGCATAACTGCGCATGGCTGTTTTATTGCTCTTATCCCAGTAGTTGCCTTTGTAATCCCAGTCCACAAAGAACATCTCTTCGGTGGTGCTGTACATCTGCTCAAAGTTAAAGATACCACAGTGTGAGATAAAGGCTTTAAAGCGCTTGTTGTGGTTACCTGCCAACCAGTAAACCGAGTAACCACCATAGCTGGCACCGGCTGCTCCCAGGCGGTTTTCATCCACAAATGGCTCTTTGGCTACGGCATCGATTGCCGAGAAGTAATCTTTCATATTCTGACCTCCGTAGTCGCCACTGATCTGCTCGTTCCATTCCTGACCAAAGCCCGGCAGGCCACGTCGGTTAGGCGCCACAATAATGTAATCGTTGGCGGCCATCATCTGGAAGTTCCAGCGCAGGCTCCAGAACTGGCTAACCATGCTCTGTGGGCCACCACCACAATACAATAAAGCCGGGTACTTTTTGTTCTTGTCAAAGTTAGGCGGGTAAATCACCCACACCAACATGTCTTTGTTATCGGTGGTTTTAATCCAGCGTTTTTCAACATCACCCATCTTCAGCTGGCTTAGCAATGGCTCGTTAACCTTTGGGATATTGGTGCCTTCGCCTGTTTCAATATTCACATTGATGATTTCAGTTGGGTGTTTCATCGATGTTTGGGTGGCAATTAATCCGTTGGCTGCAATGGCCACCGAGTTGTAGTTGTGGATACCATCCGTTACCTGTGAAATGTTTTCATCGGCCATGTCGAAGCGGAAAATCTCTTTCGATCCTTTGTCTTCGCTGGTGAAATAAATGTGTTTGCTGTCGGGTGTCCAGGTAATGCCATGCACATTCTGGTCAAAATCAGCCGTGTAATCTTTCTTGTCACCGGTGGCCAGTTCCATAATAAACAGGCGGTTTTGATCAGCCTCGTAGCCATCGCGCTCCATGCTTTCCCAGGCCATGTATTTGCCATCGGGCGAATAAACCGGTGCAATGTCATAACCCATCATGCCTTCGGTAAAGTTCCTCGTGGTGGCCTCTTTGATGTTGTAAACGTAGATATCGCTATTGGTTGAGAAAGCCGATTCCATACCTACTTTTTTCTTGCTGGTGTAGGCAATGTTTTTGCCATCGGGCGAAAAGTTGATTTGCTCCATGCCACCCCATGGTTTATTGGGCGAATGGTAGCGCTCACCTTCCATAATATCGGTGCCTTTTCCAACGGTGGCCCCATTGGCATATTTAATGTAGAACACGTGCGTGTAAGTTGGATCCACCCAATGATCCCAATGGCGATACATGAGATCATCCTCGATGCGGGCATCGGCAAATTTCAGGTCGGGGTGCAGGTCCTGAACGGTTTTATCAAGCTTAACACTCTTCAAGTAAACCAGCTTATCCATGCTTGGCGAATACTTATAACCTTCGATACCGCCTTCTATTTTTGTTACCTGCTGGTTCTGCGATCCGTCGGCATTCATTTCCCACAATTGCACGTCGCCCGAAGCAGCCGATAGATAAGTAATTTTAGCACCATCGGGGCGCCAGTTCACTTCAAATTCGCCTCCCTTGGTAAAGGTCAGCTGTGTGAAATCGCCACCGGCACTTGGCATGGTGTAAATGTCGGTGTAGGTTTTGTTTTCTTCAATCTTGGTATACGAAATGGTAAATGCCACCGTTTCACCATCGGGTGATACCGCCACACTTCCAACACGACCAAAGGACCAAAGTACTTCCGGAGTCATTATTTCACTGTCAACCTTTAGATTACGGTTGGTGAAAGTTGCCTCTTTTTGCGTCTTCTGCGGAGTAGAGCAGGCGCCAAGCAAAAGGGCAAACATTGCCAATAAAGCAAGTTGTTTCATAATGAAAATGATTAGTTATAGAACAGTTTTAAATGTTTCGATTTCATATGATTAAATTTTCTTTCAGTTGTCACATGGAACTCTCAAGAAATTTTAATCATTACCCTGAGTGTAATATTTATGATTAAAATTTACATGTTCGTTTCATTTGGACTAAGGTAAGAAGTTATTTGTGATTGATATTTGAGTTTTGTCAGGGATTGAAATAATACCGTTCACGAATCATAATTCGGGTTTAACTCACTTTGCTTTCAAAGCCATTTTGATTATGTATCGGAATTAGCATTACTTTCAAATCTGATTCAAATCTATGGATTAAAAAAGCCAAATAAATAACTGTAATATTACCGTGAAAATAGAAAGTTGCATATGGAAGAAAATGAGCAAGATAGCTTCATTTTAGAATGTTTGTAGTTAACATATGAGTAGTAAAATCAGGTGATTTCTCATTTTTTAATGGTATTTCGTGTTAAAATGCTGCTTTTAGGCCATTTTTTTACTAAAAAAGCACGTTTTTGTGTCATTTTTTGTTCTTTATAGATACTTGTTCGAGTCTGCTTCGATACATGTTCGTATTATCTTCGCTACGCGCGCGTACCGAAGGTGGTACGAAGCACATACGAAGATTATACGAAGCTATATCAATGCTGTATCGAAGAAGGATCAAAGTGAGATCGAAAAAACTTCCATCTACAAAAAGCTGATAGCCTGATATTCCCCGTTATTAGGGGCAAGCAGTATTTTTGACAGAATATTTTAAGTAAGCTGTAAATGGTCTTGCTACTCACATCTTGATACTGAAACTTTACTGGCTTGTCTTGGTTAGGCAACTAAAGTTTATCGCCACAATGTTGAATTAGTAATTCTTTTAACACATTGCTATCAGAAGCATCCAGCCATTTTTCGCTGAAACTTCGAGCCTGACTGGCTTTTATTAATCTGGATAAGGTGTGCAGATGAAGGTTCCATTCATCTTTGGTGTAGAAAATGATAAAAATGCCATGCAATGGTTTGGGAAGAGAAGTAGAAATACCCGCCTGTGACTTGTATAGCATCAACTCAAATTTCCGGTTTCCTTTGATGGGTATGGAAAGGCAGGCCAGACCCTCGGCCACCACACTATAGTCCTGATTAAGCTTATCACTGATGATCTGTTCGATCTCGGCCTGTTTGGTCTCCGTACTCTCGTTTATTTTATTGGAAGCATGCCTGGCCAGATCTTCCGAAGTCTGGTCAGGCTGTAATTCGGTAATATCGGTTTTGCGAATCAGCTTGCTAAACCACTTGCGACTGGTGCCATCGCGCTCCACCAGTATTTCCCTTAACTCTTCTTCGAGCACCTGATCGGTTGTGCGAATGCCCGTCAGCCGTTCGATCAAATGTAAAATGGCATATTCCCTTTTAATGCGGCCGTGGGCATAAAGAAAGTACCAGCCGGTGCCGCTAGCGATAAATACCACCACCAGAAACAGTGGCATGGTACCCATTTCGAAAAGCAGAAATACATAACACACAATGCCGATTATTTGCGCCCAGGGATAGAATGGCGAGATGTATTTGGGACGGTAGTGCCGGATGTTGGCCTCGCGCATAAATATTAAGGCAACGTTGGCAATGATAAATAAAACAAGCTTAAGGGCCGAAGCCGTTTTTACAAAGGTTTCAATATCCAGAAACAGAATAACCGCAATCATAATGGCCGAGGTACAGAGGATGGCAACCACCGGCGTATTTTTGTTACTTAATCGGCTGAATACCCCTGGTAATAATTCATCCTTACTCATGGCAAGCGGATTGCGCGAAGCTGCCAGCAGACCGGCATTTCCTGTGGAGATAAAGGCCAGCAAGGCGCCCAATGTCATCAGAATGATGCCAAAGCGTCCCATAATGGCTTCCCCGCCGAGTGATATGGGTGTAAAAGAAGTGCTTAATTCATTGGGATTAAGAATGCCCACGGTAACAAATACCACGGCCACATATAATAGCGAAACAATGCCCCAGGAAAAAAAGATGCCAACGGGCAGGTTGCGTCCCGGGTTTTTAACTTCGCCGGCAATGGCCGTTACCTTTGTGGTGCCCGAGAAAGCGATAAAAATCAATCCGGCTGTCATAAAGATGGAGTTGGCTCCCATAGGAGCAAAAGGTGTAAAACGACTGGCTTCAATGTTAAAAGCGCCAACAACAATGTACATGATTAGGATGAGTGCCAGTATCAAAACGGTGATGGTCTGGAAACGGCCGGAGAATTTAACACCTCTGATATTTAGCCAGGTAAAAAGCAGGCACCAGGCCACACTAATAATTTTCATCTGAATCTCCGTAACATCCGGTTTGAGCAGTATCACAAAAATACCCATGGCCAACAAGGAGAACGCCGATTTAAAGGCCAGCGATATCCAGGCTGTTAATCCGCCGATGGTGCCCATTAAAGGTCCCATGCTTCGGTCGGCAAAGACATAGATACCGCCTGTTACCGGCATGGCTGTCACCAATTCCGATTTGGACAAAACGGTGGGGATTATCATTAAGCTGGCAATGACATAGGAGAGGATCATGGCCGGCCCCGTTTGGGCATAGGCAATGGCAGGCAAGATAAACAAGCCGGAGCTGATCATCACACCGGAGGAAACGCAAATAACCTCCAGAAGACCTAACTGACGTTTTATTTTTCTTGCCATTTGATAATTCTTTCTGTTTTTCAACCGCTAATTACTCAAATTTTTGATAATTACTCAGGTGCTCTAATGTGCTAAAAACGATGTTAATTGTAATAATCAGTTTCACGCCAAGTAAGCCAAGAATTCAAAACCTGACTTTTGCGTCTTTGCGCAAAAAGCTTTGCGAACTTTGCGAGAAATTAAAAACATCTTAACTTTCAATACACTACAAGCAAATACATAACCTGATTAGTTGCAATTTTTGTTCTACCATGTAAAACATTTCATAGTAACTAGTGTCAAGTCTTATTCACTTTTTTCTTTTCTCATTTTATACCATCCTACATCCTCCGTCATACATCATCCATCAAACATCCAAATTCCTCCATCATATCTCCCTAACATCAGCATAGGAGCCACTTTCGAGTTCACGGGCTTTCTCCATGCCACGAATCAGCTTGGCTGCTGCAGCACGTGAATCGGGCATATCTTCGGTGTATCGGGCTTGCTGCAGTCGCTCCACTGCCGGGTATTTATCCGTTTCTTTAATGTTCCAGATTGTTTCCTGAATTTCACTGTCGACCAGTCCCGGCGCAAAGGCAATAAAATGGGTGTCAGGGTGCTCATTGGCATAAACGTTCATCAGCATGTTAAGGGCGGCTTTGGATACGGCATAAGGACCCCACCCGGGCGTGCTTCGCAGACTGGCCTTGGTGGACATGCCAATGACCTGCCGGATATCCTTATCAAGATTAAAGAGCTTGTCGAGCAATACCTTGTTGGACCATACATTGATCTCCATAACCTGTTTCATGCTATCGGCATCCACCTCACTCATCCATTTAACCGGTCCCAATATACCCGCATTTAGTATGACCATATCAAATCGTTTGGTATCACTCAGAAAACCGGGAACCTGAGCTTCAACCGCTTCATGATCGGTCAAATCCAACTGAAGATGATGAAAATTATCCTGATCCATCAGGTCACTGGCAAGGCGCCGACTGATGCCCCACACTTTTGCTCCTCTGGCCAGGTACTCTTGTGCCAAGCCATGGCCAATACCCGAACTAGTGCCTGTAATTAATATGTGCATGCCGTTTAAAGATTAGTTTAAAATAACAATATCGGGTTTCCTGATGGCTAAATCAATCTTTTGGTGTGTATCACCTAAACGTTATAGCGGCCACAACTTGTTAAGAATCTTTCTAAACACTTAAGGCTTTGGTGAATAGTCTTCGTTATGAGCTTGATTTTACTTACCTTACATTTCCCTTTTTAAAACCCATAATGATGAACGATGCAAAGAAAAATAACCGACGTCATTTTTTAAAGATGACAGCAGCCGGTTTGGCCGGTGCTACCTTATTACCACATAGTGCTGAAGCCAGGTCGAAAGCTAAAGACAAAATTATCTATCGCACCTTGGGTCGAACCGGTATAAAGCTACCCATTGTAAGTATGGGTGCCATGAAAGATCCAACCATGATTAAGGCGGGTCTGGCCATAGGCGTTAAGCATTTCGATACGGCCTATGTTTATCTGGAAGGCAAGCATGAAGCCATGTTGAGCGAAGCACTCAAAGAGCAGGATTTGAGTCAGTTGTTTACGGTAACTAAGGTTTATCCCGATGATCTGGATCAAAAAACGGGCATGATTGGTGAAGGATGTACGGCTGAAGGATTTCTTAAAATGTTTGATACCAGTCTGGAGCGATTAAAAGTTAAGTCGGTTGATTTATTGTATGTGCATGCCATTTCAACCCGGCAGGCGGTTCAGCATCCTGAGATTATTAAAGCCCTAAAGCTGGCCAAAGAGCAGGGTAAATGCAAATACCTGGGGGTATCGACTCATAAAAACGAGCCGGAAGTGATACGGGCAGCCATCGAAGCAGAAATATATGACGTGGTATTGACCGCATACAATTTTAAGCAGGATCACATTGAGGATTTAAATAAAGCCATCGATGAGGGAGCGGCCAAAGGCATTGGTTTTGTAGCCATGAAAACCATGGCTGGCGGATTTTTGGATGAAGAAAAAACAAAGCCGGTTAATACCAAAGCAGCCTTAAAATGGGCCTTGCAGAACGAACACATTTGTACATCCATACCAAGTGTGGCAACCATCGATCAGCTGGAAGAAAGCTGGGGCGTTATGAAAAAGCTAAAAATGAGCAAAGAGGAGGAGAGGGATCTGGAGTTTGCACGCGACTATGCCGGATTGTATTGCAATGCTTGCAGCCAGTGCGAAGGGCAGTGCCAAAAGAATTTGCCAATACCCGAGATTATGCGCTCTTATATGTATACCTATGGCTACCGTGAGATGGGTAAAGCCAAAGAATTACTGGCTAAGATGGGGGTGGTGAACGATCCTTGTTCGAATTGCGATGCTTGCACGGTCAGCTGTGTCAAGAACTTTGCGGTGGGAGAAAAGGTGCAAAAGGTGAGTCGCTTGATGAATGTACCTGATGAGTTTATTGTTTGATTGACGGTTGGTGAATAATAAATCCGAAGTAACACATGCGCCTTGCGCAATATTGATATATAAATAATATTAATCCCTTCGACAGGGCTCAGGGAGCAACTCTTGGCCGGTTGCTATTAGTTATCAGCTTTTTGCGAGATAAAAGCACTTAGTCTGTGATCCGTTTGGGAGACAAACATAGAAACTAAACTCAGCACCGGATTTTTATACAATACAAATAGTTTCATCTTAGAATAATTATCGATAAAAATGGAAATATGCCTGTATATAAAATTTTTTTAGTCCTGATATTAGCCGTGAGCAGTGCTAATGCGCAGGATTACCCAGAGAAGTTTGCCAGCATCCAGGATTGGAGCATTGAAGGAGAGAAGCAATATTATTCGCCCGATAACCTTTATGATTACATCAATGGAGCATCAGATTTTTACCTGAGTTATGGATTTCAGGATTTATGGGTGATAGATTATAAAAACAAGGACGGACAAATACTGACGCTTGAATTGTATCGTCACCAAAATAAGTTAAAGGCTTTTGGTATTTATGCCGAAGAGCGGCCACAGGGAGTCAAACTGCAGGCCATCGGAGCTCAAGGGTTTGTAGAGAGTGGATCTGTCTTTTTTATCGCCGATGATTATTACGTTAAAGTTTACAATGGGCGGCCAGAAGTGCCACAAGAGCAGTTTATCGCTTTTTCTAAGGCGGTTGCTAATAAGATATGTAGTTCTTGCACCTTACCTTCGGCTTTTAACCTTTTTCCCATAGAAGGCATGGTTGATCAGAGTGAACACTATATGCCCGAGAACTTTATGGGGATAGCCGGCTTTGATGGTGTTTGTACTGTTAATTATAAAGATGCCAATGATGAACTCAGGCTCTTTTTATATAAAGCGGATGATGCGAAGTGCCGGACTATTTTAACGAAATATTTTAGTCGCTTAAAATACAAGAAGAAGCTAAAGGAGAAAAGCTATGTGTTTGATGATCCTTATTTAGGAATGGTAAAACTGAATTACAAAGAAGGGATGATATTTGGGATGCTGGATGCTAAAAATGTGGATAGCCACTTTAAGCTTTATCAAATATTTACCTTGTTACAAGAGTAGGATTAAACCAAAGAGTAAAAAAAACGGCTCTATATTATTTTTAGTGGGTAATGAATTTTGATTACGCAGTACACCGTTGGCCTACGGCAAAAAGAGATTTATATTGCAACTGTTGCTTACGCAGACCGGGAAGCTGAGAACTTGTTCGAAGATCACGCGGCTAGAGCGACGATTGTAAATTAAAAATTAGTTAGTTAATCCTTAACAACAATACAAGTCATTAATTATCAGCTGTTAATCTGAATAATTAATGGCTTTTTAACATTCTTAATTGCAAGGTTTTTAGTAACTTAGAGTAAAACCTTGCAGAAATAATGAAAGGAAAACTAT
>JAOARW010000009.1 GCA_025210475.1 Carboxylicivirga sp. | reverse complement strand
GTTTTCCTTTCATTATTTCTGCAAGGTTTTACTCTAAGTTACTAAAAACCTTGCAATTAAGAATGTTAAAAAGCCATTAATTATTCAGATTAACAGCTGATAATTAATGACTTGTATTGTTGTTAAGGATTAACTAATTAAAGTTATTGCTGATTGAGTAGTGGACTATGCGAAAGGATTCACGCAGTAGCGTGGCGTTTAAAAAGCAATGCTTATCGATCGGTCAAGCGATAGTTATCGGATTACCAAGCGATGCTTATATTTTCTTAAACCGATAGTTATCGGTTCGTCAACGGATGCTTATCGGTTTTCGAATGAATAGTTATCCGTTTTAAAGTGAAAAACAATAGATCGCTTGAGTATAGACTATGCGAAAGGCAGCGGGAGAAAGATTTCGCACAGCAATAAGACAGGAAAGGATCCATCATAATCACCCAATAGGGCGAATCCAATGGGTGAAATTAATGCAAGTAGATCAAATTTTATAGTTGATTAACTCAGCTACAAAAAGCCATAACAACCATGGCAACTGCCCATTATAACACCCTCACCAACACCACAAGATCACAAAAATTTCTCTTTTGGTACAAGACTTGATTTATCGGCATCCTATTAATCTTAAACCAATTTAATATGACTTCAAAACATACCCGAACAGGAATTTTACTAATGCTGTTCTTTGCTCTGATGAGCCATTTAGCAGGCTCCCAAACCAAAAATGGAGCATACACCGAAAAGGCTTCCCCCTATTTTATGGTAATCAATGAAGACTCGAATAAAATGGATTTTCCTTTGGAATCGACCGACGTTAACGTGAATATCTCCGGCGTTATTGCCGATGTACACGTTAAGCAGATTTATCACAATTCAGGCGATACTAGTATCGAGGCCATCTACGTTTTTCCGGCTTCGACCAGTGCCGCTGTTTACGATATGGTAATGAAAGTGGATGAACGGGAAATTCGTGCCGTGGTGGAAGATAAAAGCAAAGCCCGAAATATGTATCGAACTGCCAAAAAAGAGGGGAAAACCGTGTCGCTGCTGGAAGAGGAACGCCCCAATGTTTTTAAAATGAAGGTGGGTAATATACAAGCGGGAGCCACAGTGGAAGTTAATATGCATTATACTGAACTCCTGGTTCCAACGGACAAGATTTACGAATTTGTTTACCCTACGGTGGTTGGTCCACGTTACATTAGTAAGCACGAACTGGCTACGCAAGGCATTGAAAGCTGGGTGGTGAACCCATATTTACAAGCTGCAGCCGGTTTTACCCCTAAATTGAATTTAAACCTTCAACTATCAACCGGCATGCCTATTAAACAAATTCGTTGCGAAACGCATGCGAAGGAGATTAACTACCAAAATGCCTCTTCTGCCAGTCTGCGCATAAAAGATTCAAAAGGTACAACCAATGATTTTGTTATGCACTATTCACTTAGTGGCGATACTGTGGAGTCGGGCGTTTTACTGTATGAAGAGCCGAATGGAGAAAACTATTTTCTGGCGATGATTCAACCACCCCAAAATACGGTGCCGGCTGTTATTCCTCCGCGCGAATATGTTTTTATTGTTGATGTTTCTGGTTCGATGAATGGATTTCCTATAGAAATATCCAAACAGATGATGAAGGAACTATTCCAACAATTAAAACCGAGTGATGTGTTCAATATCATTTGTTTTGCCGGAGGATCAGATGTTTTTGCAAGTGAATCGGTCAATGCCAATGAAGCCAATATTGAAAGGGCCATCCACTTTATTGATCGACACAATGGCGGAGGCGGTACCGAGCTTCTTTCGGCGTTAAATAAAGCCCTGGATATGAAACGTCAGGATAATTATTCAACCTCTTTTATTATTCTGACAGATGGCTTTGTGACGGTGGAAAAAGCAACTTTCGACCTTATGCGAAATAAGCTGGGTGAAGCCAATTTTTTCTCCTTTGGCATTGGTAGTCATGTTAACCGCCACCTGATAGAAGGGATGGCTCATGTGGGTTATGGCGAGCCCTTTTTCGTTCTGTCTAAGAAAGAAACAGCAACTACCCGTCAGCGCTTTATACGCTATGTATCGCAGCCACAACTGACCAATATAAGCTACGAACTGGAGGGACTGGAGTTTTATGATGTACTGCCTCAACAAGTACCTGATTTATTGGCCGAACGTCCGGTTATTATTTCCGGAAAATATAGAGGGGATTCAAAAGGCACCTTACGCATAAAAGGGCAGACCGGTGAAAAGGAAATCGTGCAAACGTTGAAGATCGATCCCGGGAAAAATACTTCAGAGAAAGCCTTAAAATACCTATGGGCACGCGAAAAAATACGCTTGCTGGCCGATTATAATGATATAAGTTTTAACTCAGAACTAAAAGAAGAGATTATTGCGCTGGGAAAACGTTACAATTTATTAACCGAGTATACATCTTTTATTGCCATTGATCCGACCATCCACAAAACCCTTCATTCAACCAGAGGTAATCAGCCACCTCCACCGCCTCCTGCAGCGAGCAATGTTTTAAATGTGGTAGAAAATGATATTGAACTGACTGAAGAATTAATGATTGAGGACTGCGAAGTTGAATTTAGTGACCTTTCGATGGAAGAAGAGGAGCAGGATAGTCCTCCGGTTTTCGTTATTGTAGAAGATATGCCGGAATTTCCTGGTGGAGAAGAAGCCTTAAAACAATTTGTAGTCAGCAATGTGGTTTATCCGCCAAAAGCCGCGGAAAATGGCATTAGTGGAACCGTGTATATCAGTTTTGCGGTTGATGTGGATGGAAGCATCACAGATATTAAAGTAGCGAGAAGTGTTTCGCCTGAACTGGATGCTGAGGCCATTCGACTAATTAAATCCATGCCGAAATGGAAACCGGGCAAACAGAGGGGCAAAGCTGTGAAAGTCAGCTACACCATTCCGGTGCATTTTACGTTGAATTAGACAACTGAAAAAGCATTAGCTCCAAGCTGGCGTGCAAATCCTTTCGCGTAGTTAAAACTATAATAAACAAAGCTGCACTTATTATTGTGCAGCTTTATCGACGGTATTAAGTATTGTGCTTATAAAATAACCTCTAGTTATAATTAAGTAGTTTGAAACTATTGGTATGATGCAACTAAGTCTGAGACATCCGAGCGGAGGCACAGATTACAAATCTGCTCCAGCATGTGACGTCCAGACCACGCGAAAGGATTCTCACGGTAGCATATTAATCAGCTTTCTTCAGTAAAATAGTTCGTTTATTAAAGTTGGCAGCTGCATTAACCACATCGCGGAATGGCTCAAATTCCTCCACCGGATAATGGTAATCCCGATAATATTCTTCCGAATGGATGGTCAGTACATTGCCTTCGACAGTATAGTGCGATAAAAAGGCACAGCTCTCTTTGCCCTGGTAATTCATCACCACTTCCATGTTTAAGCTCTCCGGATTTTCCAGCACATAACCATCCGGTATTTGCAGCTCAATATTTCGATAATAAGTGTGCAGGAAACCAACTGAAACAGGTAACTTTCGTTCCGATTCCTGGTACATCTCGGCCTGCTGACCTATAACTTTACCGATGTGAACAATTAGGTCCTCACCAGCCACTTCGATTAAAGCATCGGCTGTTTGATTCACATTCCAGATCAATGGTTTTACGGCAATATCTTCGGGTGAGCTGTTCTTTAATTCATAGGCGTTGATCGTCAGTTGCTCATCGCCCATGTTGAATAGCTGGGTAATAATTTCTTCCTTACGCTCCTCGTCCACCACCATGTTCCAGAAACTCTGAAACTGCTGTGCCAATAATCCTTTAAACGTTCTGTCGAATACTGCATCAACGGTTAGTTCATCGGTATCAATGTTCAGTTTGACATGCATCGAATCGATGTTTATAAACGGCCCATCGGATGGCAGCTGCTTCACGTCATAAGCCAGGGTGCTAACATCTTCGTTGTAACTAATCGGTTTAAGAAACAAACCATAATTGGCCATGTAACTCACCGATCGAACACCTAAGCGTGACATCACTTCACCAGGAACCAAAAAATCATCAATCTCAGGAAAATAAATACAGAAATTGAACAGGTAATTCCAGGCATTGTATGTCGGGTCGAAGTTGCGATCTTCATTCTTGCAGGTCAGTACGAGTTCAAAATCGGCGGCAATCTCCTGGCAAAAACCAATCATTAAACGCGTTGCATCGTAGGGCGATATTTGTTTCAGTTCGATGGCTTTGTCCAGCTCCATCCGTGGGATCTCACGATCCAGCTGGTTTTCTGTCTTCATCCAGTTCTCCAGATTACGGATGCGATCGCGCATTGGCAGTTTTTTATTATCCTCCTTAGAAACAACACTTCGAATGGCCTGCATTTCCTTTTTTGTGAATTCGTACATTGGCAGGTAACGCTCGCCCGCCTTGGCCCACGAATAGGAGCGTAATACGCCCCGATAGTTGTTATACGCCATGGTATATTCGTAGCGCATCCGGTGGCAATCGTAATAGCCATAGCGCTCTTCGCTTAATGCCGGCATATAATCGATGTAAGCCGATTGCTCCGTTAATTTCTCACTGTTTTCACTTTTGGCGCTAACATTAAACTCAGGAAATGAGTTGTAAGAGCGAATATCGTATTCCAATAACTCCGGGTAGGCCAATACAACCTCAACCTTGTACTTGGGAATCTTGCCCTGAATAAATATTCCCTGGTAAGCATCAAATGATTTTCGCAAGATGTAATAGTATTCAATCTCACCACCCACTTCGGCTCCCTCAATGGCAAAGATCTTGTAATTACCTTTGTTTTCCAGATTCTCCACCTCTTTGATGCTTTCCTGCGGCAATTCGGTAATCTTGCCCGATGCACTGATAAAACGAGCTTTAATATCAATAATCTCCAATACATCTTTAAGTGCAATGTAAATCTTGTTAAAGCGATCAAGAGCGGCACTTGTTGTTACTTTTACCTTCTGGTGAAAAACGTGCATCTCTTCAAAACGATCCTCGGGATTGGCAAAAACCTCCATAATTCGCTTTTCTTTCAGGATAACGGCCCCATCTTTGAGTTCGAGGGTATCCACATTGGTCATTGCCGGATTTTCATCCCAGGTATAATTCTGGTACTTGGTTTGTGCATTAATGGCATTTGTAATCAGAAGCACCGCTATCAACAATATTAATTGCTTGAAAGGGGCACTGGCTTGGGTATATCGTAATGTATTCATGTTAATAGTTGCTATTAGTTTTGGCTTAGAACAATACTTTGCATTGAGGCGCGTTTCATTTTGCTGATCATTTTTCGGAACTCAGCTATTTCATCGCCTTCGAGCAGGTGAAAATTGATTTGATAATCCGACTCCAGTATCACTTTACCATCTTCGGTTTTATAGTGCGATGAGAAGCTAAATTTGGGATGGGAATAGCCCACATCAGTTGGTAGTGTGTTAACGCTATAACCTTCCGGAATGCTTAGTGAAGTCACCAACTTCTGCTCCGACTTCATCTCTGCCTCAATGGGAATCACGCGATCCTTTTTGATCTTTAGTCGGCTAAATACCCGATCAAAATTAAGGTTAATGTATTTCGTTTTCTCCTTCGTTGTGATGTAATCCGACAAGTGAAAAGAATAATCGGCCTGCAATGGCTTATCCACTTCCGACAAGTCACTTACAGAAGCACTGTCGACCAGGAATTTATTACTGGACCATTGGCGGGAATCGGTGAGGAAGTTCTTGATTTTCTCTGGCCTTACCCGGTTAAGGCGCCTTAACAAATCAGCTTTTCGTTCGCCGGTGTAGATGCTTTTGATGGTGCCGCTAACAACATCGCCTTTAAGTTGTACCGAAATTGAATCAATCAAAGTATTAACATGGGGCTCATCGATGGGTACCGTCACAATTTGGTAATCGGTTTTGCCACGTTCCACCATGCATTGCTTACCCTGAATCCACGCCGGTACATCATCGAGGGCATGATACTGTGTGGTTCCATCCAGGAAGCGAGGCACGTCCCCTTCCCACCAAACGGCAATCATGTGGTTATCCACCAACAAGGATGGGATATCGGTATATTTATAGGGCAACGAACGGGTGCCTATCCAGGCAAAACTGGCATCAATACCCTGCGACTCCAGCATGGTTACCATTATGCTGGTCTTGTCCTTACAATCGCCATACCGACGATTTAGCACCTTTAAGGGATCCCGGGGAATAAAGCCATTATCACCATCTTCAATGGCCACATACTTGATGTTATTTTGCACCCATTTAAAAATCTGATTCACTTTATCGCGTTCAGTGCTTAGTCCTTTAACAATGGAATCACTCAGCACAGTAAGAGCCTCAGGCGACTGGTTATGTACCTCTTTAATCTTCGAATAAGCCCATTTGTATAACTGGTCGGTATTCTCCAACACAGGGCGGTACTCATTCTCGACCTCATACCCGGCAATCTGCACTACAATATGCGGTATGTAATACAACCAATCGGGGCTCATAAAATCGTCCTGATAGGCGTCTAAATCCTTGGCCTGCCAAGTGTAAACATCTTTTTTACGCTCTGTTGTTTTGGAGAAAATAATCTTGTCACTATCCATGCCCATCAGCTTATACTTCAGACGGGTACCTTTGGGAACTTCCACTTTAAAACGCGCCGATTCAACCGGCAAACCACTACCAAAATAAAAGCGGAAAGGAAAATAAACATCCTGCACCGAGGCCTTTGCCTCCGTTACCAGCTTGGATCCCTGGCTAATGGCAGGAAAATTAAACGAATAGGTGATGTTATCATCGTAAAAAACACCAGACCCAATAACGGATGACTTTGTGTACTCCGGCGCTTCTATCTTTTTATAGCCTTTACCCGAAGGTACCAGGGTGTACCCGTTGATACTTTCCAGTTCATACTTGGTACTAAAAAACTCCCGGTTATCGGCCAGGTTCTTGGCATGATCTGAAAGCACATACAATGAAGATGACATGGAGTTAATAAATTTTGGCTGATCATCTTCCAGCGTAAAATACAACGTTTCCTCTTTGTCCTGGTAAAAGGCCGTATACCCTTTGTATTTCGTTTTATAGAATTCTGTATCCTTGCCTTTATCGTATACAGCAAATACCTGCATGCTAAATAAAAGGCCAATAAGAATCATCCAGTTATCATTCTTCAATTTCATAGATCTCATCATTATGATAATACAATGTTCTTAAGTGCTTACCATTGGAACTAAAGTATTTCCAGGTTCCATCTCTCACTCCACATACATAGGTTCCATCCACTTTTAACTGGCCATTTTCGTGATACTGGCGGTAAGTGCCTTCCTGTGCATCATCTACATAATTGATTTCTTCTTTTAGCTTTCCATTGGCGTAATACCATTTGGCCGAACCTTGTTGAATCCCTTTCACATAGTTACAATCACGGTATAGCTTGCCCGATGGATAATACCAAAGCACGCGTCCATCGTAATTACCGTCAACTATGGTAAAGGAGGCCGACTTCTTTTTATTTTTATAACTACAGTTAATTTTCTTTTTTCCAGGGGCTAATACTACCTCTTCTGAATAACCCGCTTCCTGTTCGTAACTTATGCCTTTTAGGTAACCAAAAGCATATCGTTCCCTGTAAATTAATTGACCCTGAGGATTGTAATAAGAGCTGTAGCCATGTGATTCATCATCTTCGTATTCAACTTTTGAAGACACCACCCCACCCGGGAAGTAATTGATTTTCTTACTTTGAAGAACGCCCAACTCATACTCCTTCTCGGTTGATACCTCGTTGTTTTTATAGAATTTTGCCATTCCATCGGGTTGTCCCATGGCAAACTGAAATTCGTAACGCTTTTTACCATCGTGTGCCCAGCCCCTGCTTAGCCCTTCTTCAAAACCACACAAGTAAGTCTCCTCCGAAAGTAATTGTCCATTGGGATAATACACTAACTGTTTTCCTTCTTTATCGTGATCTCTGTAATGCCAATCTCTTTTTATCTGACCATTGCTAAAAAATTCCTCAATGTGTGCCAATCCATCTTCCAGCTTAACATCTGCACTCTGCTTACCTTCCTCATTATAGAAGGTTATTCGTTCCAATTGGCCGTTATCATTATAATAGCTTTCCAATACCAGTTGGGCTAAAGGACTGTATAATTTACTTTTGCCACGGACCTCATTATCTTCGTAAAACGATTCATCTTTGAGTACACCATTGTCGAAGTAATTTCGCCAAACCCCTTGCCATTTCCCTTTTGTAAACCAACCGGTGCGGCTTTTAGCTCCTGATTTATGGTAATGAATAAACGGACCTTCGATAATATTACTGTCGCAGGCATAAGTCATTCTGAGCTGACCATTGGAATAGTAAGACTGAACCTTACCGTGTACCATACCACTCATGTACTCCTGCACCTCCATCATACCTCCAAAAGGATTGTATTTCTTCCAAAGTCCTTCCCGTTGACCGTCTTTCAGGATTCCTTCTTCAAACAAAACACCATCCTCGTAATAGGATTTATAATCAATTTTCTGATCCTTCAGCTCTGCCTGGTAAATCACTTGTTCGTCCGGCGAATAACACTTTAATGCCATCAGGCTATCGTTCTGATAAATATACTCGTGTTGTTTGGTACCATCGCCCCTGAACTCAAGCCTTGAACCATATAACACTCCATCCTGGTAATTATTTTCCGATGCGATTAACTGGCCATGGCGGTTGTAAAAAAGATTGGTGCCAACCAGCTTACCGCTGTCATTCAAACAGGCCAGATGTTGTAATTTACCGTTGATATAATACTCTTTAAAGGTATCTATCTTAACATCATTCTTAAAGATACTGTACGATTCCAGCGCTCCATTCTTATAAAATGTTTGATACTCGCCTTCGGCTTTTCCTGCTTTGTAATGGCTCAGCATTTTGTGCTTCCCGTTTAACCAGCTTTCATTAAAGTTGCCCTCAATTTCGCCATCTTTATAACTAAGCTCTTGTCGAAAACCCGTTTTGGTGTTCAGATACATGTAAGGACCATTGAACTCATTCTCACTGTAATGAATGCGTTCCGTCAATTCGCCACTTGGAGTAAAGACACTTTGTATGCCATGGCGCTTCCCATTTTTCATTGGGTATTCGCCAGAGACTTTCCCATTTTGATGATAAGTGATGCAATCGCCATTAAATTCACCGGCTTCGTAAAACAGGTGTTGTTTTACCTTGTCTTTTTCCCAGTAGATAAAACCTTCGCCTTGCTTTTTGCCATTCAGGTAGTTGCATTTCTCTGTTATTTGTCCGTAACCATTAACAAATGTCCATGCTCCTTCTCTGGTGGCCTCACTATTGCTTACCAGAGCGCCAATGCCCCAAAGCTCACCTTCATCATAGTGGTATAGTTTGGTTCCTTCTTGCTGTTGCTTGTACTGAAAACCATATTGTCTGCCCGTTACAATTTTATTTTGAGCCCATTTGATGAACTGATCAATCTTCTCTTCATTCGATTCGCGCCACTTTTTAACTTTGGCATCATTGGTATTTTTCAGCATGTAATTGAGGTAAGTTGTAAAGCCCACCTCTTGCATCAATTCCTGGAAATACCTAGCATAAAGCTGGTTGTAAAATGACTCGTCACTGAGCTTAAACTTGGTTTCGCTAAGCAGCATATAGGTTTGTCGGACGATAGCATAATTCACTTCATAATCAAAAGGAAAATCGTCGTGAAAAGCCAACTCCGATTGAACCAGGTGTTTTAAGCGATCCCAATGGGCATGATCATAATCGGCCGGATAAGGATAGAAGTAGGGTTTATAATTCATATCCTGCTTTCCGGTAAGTATATTCTGCAAGGCCTGAATATTGCTTATGGTAGGGCTAAGCATCAAACCAAAACTATAAGCCAGGTAGGACTGAGCCGCTCGGCCCATTCGGTAATTAACATCGCCCAGGGCCTTGTGACTCGATCCGTGGTAAGGATCAATTAAAACGCTTTGCTGTAAAGTCTGCTCCGCTTCACGGTAAAGACCTGCGCTAATTTGGGTTACTCCCAGATTGTACAAAACATTTTGATTGTATGGCCATTTGCTGGCTGCTTCTTCAAGCATCTGAAGACTTGCTTTATGGTTTCCCTGCTCGTCATAAATGCTGCCTATCAGCACGTATACTGCTGACACATCGTAGTCCAGATCCAATGCCTCATAGCACTTTGCCAATGCCAGACTATCCCTCCCCATGGTGTTATAAGTTAAAGCCATTTCATAACAGGCAAAAGGGTATGAAGGATCGCAATCGCTCACGTCTTTGTATTTTAAGATGGCTGATTCATACTTACCATCGTCATGCAATTTTATGGCCTCGTTGATTATATCATTTCCCACTATTAAGGAATCGGGCTGTTCTTGTGCGATAAGCTGTGTGACACCAAAAAGCACAAAACTCACGAATAAGAATAGTATTAGTTTTCTCATCTTTTAACGGATTAAAATGGTTGTATCGTTCTATTATTAATTGCTATCATAAATTTCACAGAGCAAAAGGTGCTATAATGTTTCGTAGTAATAATACATAATTGCTTGTTTCTTCAACGGGAATGACTGCCATTTATTATTATCACCAATTCTGCCTTCCAATGTAAAGCTTCAATGACCTGATCAATCTTTTAATATAAAGAACTGACAGTTTGAAAGAAACGCAACTCTTCATCGTAGCACTTCATTCTCCTCAGAAACATCAATTGATTTAAACTCAAACTAATTATAGCCAAAAGCAATATATGCTTATAAATATAATAACTTCCCTTCGAAATATTTGTCGCCCTGGATTATTTATAAACATTATACCGAGTGCATTTACTCTGCTTTTTCATTGGAAGCTTTTGCTTTGTTAATTTGCTTACTTCAGTGTGAAACAATAAAACCACGCTAAAGAATCCGTGCGGCAGCGTGGATATTAGTAGTTATTACCCAGTAGTGAAGTGCTTATACTTCCAATACCGAAATAACATTCGAATACTCATCATTACAATAAATCAAATAACTCTGACGGAGATTTGAAAGTACCTCCTTAAGCCTTGCATCTGTTATAGCAGGAAACTGTTCGACAAGTTTTGTTAACAACTGATCAAAAGTACATACCTGTTCTTCGCAGGCCTTAAGCACCTTGGCATATTCAGGTTCACCAAACACAATGTTCTCAATCTCCTCGTCGTTGCAATACTCGGTATAATAGAAAACGCCCTTGTATTCCTGTACCTTATAGCTGAACCGGTTATTTTTATAGTAGTTTTCCACCTCTGCCAGTCTATCCCATTCGCGGGCATGGGCTGGCACGTCACGTTTATAGCGAAACAAATGAAAACGATCCTCGTGATTGGAGTAGGAATCGGGCAGAAGGTATGACAAGTCATCGCTGTTGTAATGGCCCAGCTCCTGGTCGGGTGTCAGCTTATAATATTTCGACATGGACGAGAGCACCAAAGGCACATAATCATGCGAAAACGTGATAAGCGGATCACCATAAAAGAAGCGCAGAAAATGGAGGTTATTCAGGCATTCCTGTACATCCTCTTCCGTTTCGCCGGGTAAATGCTTGATTACATTAACCACCGGGTTAATCCCGTTTTTAATGGCATATTTGATAAAAAACACATTATCAGAGAAGGTGTTACTCTTATTCATTTTAGCCAGTAATCCATCCGAAAGACCATCGTAACCAATAAACAAATTCTTAAAGCCTGCGATGGTCATTTTCTCCATCAGCCGGGCAGAATAGTAGGAATTGGGTATTAGCTCGGCCCAAAAAGAAAAGTCCTCTTCTGTGCGGTAGCGTAAATCGATGATCAGCTCCAAAAGCTGTTCAAAATGTTTAAGGCTGCCAAAGGTATCGCTATCCACAAAAGTAAAGGTGCAAATGTCGTGTGTCTGATAGAGGTGTTCTATTTCGCGCACCACACACTCGGGGCTTCTGGCCCGTAACTTATAACCCTGGTTAAAATCACAAAATTTACAACGGTGCCAATGACAGGATCGGATGGAGTTGATGGGGATACTCACCTCATCGCGTTCTGCATCTTCGGGCAGCGTCTCAAAGTATTCGGTATAATCCGGGTAGATATAATGATCGAAATCAAGGTACTCGCTTTGATTACTGGAGGATTGGACTAATTCTTTCTCCTCGCGATAGATTAAACGAGGAACAATGGATAGATCGCTCGCATCTGCATCCAATTGCTGATACAAATGAAGGAGTGGATATTCTCCTTCTCCCCAGGTAGCATAATCAAATGCCGGACATAGTTTCATGGCCTCACGAGCCACCTTCTCTCCACCAAATCCACCAATAATAACCTTCACATGAGGTGCCAGTTTTTTCACTTCTTCGGCCAATAACATGCCCGGTATCCACTGATTGTATTTGGCTGTGATACCAAACAAAGATATCTCGCTAAAATCGATACGTTGCAGCTCTTCTTTTATGACAGTATAAATCTGCTCTTTGGATTCTTTCAGAAATTCATGGTAATAACCCGCATCCAAACTCTTGTGTTCAGGATCCAGTTGCTGTAGCAAGGACAGTATTCGCTTGTTACCTTTTGTATTTTGTTGCCGATCGTTTAATAATGATAAGAAGGGTATTAAGCGGATTTCTGTATCCTCGCTATCGGTAAATTCCGACATCAACGACAAACTAAAGTTCCAATACTTCACTTTGGTGTCTACCCCAATTTTTTCCATAAATGCCTTCAGGATGGAAAGCGAAATGGACGGACTATAAATATCGGCTGGTGGTAAACAATTTAACAGTATGGACATTGTCGACTTTATTTGATTTCGGCGTTACATTAGAAAATTATTGCAAAGGTAAGTTATCAGGATTGAAATTAAGCAGCCTCGAATAAGTTTGAAGGAAATGACAAAAAAACAAAATCCGCAAAGCTAATGGGATACTCCCAATGCCTTGCGGATTTCTCTTATACACAATTTTCTATTTCAATAGCAACTGGATTGTTGCACTCTGCGATGCATTGCCGTCGGCATCTTTGGCAATAACCCACCACGACCATTCACCCCTGGGCATATTTGAATAGGTGTAAGTAGTCGAATTAAGCTCAAACTGATTCTTATTATTCTGTTCATCTTTAACAAACAAAGTGTATGTGACCGTACCATCATCAACCACCTCATCCCATAAAAATTCAACATTAATATCGGTAACTGTACCATATGGAGTTTTTAAAACAGGTGTTGATGGAATGGTATTCTTGACCGGATCACCCACTGTAGCAATTTCCCAAATACCTCCACTCACGTCAAATTCACCATCGCTAACTATCACCTCCCAATAATACTTTGTCGATTTTAATAAATCCTGTGAAAACGTATATTGATTGGTTGTGAGACTATTGGCTTGTACTTCCATTGCATCTTTTGAAGCTCCAAAATTAACTTTGTAGGTTAACTTATCATTGTTCTTATCGGTTGATTTGTTCCACTTTAAAGTTGGTCGAACGGATAAACAAGTTTGCTTTTGCCCTCCAACAGCCGATGGTGCAGTTGGCGCTACATTTTCTTTTGGTTCTGGCTTCGGTTCATCAGATCCTCCACCGCCTCCACATGATGTAATTATTAGCAGGAGGAACATATATAATAAATTCTTATTCATGTTGTGACATTTTAAAGCATTGGCTCTTAAGAGCCAATGCGATTTAAATTTTAGTTTCTAACCTCGAGTTTAATGCTCTTCACCTCTGTTTGTCCAGAATATTTGCAGATCGTTTTAACAATGTATATTCCATTTGTTAATTGGCTAACGTCTATACGAACCCTCGATGTTGGTGCATTATATCTTCTTGAAATCACCATTTCGCCAGAGATAGAGAACACTTGCACATTTAATTCTGAGATATCCAGTCCGGCAGGTAAGTATAAGAATGACTCTCCTGTCACCGCAGGGTTTGGAGCAATTATCATTTCAACCACCTCAATATCAATGTTAGAAGGTGCTGCACACTGATTTTGATCGGATACCACTACAGTGTATTTGCCCGATTTAAGTCCGGCTATCTTAAACTGTCCATCATTTGAAGTATAGTTCGAATCTCCAACCTTAATATTATAAGGCGATTGTCCACCTTGCACATTAACCATCAGTGTTGAACCCTTTACAACTGCTGTAGCCATCACTTGTTCCTGTTCTGGTAATATTACCGTGTAATTCCGCTCTGAAGTTCCGGCTAAAATTGTTACATGGTAAGTTCCAGCTTCAAGACCTTCGAATGATGATGAACTGTTAGCCTGAATATTCTTTTGTTCAGATGTTTCTTCAAGCGTTGCTTTTACAGCTTTAGCATTAGTAATTATTTTAATACTACCATCGCTCAACTGATAACACGAAGGAGAAACTGACTCAATATTAATGTTTCCAGAAGCAAAACTATTTACAACATTACCATTTATACTAATAGCGTATTGTCCAATATAACAATCTGTTAGAATCGAAACAGAGGTATTTATAGCACCTTCAGTATTTCCATACAGCTCAAACTCAATTGTGGCAGAACTATTGGCACCAACTTCTGTAACATTGCCTTGTTTGGCACTGATAATATCCGGGCAATTATAAGCTGTTATCTGAATAGGAGTCTGGAAATTATTGACTAACTCAACGCTGATGGTTTTTGTTTGATTTAACTCCAGGTCACCAAAACTAATCGAGGCATTTGTCAGTTCCAGTTTTGGCTTTGCTTCAAATTGAGCTTCAATATTCACATCTTCAGTTACAAAGTGTGTATATGGATTTGCAGAAGACAATAAACTCTCACTGCCATCTTCATTGATTTTATACCAGGCTTTAAATAAATATGCATCGGCCGGAGTAGCAGCAATGGTTACCGCGGTATTCTCCTCATAAGTACCTCCTGTTGTTACAGTACCAGCTCCATCAATATTTACTCCTGTTGTAACGGTATATTGATATACAACTTTGTTAAAATTAGCCCTTAAATCTGCTGCTTGAGAAACAGTATAATTAAAGGTCGTTTCGGTACTGATAACAGAACCGGAAGCATCCGTCCAATTGACAAATTCGTAACCATTATTAGCTGTTGCTGTTAATGGAATAACATCACCTGCTGCAAAATTACCACCCCCGGATGTTGCACCTGCTTCTGCTGGTTGAGCCTGTGTAGTAATTGTCACTAATGACACAAAATGAGCCGTGTAATGCATGGTTCCATTAACAGTGACTTCAAAAGAAGAAAGCTCGTTTAAAACATTGCCCACCTCATCTGTCCAGTGCGAGAATCGGTAACCATCATTAGCTTTTGCAGTAAGAGTGGCCATTTGACCATACTGATACGCGCCCGAACCGTTTACCACACCTGCACCTACTGGCAGAACACTGGTAATCACCTGATCAATTTCCTCAAATTGAGCCTCTATTCGTAAGTTATTATAAACCTCAAAAGTGTAAGGATTTTCTTCCGACAATACATATTCCTGTCCATTGCCATTGTCAGCATGCCATGTTACAAACCTATAATTATCAGCCGGTACTGCCTCAATGGTTGCCTGTGCATTCGGGATATAACTTCCGCCTCCACTAACAGTTCCTGCTCCCTGAATATTCATATCCATGGTAAGCGTATACATCGTTCCTGAATGAGATTCAAAGTTGGCGGTCAGCGTTTGATCATTAGTTATGGTATAATTAAAAATTGCTTCGGTACTAATAACATTGCCCGCCTCATTGGTCCAGTTACTAAAAACATAACCATCGTTAGCTGTTGCTGTTAATCGAATAATTTCACCGGTTGCAAAATTACCCCCTCCGGATGTAGTTCCTGCTTCCGCCGGTTGAGCCATGGTAGTAATTGTTACTATCGACACAAAATGAGCAGTAAAACGCCTGGTACCATACACATTGACTTCAATACTTGCATTATGAGAGAATATGTTACCCTGGTAATCTGTCCAGTGCGAAAATTGATAGCCATCATTAGCTGTTGCAATAAGAGTTGCCATTTGACCATACTGATACTCGCCCGAACCGTTTACCACACCTGCTCCTTGTGGCAGAACATTGGCAATCACCTGGTCAATTTCAGAAAACTGAGCCTCTACTCTTATATTACCAGTAACATTAAAGGTGTGCGGATTATCAAAAGAAAGTAGACTTTCCTGTCCATTGCCATTGTCGTAATGCCAGGCTCCGAACTTATAACCATCAGCAGGTATTGCCTCTATTGTGGCTGATGAATTAGGAATATAATCACCGCCGCCGGTTACAGTACCTGCTCCTTCAATGTTTACTCCCATGCTTAAGGTATACTTAGTCCCGGAGTAGGCTTCAAAGTTAGCTGTTAATGTTTGATTTGAAGTAACCGTATAGTCAAACACAGCCTCGGTGCTAAGGACATTACCCGCTTCATTGGTCCAGTTTTTAAACGCATAACCATCGTTAGCTGTTGCTGTTAATTGAATGATCGCACCTGATTGGTAATTTCCACCTTCGGAAACAGTTCCAGCTTCTGCAATATTTGCTACTACAGCTATTGAATATATCCTTATAAAATCAGCCTTGATATAATTAACCTCTTTAACGGTATAGTTAAAGGTTGCATCATTACTTAAAATATTACCATCCTCATCGTACCAGGCACCAAAAATATATCCTTCATTGGCTACCGCCTTTAATTGAATAACATCACCAACAGAATAATCACCGCCGCCGGTAACAGATCCTGCACCTTCAGGATTAACAATTGGTGCTACCTGTCCAGCCATAACAAAAACAGCTGTATAATTTTGTAAGCCATAAATATTAAAGGTGTAGCTTGCTTCTTTTGAAACCATTTCACCTGAATCATCCTGCCAATGAGAAAAAACGTATCCAGTATTAGGTGTTGCTGTTATGGTAACTGCATCACCATTACTATACTCTCCATCTCCAGTTGTTGTTCCTGCACCCACCGGATAAGAACTTGTAGTCAGGATATCTTTCATTTTAAATTGGGCTTCTACCCTAATATCCTGCCTTACTCGTAAGGTATATGGATTGTCGTTTGACAGATAATACTCGCCGGTGCCGGTATCGCCGTGCCATACAGCAAATTCATAACCTTCGTTTGGTATGGCTTCAATAATCACATATGTACCATAATTATATTTGCCTGCACCTTTTACGACACCACCTTTTCCATCATAATTACCTCCTGTGGTAACGGTGTAAACTCTTTCAAAATCAGCTACAATTGTAAAGTCGGCATTTACTCTTACCAACAGCGGATTATCGGTTGATAAAGTTGCTCCGTTTACATCGGTCCATGCCTTAAATTTGTAATTATCACTGGCAATGGCTTCAATTTCAACAACCTCACCAGAGTTATAGGTTCCCGTACCTTTTGTAGTCCCCATTGTTGAGTTTAAGGTTTTAACTACTAAATCATAGGTAACCAATTCTACTGCCACATCCAATTCTGCACTCATATCACTTCCATCGAGCGTGGTTGCTTTAACCTTTACTGTTCCCGAACCATTGTTTTTAAATTCCAATAGACCAGTTGAAGTAATGGTTGCCAATTCCTCGCCTGAAACGATTTCCCACAGTACTTCTTTATAAGTAGCTGTAGTTGGCAAAATTGAGGCATACATATGTAACTGAGTTTGCTCATTACTCAATTTAGCAACTTCCTCAACATGTTTAATACTCATGGTTTCTGCCATAATAGCCGTTAGTGCCTCGCTGGTATTCACAATATTTGATAAGGCGCTTGCTCCGTTAGCAATAGATTTTAACTGAGCAATGGGTTGAGCTGCTGCCTCAACAATCTCTATCTGATATAAATCTTCACCACTAAGGGGAGAAATATCCGTAAACGATAGTTTAGAACCAGCTAATTCTGCAATCATTTGCATGTTATCAGCTGTTGCTCCTCTATATATCTTGTAAGATGCGATATCTGCTCCTTTATAAGCATTCCAGATTAAGTTCCATGATGTGTTTAGGCCTTTGTTAATGGTTAAGTGAACTGTTTCTTGTACTGGTCCGTTATTGCTTACATGGCCATATTCATCTTCCAAAACAAGGTAGTACCTTTCGGAATTCAAGTCCGGGGTGGATACTTCGTCAACATATATACCAGCTGATTTGTCAAATGCAGCCACTTCTTCAAAAGCATTTGTTACTTTACCTTCCTTATAAATATGTACATTGGTAACATAAGCCGGCCATTCAGAGGCATCCCAGTTGATGCTGTTCTTACCATTGGCATTAATTGCAACCAAATTTGGCCTAGGCTCAGGTAATGCTGGCAGTACGGTTACCGTTTGAGTAAATGTAGAAGATTGACATCCATTTTTTTCGATATAAAGTGAGATATCCTGACTGCCTTCTTCATTAATTGAGATGGTTCCCACCATTCCATTTTGCACGAGCTGATCGTTAGACGCACTTGAAGTATTCCATACATAATTTATTCCTGTACCATTATTGTTTAGTACTGTAAATGGCTCAGAAGTACCCGAAATCAAGTAATCACCGATCGCGAATGAAGCATCAAATTGAGGCAATACCTTCACTTGTTTGCTAAAACTTTTACCATCAACTGTTGCAGTAATGGTTTTTACTCCATCTGTATTCCATTGAATCTCGTACGGACCAAGCTCGGAACCCGATACGATCTGCCCGTCATCGAAGTCCCAGGTAATACTACTGGTTGGTGTTCCTTTGTAGCTTATTTCTGCCAGGCCTGCAAAACATACCTCTTCGGGACATTCAAACATGGGCTCTGCCGAAACATTGATGGTCACCACATCAGAGAATGAAGAAGTGGCATTCCAAAGGTCAATACTTTGAATCTGCAACTCGTATTCACCAGCCTCAAAACGGGTTATTGGCAATATGTATTTATTATCTCTAATGTAAGTTCTATCGGGTTGCAGAGCAGCATTGGCATTTAGACCATTACCCGGCGAAATAATAAAACTACCGGCACCACTTTCGCCTGCTTTCTTAACACTCAGGTTATAGCGCATTTGGGCTGCAGGTGTTTGTTTATCTATACCATGCTGCCAGCTAATTTTCAGGGTCGTGTCGGTTTGAACTGCCATAATTCCTGTTGGCGCCAGGGGAGCTGTATTTTCTTTTAAGGTAATTGTTTCCATGTAACTAGCCTTCGGATAGGAACTAAAATCAGGTTTACCGTCATTATTCATATCCTGATACCAGAAAGCCAATTTGCTTGTTGATGAAGCATCGTGATAAACGAACTGATTTCTTTCTTTATCCTGGGCTATAAAAACGGTATTCTCACCACATGGGACTACAAAATCCAGATAGCCATTATTGTCAAAGTCGGCTATATCGAATGTATTTGAATCACAACCTTCGGGAAAAACAACAGCAGTACTATCATTAAAATTATCTGTTCCATTGTTATACCAAATAATTACAGAGCGATCGTTACGGCGCATGATAACATCCCAATCCTCATCATTATCCATATCTTCAATGGCCAATATATTGTTCGACTCGTTAATTGGCACCGGCATTTTAACAGTGGTTTCCTCTGATGGAATACCATCTTTGTTGATAAATAATTTTAAACCACAGTTTGTACCATCTTTAAAAGAAGTCCACATATCCATATGTCCATCCCGGTTCCAATCGATATACTTTAAAGGACCATGTGGTGTATAATTAATGCCTTTTAATTCATAACCGGTATAATCACTCGAAGAAATTAACCAACCTACTTGGAGGGAACCATTTGTGCCATATGCATCTATAAGTCCGTCTCCATTAATATCGTATCTAAAGTGCTTATCGTATTTGTAATTTTTATTACCTATGACATGACTGCCAGGCTGATCCTTTTTATACGTAAAGTTATTGCTGCCATTATTTTGAAGGATATTTAGGGTATATAAATAATCCGGATCCCAATTCTGACCAGTATTTTCAGAGCTGGCATCCCAGGCATCCAAATTACCATCTAAATCGTAATCGTACCAGAGTAAATTTCCCTTGTAAGAAAGATTAAATATTTTCGCCAACTGCGAAGCTGTGCCATCTCCATTGTTAACCAACAAATTAGGGCTAACAAAATCTAAATCGCCATCGTTATCAAAATCGTAGGATGAGACAGGCTCCAAAGGAGTTTCGCCGTTTAGAAGTATTGATTTTGTTGCTGATAGCTTAATTGGCGATACGCTTAATTCACTTGTTACTTTAAACAGTTCATTCGATCCTTGCATTACCTTCATGGTAATGGTCTTTATCCCTTCGCTATCGTATCGTAGTTTATATGGTCCGGCATCGCTACCGCTTATAATTACAGCATTATCGAAGTCCCACTCAAGACTTAGGCCATCGGTTAATTCCCCTTTAAATTTCACCATTACTGAATCCAAATAAGTTATGGCTTCAATGGCTTTGTAATCGGCAGGAATTGCATCTTTATAATTGGGAAGAATATCAAAATCGGCATAAAAAGTTTCCTTTTCGAAAATAACTTCTTCCGACCATTCTCCGCCTTTGCATTGTGGATCAATTGCCTGAACAGAAACATAATATGTGCCGGCTGGCCAGGTTGAAATATCATACCTTTTCAGTTTTTTAGAACCCATATTTCCTGGGGCCAAATTTCGGCGGCTACCATTGGCATTGGCATGTGCATAAACCATATCACCTTTGCCAGATGCCGAGCCAATGCGCAAGGCGTAGGTTAAATCGCAGCTGCTGTAATTACCATCATTTCCTTCGTCCCAAAATACTTCCAACAGGTTGCTTCCTTTTTGGTAATTAACTGTTGGTATTAACATTTTATCAGGAGCTGTATTGGCAGTTCCTAAATCAATTTGAGAATCCTCCCCCATACGTGTATTTGCACTCCATATCTCATATTTACCATCAGAATCTATATCGGCAATTCTTAATTCGGTATTATCATCATATCCTAATTCAAAGGAATAGGAAGTCGGCTCATATTCAGAATATGAATATCCATCTAAAACTTGAGAAAAGATCACATCTGCTTGCTCAATATAGGAAGTTCCATCCCACTTTAATATTTTTGTATCAATCTTTTTTGGTAATGCAGGCGATATTTCATAATCTGTGACTATTAGCTCAACCAGCCCATCTCCATCAACATCTATAAAATTTTCAAAACCATACCACTTTTTGGAAAAGAAACTTTCTTGAATAGTAAAGTTCCCATCTCCATCATTTATGGATAAGGCGTAAAAAGCTCCTATATTATTATAATTTATTCTGCACCTCCATGGATCTCCTGCATATGTTCGACTAGTACTTTTTGTAACTGCGCTAAATGGTAGAAAGATATCCAAATCACCATCTCCATCAAAATCAGCTACTTTAACAAGATTATCCATTGCCTGATTCTCAAACAAAACAGATTCAACATAACCTTGTTCTTCAACATACTTCATTAAGGTTACTTTTTTATCATCCTCATTGTAAATTACAAAATCGCAGATTCCGTCATTATTCAAATCTTTTGCTGCAACCAGTTGCCCCGGGAAAGGAGATTCTACGTAGGTATTATTTCCCACATTGTACAATACCCCATTATCTCCCATGATATCAGTTAATCCATCGTTATTAAAGTCTTCTTCAATAATATCAGATGATAAACTATAGCTGACAGTTTGAGAACTATTACAGTTTAGACAGACCAGCATATGATCTGACATACTCGGTATGCCTTTTGTAACAGTATAACTTCTTTTTGCGTTGCTTGAAGAAGAATAATCGCCAGAACCGCCCCAGGCTGATAAATCCTGATTGGCTAAATATTCTTCCATCGTATAGATGGTTATTTTGGTATTTAAAAAGCTTTGGTTAGCTGTGTTTTGGTAGTAAGAACCAGAGCCGGGATTACCAAAATCAGGACGGCCATCTACATTGGGATCATTTTCTTTATTGGGGATTGATAAGGCCTTATAGCTGACCGCTGAAACCGAACTTTGCACGCCATTTGCGATTGCAAAATCAGGAGTTCCATCACTATTAACATTTATAATATCGTAGATAGTATTAGAAAAAGGAATATCTAAAACTTGCTGAGGACCTTCGTTTACACTTTTTGCCCAATAATTGTTATTTGTGTACTGTTCCTGATATATGTATTCCAATTTTCCATCACCATTTGAGTCATAAAACAAGCTTTGTTGAGGTATTTTTGTGAAAACTATTTTCAAATCAACAGTCCTTAAGCCTGTACTACCCTCATAATCTCCAATCTGACAGTAAATTTCCTTACCTTCTAAATCCTTGCTGAATGTAAATACTCCTTCTACATCTGTTATTCCGCTATTTACGGGGGTATTATCCTTATAAAACCAATTAAATGCTTTCCCAGAAACCCACTCAGCGCTTAAATCCAGTTTACGGAAACCATCAAATGTAAAACTATCATAAATACTTGCTCCACTAATACCAGCATGCAGTTTGGCATCAACCCTTTTTAAATTAGGTAATTTAGAAGTATTCAGTACTCTTATTGGGTTACCTCCAACTTTTAATACCTCTAGCTTTTTATTAGTTAAATCAATACTTTGCAATTTATTGTTAGTACAATCTAACTCAATCAACTCCTCACAATTATTTAAATATAACTCACTAATATTATTAAAACTGCAATCAAGCGTTTGCAAATTTATACATGCATTTAAATCCAGCTCCTTCACAAAACAGCCTCTGCAATCCACAGCGGTAATAGCCGCACATCCTTCAAAGTTCAAATTATATATCGTACCACTAGACTCTACAGTTCTAAGGGCTGTGCAATTCTTAAAGTTGATTACTTCAATATTAGTGTAGCTCTCTCTCGACGTATTAAATGCAAAATCCGTCATGCTTTCAAAACCCTCCACGTTTAAACTGCCAATGGGACGACTGATAGACATATTGACTTTGACAACACGTTTTGGCGTCGTTTCAGACCAGGTAATAAAATCCCATGTTCCCGGATCTTCACTAACATAGGCACTGTTTATTGCCAATCCATTTGATGAATGGTTAAATGCAGGCGCATCTAAAAATTGCCGTAACTGTTCCACCTCATCAGGGTGGTAGGTTTGTGCATTTATACTGTATACCAACATGGCAAAACAGCACAAAAAGATCATTTTCATATTCATTGTGTATAGTTTAAATTAAAAATAGGATGAATGATATCGAGTGGTAGATGCTGTTCGATTTATCATCCCTTTGTTGAGATTTGAAAATATCTTAAAGCTGTCTTTTCTATAAATGTATAGACAAGCGAATTATATTTTTAAACGCCATGTAAAAAAGCACATCTATTCTATTATCTGATTTTCAATGTAAAATGTATAACTCCAAGGCGCTAAAGTTTTATACTTTAATCCTGTTACATAATATGCTGGCTTCTTCAATATTATTGTTAATACAAATGGTACTTATATAGCTGTATAATGCTAGTTAGCACACTTGTTTTTGGGCAATATTGTAAATAAGCACATGAAAAATGAAAATCAGCACAGAAGTTTGATAGCCTAATTTAGGCTTTGTATTGGTGAAAAAGTATATTCCTGATTATAGAAAAGCCATCATCAACATATAAGATTCGTTCATACCTTAATTTAGCTGTTTAATAAAATTACTTTGAGACTTAAACGTTTTTTTAGTTAGTTTTAAAACAAACATAAAATTATCCAATGCCCTTCTTTATGTAATCTATATGAGAAGATTTTCAGCTTATATATTCAAGCTTGTCATCTACTTTTTTGTAGTGATATTCACATTGCCATTAAATGCCGGTAATCATTCAATATCTTTTGATGGTATAGAAAAATTAGCTTATTCAAATCCAGACAAGGCCTTAGTGGAACTATCGGCAATTGCCAAACAACTTAACAACAGACTCGATACCTTTAACTTCCTAAGTACAAAAGCATTTATTAATTACCGTCAACTAAAGCCCGAATTAGCCATTAAAAGCATTCACGAACTTGATTCATTAGTTAAAATTAACAACAGTGATTTTCGTAAGCATTATTTAACCCTGGCCATCATTCTTTCCGACAGGGAAGACTATCAGGATGCTATTATGTGTTTGCTTAAGGCAATTGATGAAGATCCGAATATCAGAGATAAAGGAACTCCTTATCTTAATCTGGGCTATTACTACGGTATTATTAATGAACCGGATCAGGAAAAGATCTATATGAAAACCGGTTATGACTTAATACTGAAAACGGACAATTTAAGTAAGAAAGCTTACGCATGTAATATGATGGGCATGCATATGGAGCGCCTCGAAGATTTTAAGAGTGCAATAGATTACTACAATCAAGGAAAGAGATTTGCATACAATGCCAAACGCTGGGACAAATACATCGATAATGCTTTAGCCATTGCCAGCATTGAGTTTAACAGGGGTAATCTTGAGAAAGTCGAATTTATCCTCTATCAGGTTGAAAATTATTATTCTGAATGCATCTCCCCCAGGGCTCCTGCGATGGGCACCCTCCTTTTTGCAAAACTTTGTGTAAAGCAAAAGAAATTAAAAAAAGCAGAACTATACTACGATTTAGCTTGCAGGTATAGTACAAACATTAATTACCTGCCTCATCTCAAAGATTTATACTCTTTTGGTATACAGCTGTATTCATCAACAGCAAATCAACCAATGATTCTTGAGGCTTTCGAAAAGTATAAACAGATTGACTCAAACAGCACGAACAGATCAATAAAAGAAAGTTCTAATATCAATCTGGATAAACTCAATTACAAGGCTTTTAATGAGAATATTTCATTAAGAACAAAGAATTATTTGATCGAAATTATTGCCTGTTTAATCATCCTGGTTTTGTTATTAATCCTTCTCATAATAAGATATCGTAATAAGGTACTTGCTCAATCAAACTCCAAAACTGCTCTTAACTTAAAGAAGATTAATCAAGATCTTGTCATAAAAATAAAAGATCTGGAACTTGAAATAAATCAACTGCACCTAAGTAAAAAGCAACATCAGGAAGAAATAGACTTAATACGTTTCTTGTTCGCACTTCCCGGTGACATGAGAAATTATGACTTTGGTCCGATTAGAAAACTGGTCAATAGCAAAAATCAGATTTCAGATAACGCACTCGAATTGCTAAGAGCACGTATCAGTTCGCATAGGCAGCTGAACTTCAATACAGATCATACGAAAACGTATTACGCTAACATTGAGCTGGAGAAATTAAATATACCTGAAAAAACTAGCGATAAATACGCCCGGTTCTTTAATCTGTGTATGAATCTCGCTAATAGTAATTATAAAGTATCTGAGAAAGATCACATCGCTCCTAATAAAAATGAGCTTTATTATTTATGCAAAACAATTAGTGGTAAATCTCCCGCACAACTAAAAGAAGAATTAATACAACCCATCAATGAATAAATTAATGCTATGAAACGATTTCCTTTAATCCTCTTTTTTTTCCTCACTCTCAACCATTTCACAACACATGCACAGCTTGTAAATTCCAGGAAGAGAGCCGATTCCTTAAAACAACGCTACGAAAACATTAACGAGCTTAATGATAAAGAAAAAGCCAGTTTGTATTTTTCATTAGCCTTAACTTATGGTAATCTCAATCTGGATACGGCATTTGTTTTTGCCGATGAAGGAATTGCCTATGCTCAAGAAAACAAAAATACTTTCCTAACAGGAAGAATGTTTCTGGCTAAAGCCAGTTTATATAACTACCAGGGACAACTCGACCAAGCGGTTAAAACATATAATAGAGCCATCGAAACCTGCCTGAGTGCAAACGATTCAATTGCTGCGGCTTCGGCCTTAAATGATAAAGGTACGTGTTTACAGAAACTGAATCGTTTTGAAGAAGCAAAACAAGCCTATAAGGAAGCTGGTCAGGCATTTATGGCATTAAAATACGAACACATGGCTGGCAATACTCATTCCGCCAGAGCACTGCTGCAATATCAATCCGGCGAATATATTGAGGCAGTAAAAAGTGCTAATAATGCGATTCAAATATTTCAAAAGCACAATTATCCGGGATTTATGAGTTCTCCGCTTAATGTGCTTGGCAATATCGCAATGAAAAAGAAGGATTATAACACAGCCCTCGAATATTACCACAAAAGCCAGGAAATAGAAGAAAAAGAAAATGGTTATGAAATGCTTATCGTCCTTCAGATTAAATATGGAGAAATAGCCTCACAAAAAGGTGATTACGATAAAGCGGGAGAAGAATTAGAAAAGGGTATCGAATTGTGTAATCAATATGGTAGCAGCCAGTTCAAATCGCAATTGCTTTTGGCCTTGGCTAAAAACAAGAGGCAGCAAGGCTACAAAAAAGAGGCTAAAGATTATTTGTTACGAGCAGAGAATATAATGCTTAAAGATGGCCATGGTAAAGATCTTGCCGAATTATATCTGGAATACAGTTCCTATCATCAGCTGATGGGAAATAATCAAATAGCCATCGATTATGCCAAACGTTCAATTGCGCAAGCCATAACGGTTCCATTCTATGACTACTCTCTTACATATCAAAAATTAGAGAGCCTCTATAGCGAGGAAAATATGAACTTCAAAAAGCACTTTCCTGATGCTAAAACCTACATAGACAGTGTTAATCAACATTTGGCCGTATTGGAAAACATCCCCTTCGGAACGAATGTGACTGACTCAAATACAACTGCTTCTACAGCCCGTGTTAAAGGTAGTCCGCAAAAACGTGACAGCAGTTATCTATTGTGGCTTATCACATTTAGTATATTAATTGGCTCACTGCTGCTTCTTTTATTCTTAAGAAGACGTAAAAAACAAGTTCAATTGCAACAAAGCGAAATAAAAACTCCAACCGAAATATTGGACCTTGATGGTCTACAAATGACTGTTGTAATTAACAAACGTCCGAGCTTAAGCCCCCAATTACAATCATTTGATCAGCAAATCAACCAAGATATTTTATTAAAGAACCACTTATACAGAGATGTTAAACTAAGCCAGGCCTCTGCTATAAGTGAGTTGTCAAAAGGACTTTATAATGTGCGGCAAATCAGGGATAAATTTAAGCTTATTAACTATGAGTCTTTTAACGATTACAAATACAAGCTTAGGGTAATTGATTATATCAATGATCTGATTTCATCGATTCAAAATCCGGAGATGCCACAACCTGACAGTAACGATTATGGCCTTGACTCTGATCGACAACTGAGCACGGTTTTTAATGCCATTACCGGTATTAAGCTAACAACTTATAAAAAGCTACTTAAACATTCATCGGATATTATACGAACCAATGCTGATAAATTGGCCGATCTAAAACAAAAGCATTCCAATTTACAATTACACACAAATATTATACGCCTGAATATTATTCACAAAATGGGAATAACAGATTATCAAGACATCGATGAGCAATTCTCTAGAATCAATCATAAAATTAAGACGTATAATCTAGATGCCAGTGCCATAGATTATCTGCAGGATCTGAATAAAAAAGGTGTTAATGAAGATGATTTACTTTCCCTATACATGTCCGCTTTATTTTTCTGGATAAACGAAAAAGAAAAGTTTCCTTTTGAATTTATTGAGAACCTTTCTTCCTTATTTTGGGGGATAAATTTAGAAGAGGGCACATTTGAGCATTTTAAGGCTAAAATTCACAAGTTAAGATTAGAACCAATCGCTTAACACCGCTAATCATATTGGAGGAATTAGGGTTTTACATGATTAATACCATTCTAAAAATCAATAATTAACGTATCTTTAGGTAAAGTAACCCCTAATTCCCCATGTTATGACAACGAACAACCATCAACTTGACCACATTGCTATATCGGTTAAATCGCATATGTTGCTCAGGCAACTGATGAAAGAAAACCCCATTCTGGAAGAAATCATGCGCAATGCCCGCAATGAAACAGAAGTGCTGGTGGGAGTTCGCAATTGGGTACTGGAGGAAATCAAGAAAAATAAAGATGCCTATCTGTTTTATAAACGCGAGGCTCATGGACGCGAAGCTTTTGAGAAACTAAGCTGGAAAGATTTTGCCGCCATTCGTATTCTTGATTACATCGATAATGCAGGTCGTGAGTTCGAAGACCTGAACTTAAGAGGCGAGATGGCCATCAGTAATCCTATTCATCTGATCTGGTTGGCCGTAACAAACGGAACTGGTGGTGCCAAGCCTTTCTTTTTTAAGGATATGCTGATGCTGTTTAAGCAATTCAGGGGCGAATATAAACGAACCATCCCCTCGCGAGAACAGGTTGAAGCCTGGATGGATCGCTGGTGTTCGGGGCTCGATCCGAGGATTGTTAAACTAAGGGAAGAGAACAAAGAGCGCATACTCAAAATCATCATCCGACTGATTGACTCGGGCGAAATCAGTAACAGTAAATTCATGTTCTCCGAAGGCTTATCCAAAGAGCAAAAATACCTGAAGGCATTGGATTGGTGGGACAATCATCTGTTTCATCTGCGTTTTGCTGTTCGTTCGCCCGATCTGTTGAATGAAATGCTCGATAACTCGCTCGATCCGGATACCATGAAGGTATTATATGAGGCCGAAGCTAAAGGCATTCCTTTTTTTGTCAACCCCTATTACCTGTCTCTTCTGCATGTGCGGGTTCCTTATTTTGCTGTCGGGGCTGATTTGGCCATTCGCCACTACGTTATTTACAGTCAGAAGCTGATCGACGAATATGGCAATATCGTTGCCTGGGAAAAGGAGGACAAAGTGAAACCGGGTGAACCCAATGCTGCCGGCTGGTATTTACCAAGCGAACACAATATTCACCGCCGTTATCCCGAAGTGGCAATTCTGATACCCGATACCATGGGACGCGCCTGTGGTGGCTTGTGTGCATCGTGCCAACGCATGTACGATTTCCAGCGCGGTAATCTTAATTTTAACCTCGATAAGCTTAAACCCAAACAAACCTGGGAAGAAAAACTGGATGGACTGCTGGAATATTTCGAAAATGATTCGCAATTGCGCGATATATTAATCACCGGTGGTGATGCTCTTATGAGCTCCGATACGTCTTTAAAAAAGATTCTGGATAAGGTTTATCAAATGGCAGCCAACAAAGTGGAGGCCAATAAACAAAGACCCGACGGTGAAAAATACGCTCAGTTCCTGCGCATCAGGCTGGGCAGCCGATTACCAGTGTATATGCCACAACGGGTAACACCAGACTTGGTTAAAATATTGGGTGATTTTAAAAAGAAAGCGTCGGCGATTGGTATCAAGCAGTTTTTTATGCAAACGCATTTTGAATCACCCATGGAGGTAACGCCCGAAGCCCGTCAGGCGATTAAATTGTTGAATTCTGCCGGGTGGACGGTGACCAACCAACACGTGTTTACCACCGCCGCATCGCGAAGAGGACATGCCGCCAAATTGCGAAAAGTTTTAAACGAGATCGGCGTTATTAATTACTACACATTCAGTGTTAAGGGCTACATGGAGAACAGCTTCAATTTCGCAACCAATGAGCGGGCCGTGCAGGAGCAAATGGAAGAAAAAGTAATTGGCAAGATTCCTGAACAGTACTATTCGCAAATCAAAGATTATCCGAACAATGCCGATTCCATCGAATCAGAAATGGCCAAGTTGATGCAGGAAAGTGGCTTGCCGTTCCTGGGAACCGACAGAAACGTGCTGAATTTACCGGGTGTTGGCAAGAGTCTTACATTCCGTACCATTGGTATTACCCGTTATGGTCGACGCATACTTGAGTTTGAACTGGATCATACGCGACGGCACAGCCCCGCAATGAAACAGATGGATAAAGTCATTATTATTGAATCCAAATCCATTAGTGAATACTTACGTCAAATCAATGATTTGGGTGAAGAAATGGATGATTATGCCAGCATCTGGGGTTATTCCATTGGCGAAACCGAACAACGAATACCCATCTATGACTATCCGGGTTACGACTACGAAGTCACACAGAACTATACCAATTTACAGGAGGAAGTTAAAATGTAAGTAGCTACTTGCATTTACTGTCGCATTTTCAACTATTTCGAAGATGTTTAGGGGAAGCATATAATAGTCCGTAGCACTTAGTCCGTAGTTCCTAAATTATTAACACTGAGTTGAAACTCGGACTTCGGACTTAATTATTATGGTGCTCCAAATTTTTAGTACCGTAAAGTACGACAATATTTAAGTCATACTTAATAATATCAGCTAATAGCTCTTTATTGGCCTTATTAGCCAAAAAACAGATAAGCCAGAAAGATGGAGGCAACAATCCCTGCAAAATCGGCAATTAAGCCACAGGATAGGGCATGTCGTGTTTTTTTAATGCCCACCGAACCAAAATAGAGTGCCAGTACATAAAAAGTGGTATCTGTAGACCCCTGGATCGTACTCGCTGCTTTGGCTGCAAATGAATCAACGCCAAAAGCATTTATGGCATCAACCATCATACCACGGGCAGCTCCACCGCTTAAGGGTTTCATAAAAGCTGTTGGCAAAGCGTCAACAAAACGGGTGTCTACTCCCATAAAAACACAAACTGCCCGAATGCCTTCCAGCAAAAAGTCCATGGTGCCTGAGGCCCTGAATACACCTACTGCCACCAATATGGCCACCAGAAAAGGAATGATTTTAATGGCAATATTAAATCCTTCTTTAGCCCCGTCGATAAAGGTATCGTAAACATTAACCTTTTTACGAATGGCCATTAAAATAAAGGTAATGATCACCAGAAAAAGCAACAGGTTAGCGGCCAGAAGCGAAACCGTATTTACCTCATCTTTACTAAGTGTATTTAGATAATAAATAAAACCACCTATAAAAGTAGAGAAACCAATCAGATAGGCCAGAATCACCTTGTCGAACAAGTTGATGCGTTGCACAATAGCAACAGTTATAATACCAACAATGGTACTAAAAAAGGTAGCCAATAATATGGGAAGAAAGATATCGGACGGATTAGCGGCCAGTTTAGAAGCTCTGATAGCCATTACACTGATAGGAATAATGGTGAGTCCGCTGGTGTTGAGCACCAAAAACATGATCTGGGCATTGGAAGCCGTATCCTTACTTTTATTGGTTGATTGTAACTCCTGCATGGCTTTCAGTCCCACAGGCGTTGCTGCATTATCGAGCCCAAGCATGTTGGCAGCAATATTCATCATCATGCTTCCATAGGCCGGATGATTCTTGGGCAGCTCGGGAAACAAACGACTGAAAAAAGGACCAATTAATCGTGACATCACATTAATCATGCCCCCTTTTTCGCCAATGCGCATCAGCCCCATCCACAGGGTTAATGCACCTGTTAATCCTAAAGAAATTGTAAAACCGGATTTAGCTCCGTCAAAGGTCGCTTTCATCATCTGCGGAAAAACCTCAACATCGCCAAAGAATATCAGGCGTGCCAGCCCAACAACAAAGGCAATGATAAAAAAAGCGATCCACAGATAATTAAGAGCCATAAGCGATTAGAATAAGGTCACATCATTTACTTCGTAAGCTGGTGCGCTCACCTCAAAGTTATCAATTTTAATGGCACTTTTGGTTGAACCAAAACCAATTAGTCCGGCATCAAACATTTCATCGGTACATTCCAGCACCAATTGTTTATCAAGGTATACTTTAATCATCTTGTCGGCTGAAGTACGTTCCATTCTTACATGTTGCCATTCTTTCATACGCCAGATAACGCCTTTTTCATTCACCGCTCCGATTCGTTTCGGTTTATCGCCTTTCACCATAAACACATTGTGCATCTTTTTACCGGCATTGCTGGCTATCTGAGCATAACAATAATTGGCCGTATCTTTCACACCAAAAAAGATGCAAAAATCAAGCAGGCTAAAATCCTTACCATTCTGAACAATGTCCATCTCCAACACAAAATCCTTTAGCTCATAACCTTTTAAAATGGCCACAATTGATGGCCCCTGCAATGGATTTTGGTAATCTCCTTTTCCCAAACATTTCAATGACTTGCCCGTTTTTCCGCTTTTGCTGATTAACCATTTGGATGCATTGGAAAAGTCAAATTCTTCCATCGACTTATCTTTACCAAAGCCCTGAGAAAAAACAGTTTTGTAGGTTTTAAAATCATCTGATTGGGCACTTACCATCAGGCTGATGCCCAGAAATACTAACAGGAGGTGTAAGGTTCGCATTCGATTTTATATGCTAAGATTAATAATTGTGTACTAATTTATAAAAGTTTATTTACCCGGATGTTGTTTCAACTCATCAAGGTTACGTTTTAACTTATACTGGTCGTGTGGAGCCCCAAATTCTTTGCAGCTCACCTCATCGATTGGGATTTTCCACATTTTAACGTTACGCACTGCCGGGTCGCTGTATTTAAACTGCTTTTCGCTATAAGTCTTCATCAATATGTCAAGCGCTTCGCGTTTCTCTTCCATGTCCTCAATCCATTGCACTTTACCCATGGCCACCACGCTTTTTGAAGTCATCCGGTAGCTGCAAGCCACTTCGGGATGTTGAAACACCAATTCGTTATCGATGGAGAATGTAATACAAATGTTCGGATTGTTATTTACGATATCAATTAAACGGCCGTCGGGAGCCGAATGCAGATAAATCACATTATCCTTATAGCCATAATTCATGGGCAATACATAGGGTTTGTTTTCCTGATCAACCACGCCCACAAAACAGATGTTGGCTTTTAATATGATCGCCTCAATAACTTCCTTATCGGTATGATTTAATGTTTGCATCTTATAATGGTTTGCATTTATACAATGGTTCTGCCGCCCAATTCTTTTGAAATATGGGCCAATACCTGTTGCCAGGTAGTTAATTCCTGCATCATCTCCATCATCTCATCCACTTTGCCTGCGGCATCCAATTGCTGCAACTGAAGGCGTTTTTCCTTGATGACGGTCTTTACTTTTTTCCACTTAAGTTCCATCACGATTTTTGGCACCAACTCCGATAATTTTTCCTCGGCATTGGTTACCACCCCAAACTTTTGGTGGATACGGCTTAGCTCGTGCTCCTTGCCAACCAAATCAGAAGCCAGACGACTCAAATCCGGATCGGCATTATTTACAAAAAATTTCATGGCAGGCACGTCGACGTTCTGACAAACGGCATCGTAGGCCTCCATCATCTTATTGTATAGCGGATTGGCACTTAACAGATCATCCTGCTTTAATTCGTGCAATATATATTGTCCGACCGAAGCCGGATTTTCTTCTTCGGGATTAACCGGTCGCTCACCAAACTTAACCAAAAAGCGCAATATCTCACGCTCTTCCAGTTCCAATGGATTGGAAGGTGCGGATGCCGGTGCCGGCGCAGCGGATGCAGGAGGGGGCGCTGACGGCGTATTATAGGTGGCCGAACGAGGTGCACTGCGCCTGAAATCTTCTTCCTGCTTTTTCTTTTGCAGCTTGCCGGTTTCCTGCATTAATACCCGCTCGTCGACCTTTAGCAAGGTGCTACACTCCTTTACATAAACCGAACGGGTAATGCTGTCTGGTATGATGGAAATACTACGAACGATATCTTGTATCAGCTGGGCTTTCTTAATCGGATCGTTCTGCGCATCGGCCAATAAAAGTGAGGTTTTAAACTTGATAAAATCCTGCTGATGCTCCTCGATGTAACTGGTTAATTGCTCGTCGTTACGTTCTTTGGCAAAGGTATCGGGATCTTCACCATCGGGCAGTAACAGAACTTTTACGTTCATGCCCTCGGCCAATACCAGGTCAATTCCTCTTAACGAAGCTTTTAAACCGGCCGGGTCGCCATCGTAAATAATGGTAATGTTTTTGGTAAAACGGGCAATGAGCCGAATCTGATCAGAAGTTAATGCTGTACCCGATGAAGCCACCACATTGCTGATGCCGGCCTGGTGAAACGACAATACGTCGGTATAACCTTCTACCAGGTAACAGCGGTCCTGCCTGGTGATTTCCTGTTTGGCATGATATATTCCATACAGTACACGGCTTTTATGGTATATCTCCGATTCGGGCGAATTGAGGTATTTAGCCGTTTTTTTATCGTTCTTAAGAATTCGTCCGCCAAAGGCAATCACCTTACCGGCCAGGCTGTGGATGGGAAACATCACACGCCCCCTGAAACGGTCAGCCTGGTAGTTATCCCGCACCACCGTTAGTCCGGTTTTTTCGAGGTACTCAATTTTATAGCCTTGTTTCTGTGCCTCTTTGGTTAGTGAGTCGCGCTGCTCGGGCGAATAACCTAACTGAAACTTTTCGATGATGTCGTCGCGAAAACCTCGACTGCGAAAATAACTTAGTCCAACAGACTTTCCTTCATCTGTTTCGTTGAGATTCTTGCTAAAAAACTGACCCGCAAATTCGCTGAGCACCATCATACTCTCCCGCTCATTCTTTTGCTTCAGCTGCTCGGGCGAATACTCCTCTTCCTCAATGTGAATATTAAACTTCTTTCCCAGGTGTTTAATAGCATCCACAAAAGAAAGCTGGTCGTGCTTCATCACAAAGTTGAGCGCGTTACCACCTTCGCCACAACCAAAACATTTAAAGATACCCTTGTGAGGCGAAACCGTAAAAGAAGGCGTCTTTTCGTTATGAAACGGGCAGTTACCCAAATAATTAATTCCCCTCCGACGCAAAGTTACATAGTCCGAAACCACCTCAACAATTTGGCTGTTGGCTGTTTCCAGCACCTTATCAACTGTAACCTGATCGATCATTTATTGGAATTGATTTTTGAATTATTCGCGGATCACAAAGATAGAAAAATAAGGCATTAATTGTTTTTGTCGTGTGATTAAAGCAGGCATATTTATGTTTGAATAATCGGGTTTAAAATTTGTAGAGGCTTATTAATTAGGTCATGCCCAAATGGGCAAAGCTCAACAATTATAAAAGTCATGGTTTGCCCAAACGGGCAAAGCTTTCCTGTGAAAAAAACACCTCTTGCCCAAACGGGTAAAGCTCGTCCAACGAAAAAGTGAAGCATTGCCCCTTTGGGCAAGGGTCGAAAAATACAAAGTGAGGTTATCCCCGTTTGGGCATTGGTTTATTGTTGTATAATCCAGCACTAAACTAATGAATAGATCACTATTATTCGTCGTGGTGAGCCATTAAAGCAAACTTATATAAGTTTGAATAATCCGCCATTTGCTTTAAATTTATCTTCGCTATTGAAAAGTAATGTTGATAATAATTATAGATCGATAGATTTTAGACAAAAGACATCAGACTGATTTTCAAGATTCTTAAAATTAACAAACTGCTGCAATAAGGATATTTACAAATATATGAACAAGAAGAAACTGGTTGTATTAAGTGGAGCGGGCGTGAGTGCCGAAAGTGGAATAAAAACCTTTAGAGATAACAATGGTCTTTGGGAGAACCACGACGTGATGGAGGTGGCCAGTCCTGAAGGATGGGCGCGCGATCCGCATCTGGTGCTTGAATTTTATAATCAACGACGCAAACAATTGCTCGAATGCCGTCCCAATGCCGGGCATTATGGTTTGGCTCAACTCGAAGAACAATATGATGTTCACATCATCACCCAAAATGTGGATGACCTGCACGAACAAGCCGGTAGCTCAAAAGTTCTTCACCTGCATGGTGAATTAAAAAAGGTAAGGAGTACGCGATTTGAATCATTGGTTTATGAACTGGATGGCTGGGAACTGAAGTGGGGCGATACCTGCGAGAAAGGTGCTCAATTGCGTCCGCACATTGTATGGTTTGGCGAAGCCGTTCCGGCCATTGAAACAGCCATCGATATTGTTTCCGAAGCAGATATATTTGTGGTGGTGGGCACCTCTCTTAATGTCTATCCGGCAGCGGGTTTACTGAACTATGTACCTGCTCAAAAACCCATTTTCATCATCGATCCCAATAAGCCTGCCTATACGCCATCCGATAACATTACCTTTATTCAGGAAAAAGGCACGACCGGTGTCCAAAAATTAATCACAGAACTTAGCACTATAAATAATGCATAAATACTTAATTATCCTGGCCTTTTCACTCTTAGCTACATCTTTAACAGCACAAGAATTCCGTGCCGGCCCTTTACTTGGCACATCTTTTTCTCAGGTTGATGGTGACAATTTTGTTGGTTACAACAAGGTTGGCATTAACCTGGGTGGCTTTGTTAGTCGCCCCATTAATGATAAATGGACCATTCAGCTGGATATTGCCTATATGCAAAAAGGAAGCCGTGAAGCTCCCAAACCCGACAAAGGAAAATACGACGATTACAAGATTCATATATCCAATTTCCTTTGGTGGCCCGGTACCGATACAAGAACTTCTCGGGTGAGGCCGGTCTGGCCATTGCTGCCTTGTTGAACAGTGAGGAAGAAATTGACGGGGTTCCCGTTGAAGATGTTCCGAATGCCGATATTGTCCCCTTTCAAAACACGGAATGGGCTTCGGTATTTGGATTGAATTACCACTTTAATGAAAATTTCTGGATCAACGCCCGTTGGTATTATTCCATTAACCGGGTACGCATCCCCTACGATGGCGAAATTCCGGTTTATAACCCAAAGCCCCATTGGCTGAGTCGTAAACCCGGACAGTACAACAATAACTTTGTGGTAACACTCTATTATTCTATCAACCGACTTTTATAGCACTGCACAGGCAATAGTAGCCATGCTCACTTGAGCGCCATCCACCTGCCTGATGGTGTTAATACATGCTTCCATGGTTGATCCGGTTGTGATCACATCATCGACCAGCAACACATGTTTGCCATTGAGCAAATTGGTTTCGCTTACCTGAAAGATATTCTCAACATTTTGCCACCTCTCAAACCGGCCTTTTCTGGTTTGAGATTCGGTATGAACGGATCGTTTCACACTGCTAATATCCATTGGAATGCTAAGCACTTCTGCCAGACCATCGGCAATAAGCTCGGCCTGGTTAAAGCCACGCTGCCGAAGTTTTTTAGGATGCAAGGGAATAGGAATGACACAATCGTACTCACCCGGTTTGGCCTGTTGAATAACTTTGCCCAGCTGACGGCCCAGTTCTTTGCCCAAATCCATATTACGACGGTACTTTATCTCATGCAATAAGCGTTGTACGCGCTCGCCTTTTTTATAATAAAACAACGAATAGGCCTGTTCAACATGACATCGTCCCCACATCAACAGAGACATTTTGTTTTCGTGGGGCTGCTTTTCGAAGTTCGTGCGCGGTAATCGGCGAATACACATCTGACAAATTTCAACTTCCTGTTTAAACAGATGGGTGCCGCATGAAACACACACGGGCGGAAAAAACAGGTCGGCTATGGCCGATGTCATATTAATAATGGGGCTGAAAATTTTCATCGACAACAGTTTTTCAACAAGATATTCAACCCATTAGACAAGTTCAAGTCAAAAACTTAACAAAGCCTTAAACATCATATAAAATGCTCTTAACGCTTAGGTAACATTGTACCTCTACTTTTGCTAACGAACAAAACATGAAGACGATGAAAGCAAAAATTATAATACTAGCCGTTACTTTATTAGTTGGATTTTCAAACATTGAAGCCAAGGAAAAAGAAACATCTAAAGATGCAAAAGCTAAATTAACTACCTCTATTTCTGGAACAATTACAGATGCTGCAACAGGTGAAAGCCTTGTTGGGGTGAAGGTAGTTTTAGAAGAACTTAATACTGTTGTTTATACCGATTTTGACGGAAACTTCGAATTTAGCGACATTTCTGTTGGTGACTACACAGTATCAACTAAGTATGTATCGTACAACACTAACGACAAAATTACGATAGATACTAAGAAGACAAAGAATTTACAGATTGAGCTGAAGGCTGATTTGTAAAACACAAAACTCCCGGTACAAAAAAGGCGACTTTTCAGTCGCCTTTTTTAATATCCGCATACAGATAATTAATATTTTTTCTTCCCCACTACTTTTCCTGTTTCGTCCCATATGGTCCAGGTACTGTCTTTAGCACCATCGTTATAAGACATTTCGTAGCGTTTCGTTCCATTTTCATCCCAGATGAACCATTTGCCATGCTTCTTGCCCGACTTATAGTTGGCTTCACCTGTTTTAACACCGCTTGTGTCGTAAGTCAGCCACGTTCCATCCATTTTGTTATTAAAATACGAACGTACTTCCTTTACTTTACCGTTTTCGAAAAACAATGTTGACGGACCTTGCTTGACTCCTTCAACCACTGTCATTTCAACTTTCTTACTACCAGAATCGTAATACTCAACATAGGTTCCTGAGTATAGATTGCTATTTTGGTCGTAATATTTACCGTCTTTTTCGGTTAACTGGGCATTGGAAGAAATAACACCCAAAACCACTGCGATGACTAATACTAACTTTTTCATAAGGCCTCCATTTTTAACGTTTATACTAATCCCAAAAGTCCTGTGTGTATACTCTTCGTATCAATATGACGTACGAAAACCTTTATTCGTTAACACAAAGTTAACATTTAATTTACAATAAGCTAAAGCTTTAAATCAAAAACTTCAATTTCTGCTGCACAGCATATAAACTGCACTTACGAAAAACAGTCGTTTAGCATATAACTCTGATCTGCTACAATGGTACCTTCTTTCCTGTTAAGGGAGCAACATTCTGTGTACAAGTCGTGTTCAAAAAACAGCGTATAATTATTGGCTACTGCCTCTTCCAGAAAACTGCGTTTTTCTTCGATACTCTGCAATGGATTTGTATCATATGCCGACACCCAAGGTAAACGAATGCTTGGAGCCACCGGGATTAAATCGCCCATGAAGGCAACTGTTCCTTTCGGATGATGAATTAGCGGCAATACATTCCCGCGTGTATGCCCATTTAGCAGCCTTAATTCAATACCGGGCAGAATCGCTTTATCCTGTTCAACCAGATGCAGTAGTCCGGCTTCTTCAACTGGCCTCATGTTTTCAGGGAAATAAACTACTTCTTCGCGACTGTTACTTTCCATGTAGTTTTCCCATTGAGGCTTCGATACCCAATGACGGGCATTCTTAAAATTGAGCTTAGCTTTCTGATTCTTATCAAACGAAACACATCCACCACAATGATCCCAGTGCAGATGTGTTAAGATAATATCGGTGATATCATCGGCTTTATAACCCGCCCGCAATAACGAATCATTCAAACTGGCTTCTCCGTTTAACCGGTGCCGCGAAAAAAACTTATCACTTTGCTTACTCCCCGCTCCCGTATCAATCAAAACCCGGCGATCACCTGTATCAACCAGCAAACAGCGCATGGTCAGATTACAATAATTATCCTTGTCGCAAGTGTATTGCCTTTTCCACATCATTTTTGGAACAACTCCAAAAAGAGCACCACCGTCGGCCATAAAGTTTCCGGTTTCTATTTTAATTAGTTTCATTACCTATTTTTATTGTCCTACTCCCCAAATAAACCCCTGCAAATGTAATATGGTTTAGTTAACCGGCATTGCCCATCCCATAAGTTTCCATATATTTACCTTACTGGCAACAAAAGCAAAAACACATAATTATATGAGAGTGCATTTTATAGCAATCGGTGGTAGTGCCATGCACAACCTGGCAATTGCCCTACACCTAAAAGGATTTAATGTAAGCGGTTCGGATGATGAAATATTTGAACCTTCAAAATCCAGATTGGATAAGCACGGATTATTACCCAAACAAGAAGGGTGGAATCCAAAGCTGATCAGTGCAGATTTGGATGCAATTATTCTGGGCATGCACGCCCGGAAAGATAATCCTGAATTGCTAAAGGCTCAGGAATTGGGCATCAAAATATATTCCTACCCCGAATATCTTTATGAACAAACCAAAGATAAAAAACGGGTGGTGATTGGGGGAAGTCATGGTAAAACCACCACCACCGCCATGGTAATGCATGTACTTAAACATCTGAACATGGATTTTGACTACATGGTGGGGGCGCAGCTCGATGGATTTGATACCATGGTGCGATTAACACACGAGGCGCCCATAGCGGTGTTTGAAGGCGACGAGTACTTATCATCGCCCATCGATTTAACACCAAAATTTCATTGGTATAAGCCACATATTGCCATGCTTACCGGTATTGCCTGGGATCACATGAATGTATTTCCTACCTGGGACGGCTATATCGATCAGTTTAGAATTTTTGCAGATAGTATTATTAAGAATGGTTCATTGATTTATTTCGATGGAGATGGAGAATTAGCTAAGATTGCATCAACCAATGAGGATCGGCTAAATGTTAATGCCTACAACACGCTTCCATATAAAAAAGAGAATGGAGCAACCAGTATCCTTTGGGAGAATAAGCAATACCCAATGCTGGTTTTTGGCGATCATAACCTGCAAAACATGAACGGAGCCCGTTTGGTATGTAATGAGTTGGGCATAAGCGATGATCAATTCTTAACTGCCATGCAAAGTTTTAAGGGAGCTGCAAAGCGACTGCAATTGCTGGCTAAAAACCAGTTTACGAATGTTTATCTGGATTTTGCCCACTCACCGAGTAAGCTGGCTGCCACAACATCTGCCATGAAACAGCAGTTCGATAATCGAAAATTACTGGCATTGATGGAACTGCATACCTTCAGCAGTCTGAACAAGGACTTTTTGCCACAATACAAAGGCACAATGGATACAGCAGATGAAGCCATTGTATTTTTCAATCCTAAAGTGCTTGAACACAAAAAGCTTCCTCCAATAAGTAAGGAAGATGTACTGGCTGCTTTTGGAAGAGCCGATTTAAGGGTATTTACAAGTTCTGAAGAGCTATCGGCTTTTCTTAAACAACAATGTTACATCAATAAGAATTTGCTAATCATGACTTCGGGCAATTTCTCAGGTATTGATATCAGGGCATTGGCCAATGAACTAGTGTGATTGACCGGAAAAACACCATTGAGTTGTAGTTAAGTCTACAACTCAATACCTATTAACAGCACATCGTCCACCTGCTTGCATTCACCCATCCAATCGTAGAAATCATTGGAGAAATGACGCTCAAAATGAGCCATCGTTTGGTTTGGCTCCAATTCCAATGCCTCACGTATACGCTTGGACTGATACTTACGTCCTTTAGGGCCACCAACCTGATCGGGTAATCCATCGGAGAAAATAAAGAATTGATCTCCCTTCTTGTATTGAACAACGTGATTTTCAAAGTCTTTTTCCACCTTACGGGCCAGTGGTTTACCACCAATTCCTTTACGCGAACCTTTGTAGACGGTTAATTCACCATCGCTGAGGTAATAAAGCGGGTTATGTGCACCTGAAAACTGAATTTCGTTTGAGTTCAGGTCAATCTTCACCAAGGCCAGATCCATACCATCACGACCATTGGATCCTTCCTGATCCTGACGAAGTGTTCGGCGCACATCGAGGTGCAACTGATCCAACAACTCCGATGCCGTTACATTATCGCTGGCATTAACAATGTTATTCATCAGGAAGTAACCAATAAATGAAAGCAGAGCTCCCGGTACGCCATGCCCGGTGCAGTCAACAGCCGCCACATAAAAATGGTTATCCTTTTTAAACATCCATGGAAAATCGCCACTTACCACATCCTTAGGACGATAAAAGATAAATGAGCGTGGGAAAAATTGCTGCAGCACATTGGTATCCGGCAAAATGGCTGTTTGAATACGCTGAGCATAATTGATACTGTCCGATATCTTTTTGTTCTTTTCCTTTATCTCCTGTTCAATCTTCTTGAACTCGGTCATATCGTGAGCTACAAACAATACTGATTCCAAATCCTTTTCTTCATTCAGCTCCGGAATGGCTTTAATCTCCATGATCAGCATCTGCTCGCCAGCTTCAATTTCTATCTCTGAGATAATCTGTTTTTCGCCACCCCTGATTTGCTTCAGCGAGTCAAGCATGTAATCTTTAAAGCGCTCATCGATTTTTAATTCAGTAACTCTCTTCTTAACCAAATCAGATGCCGGTACACCAACAAAATCAGACACCTTAGGATTGACATATACCAGCTTCCCGCCAGTGTTGATACGAATAATCATATCCGGCGAATTCTCCGAAAGCGATTGCATACGGCTCTTCATGCGCTCTTCTTTCTCAGCACGCTTTCGTTCCGTTATATCTTGCGTGTTAAAAATAATGCCTTTTATAGCCGGATCGTGTAACAGGTTCTTTCCGGTTGTTTCAAGGAACAATTTTTCACCGCTCTTTTTCAGATAAGTATACTGAGCCGTTTGCTCGCCTCCCGGTGTTCCCAGCAGATACTGAAATAAGGCATTGATTGTTTTGTAGCCCCTTGGTGTCATCAACTCAGGATCCATGCCGGTTACTTCATCGTCCGGACCATAACCCAAAATTTGCTTGACAGACGGACTTTCAAATACAAGTTCCTGCTTTTCGTTGTAAATGGAAATAAACTCCGAGGCATTCGTCAAAAGGGCTTCCAGGCGCTGCTGTGCGTGTTCCACCTCTTGTATATGACCTTCCAGTAGTTTATTCGATTTTTCTAATTCTTCCTGAGCCTCCAGCATTTCTGCGGCATTTAGCTGCAACTGCTTTTCGTTCTCCTTAAGCGTCACCGTCATCTCCTGCGATTCTTTCAGGAGCAGCTCAGTTCGCTCATTTATTTTAAGGTTGTAAAAGGTACCCCCAATAACGCTACTTAACTCTTCAGCAAACTTAAGCACGTGTTTCGGCAAACTGTTCTGTAAATACCCAATCTCAAATACCCCCTGCAGTTCTTCTTCCTGCAGCAACGGAACGATGATCAGACTTTTAGGTTTGCGATCGCCTAATAAACCTGAGGTTATATGAAAATAATCATCGGGTACTTCAGTGCGATAAATCAACTGCTTTTCGTAAGCTACATCGCCAATAAGTCCTTTACCAATTGGAATGGTTTGCTTTTCAAAACGCTTTCGGTTATGCGCAAATGTGGCGATATTAACCAGTTCATTGCCTTGCAGCAGATACAATGATCCTTGAACACCACCGGAATATTCGATTATTCCACGGATTACGTCATCTGCCAGATGGTTTACTTTATTATGTCTTCTTAAAATATCAGAGATGTGCTCTTTCCCCTTCGAGATCCAGTTATAGGCTTCCTCCTTTGATTTGGTATTTTTAAGATTGGCGCCCAGATTATAAAGCGTTTCGGAAAGACGCCCTTCTTCTAATTTGATATCATCCAGATCACCCTTACCAATCTTTTCAGCCAAATCAATGTTGTGGCTCAATTGATTTTTAAGTTTCTTTATTTCAAGGCTAAGTTTCTTCTTTTGCTCACGGTTGTAATTGATAATGGCCAGAATGCAAATTGGAATTGAAACAATTAACAAGTCAATTCCCCACACCAACAAAGATCGGTGAATAACCACAATATTTCTTCCATTGAACTTTAAGTCATTGAATGACATAAATCCTGACCAAATCAGCAAAAGTAAAAGGAAGAGACCGAGCGAAAGCATATACCAGTCGCGTTCTGTTAGAACAGACATGGATATTAATCGCTTTATTTTTCTATATAGTTTAGCCATATCTTGAGCGTAACCGGTAAAATTAATTCGTTTGCAATTGCTCCCAAACAGATGTTATATTGAGCTTTTTAAAAGTTGCTATTTCGAGCACCACACCTTTTTCAATTAAAGGCAAAATGTATAAGAACAATGGTTTTGAACTACCAGATCCTGATCCGACGATATAATCTTCAGGTACATCTTCAACCTCCATTGCTTTATTATCCTTAATGGCCTGAGCATGTAAACCATCTTCCTCCTGAATGGATGAAATGTTAAAATCCTCTTCCAATCCAAAAGTTTTAACAGGAACATAAGTTGCATCAACTTTATGGTAAGCCACACCCGCCATTATTTCATAACGTTTGATCAAACAGCTTAATAGATCTTTGGCTGTTGATTCCTCTTTTGGGTGAATATTTGCTTTTAAATCGGATAGTAAACCATTCACCTCGGATGCTTTTATACTGCTTTCAGAATTACTTTGTTCGTACTGCTTAAGTTTTGCCTTTAATCGTTTAATCTCGTCCAAACGCTTAATGCAATCCTTATCCATTCCCTTTTGCATATTGGCGCTGGTACAGGTTTCAATATAATTCAGAACAAAATAAATCAGAAATAAAACCACCAGAAAGGATAATACTTCAAACACAACGAATGATGTTTCCAGCTCGACTGATAAGAATACATACTTGAACAATGCCAACAGGAAAAACAGCGTGCCTATTAAGAAAATGTATCTATTTTTTTTCATTCGTTTTCAATTTCGTTCAACTGCCATTTGAACTTTCGTTCCTTACTCAGCTAATTGATTTAAATATTTAAGTATCTCGTCAGGAGACAGAACCATGTCTGGTGTTATTAAACGGGTAACACTTTTGGGCATGGTATCAACCTCGCAGGTTTTTGGGTCCTGAATAATCGTTATGCCTTTTTTATCAGCGATATCCTTCATTCCTTTGGCACCATCTTTATTGGCTCCGGTAAGAACAATGCCTATTAATTTATTCCGATAAACATATGCTGCCGACGAAAGTGTGTGATCAATTGAAGGCCGGCTGTGATTCAGTGGCTCTTCGGTTGATAAAGAAAAAGTACCATCGTACTCAACAAACATATGATAATTTGAAGGCGCTAAATACACCTTTCCGCCAACAATCTGTTCTTTGTCATTGGGTTCGATCACTTCCAAAGCCGACTTCAAGCGAATACTTTCAACCAAACCTGATCGGACATGCTTCAGACGGTGTAAACACACAATAACAGGCAAAGGAAAATCGGCTTTCAATTGCGACAAGAGTTTTGTAACAACTGAGAAGCTCCCGGCCGAACCTCCTATGACTACTGCTTTATATTTTGGCTTTATCATTAATCTCGTAAAAAACTAAACTTACTATATATCTTTTCTTTATCGTCAATACACTCGAAACGATCATTATAAGGGGCAGGAAGTTGTTCTTTTACACCCAAACAAACGTATCCTCCTTTATTTAAACTCTTATCGATAACATGTTTAATGCCTTCGTGGTAATCCTTGGTAAAATATAAAAGGCTATTGCGCATTATAATGATATCGGCATTACCCGTTTCTGGAATCAGGTCGATACCACCTCTTTGAAAGTTTATATTAATACCAGGATTCATCTTAAAACGAATACCATCCTCTACTTCGTCAAAGTATTGTTCGATGTTTTGTTTACCTTCAAACCGCTTATAGTTATATGCATTGGTATCCATTTTACGATGTTGAAGGATGCCTTGCTTAATTAATTTAAGAGAGGCTTCAGATTCGTGATTTACCGTAATACGAATATTCAGCTCGTCATCGAGCTCCGCAAGTAATATCAACAAACTGTATAATTCTTCGCCTGAAGCTACGGCCGGAAACCAAATATGATAATCCTTTATCGAGTAATTATCACGGAATACCTTTCTTAGCCTTCTCCAGAATCCGGCATCCCTGAATAGCTCCGTTGAATGAATGGTAAAGAACTGACGTAAACCATCCACAAAATTCGCTTGCTCCAGTCGTTCGTATAAATCATCCGTCTTGCGAATCGAATGCTTATCAAAAAACATGGCTAGCCGACGTTTCAGAAACGAATGGGTCATATGCTTAAATGGCATACCCGTTCGAACACTTAATTGTTCGGATACCTCTCTAATTTCACTTATGCTAAAAGCTACTGCCATATTATTGATACTTAAAATGAAAGGCGTTGGTTTTTACATACAGTGGCCCACTTTTTTTAAACTTTGTTTTAAAGAATCCGGTTAAACTTTCGTGATTACCCAGAATCATGCACCCTTTGGGAAACAATTGATTGTGGAACATTTGATATACCTTGGATTGCAGTGCTGCATTAAAATATATCAATACATTGCGACAGAAAATAACATCAAATTTGTTATAAAACGGACTTTTTTCCTGTACCAGATCATGCTGACGAACATCGACTTTCTCACGGAGAAAATCTTTTGCAATCAGTTTATCATTCACCTTATCAACGTCGAAGTATTTTGTGAAATCAATTTTCGAAATGCCGTTGATCGGATTCTTCTTCAAAACTTTCTCAAAGGCTTCAATTTGTCCTTTATTGAACTGATACCTGAAGCTGCCGCTTTTACATTGCCGAACCATGCTACTGCTTATATCGGTTGCATAAATCCGTGCCCTTTCAAGCAACCCCAACTCATTTAGGATGATCATATTCGAATAAACCTCCATGCCCGAACTACTTCCGGCATGCCATATATTAAAAGTCTTTTTCCCTTTTAATTGTGTCAGTAACTGAGAATAAAATACCGGCCATAACTCCGGATCACGAAAAAGTTCCGTTGTATTAACCGTAATTTCCTCAACCAGGCGCTCAACAAAACAGGTATCGTTTTGCGTTTTTTGCAATAACTCATCAACACTCAAGTCATTATCGGCTATCACCTTCTGCAATCGTCGTTTGATAGAATTATCGGAATAATTACTAAAATCGTACGGCGAATGCTCTTTCAACACTTGCAGATAACGTTTAAAATCCATCTTAATTTCTTATTGCAACCTAAAATAGTTCCACTTCAACCTGCTGAATAAAGGCTGTATACGAATGGTCATCGCCTACTTCAGCCTCTGAAAGTAGGAATAAAACAGGTTCTTCACTGCCTACCTTGTTCTTGATTGGTGCTTCGCGTCGTTCACCGATAATTTTATTTTTATCGGTTGCCACAAAGGCCGAAACAAAATCATCATTGGCGATGCTATTATCAGAGAACAGCATACTTACGTTTTGCCCTAGTACCTCTGAGCGATCATAGCCCCAAAGCTTTTCGGCTGCCACATTAAAGAACTCAACAATACCATCTTTATTCGTTGTGATAATGGCATCAAGAGCTCCCTCCAATGTTTTCTCGTTACGAATTTTAACAGCTTCAACTTCCTTAAATTGCTCCGTAATTTCATTTTTAGCCTCTTCGAGCATCACACCCAATTCATCTTTGCTGTGTTTCAGCTCCTCTTCCATCGTCACCTGTTCGGTAATGTCATTTTCGAGGCTTAATATTTTTATTATTTCCCCTTCATGGTCGATTACCGGGGTATAGGTTGAGAGCAGGTATATTTCATCTCCCATCTTGGTACGGCGACGCACGCGACCTTTGAAGTTGTGACCATTTCGCAGATCTGTAAGAATCTGATCCAGATCAGCCACATCATCTTTAAAAAAGAAGATCTTAATATTTTGTCCTTCGATTTCTTCAGGATTATACCGGAAGGTTCTGAGGAAATTCTGATTCACATTAATCAAGGTACCATCCACCTCAAACTCTGAACTAATAGCCGCATGGTCGATGGCTTCCAGAATACCTTTCATCTCAACCTCACGACGATCGCTTTCTTCCTGAGTTGCCTGCATCTCTTCCAGGTTCTGACGCAATTCCTCTTCTTGCTGAAGCATTCTTTCGGCCTGGTTCTGCGTTTCCTTCAGCAGTTTAGTGGTACGAATGGTATTTTGAACCGATGAAATTGTCAATGCAATACTTTCGGCAATCTTTTCAACAAACTCAACTTCAAATTCGGCAAATTCCTTGAATGAAGCCATCTCAATCACACCATAAATTTCATCGTTGGTCTTAAGTGGCACAATCAAAATTGAACGCGGATTGGCGTCGCCCAAACCTGAGGTAATGTTCAGGTAGTTATTAGGAACATCAGTCAGGTGAATGGTTTCTTTCTCCAAAGCACAACGACCAATCAATCCTTCTTCCCAATTTATGCGTTTGTCGGCGAATTTCTTTCGGTCATATGCCACACAGGCTGTTAATTCGAAATACTTATCACGATCATTAATTGTGTTTAAAAGGTAAAATCCGGCCTGATTAATTTTCATGTAATCAACCAGGTAGCGTATGATATTGTAGCTTAAATCCTCCAGGTTATCACTTTCCTTACGAAGCAACTCACCAAAATGAGCTAATCCCTGAGTTACCCATGTTCTTTGCTCTTCTTCCACACGACGCTGCTCTTCATCTTTCTTACTTTTGATTAAGTAATCGCGTAATCGTAACAATGACTGAGCAAGTTTATCTTTTCGCTGATTCAAATCCAGGTTCGATTCGAAATTATCCTGTCGAAGGTTATCAACAAACTCCAGCACTTTTTCACTCTTGTTAGCTTCCTGCTTAATGTGCTTTCGTTGTTTGCGAATAAATGATTCGAAGTTACCAGCCATTAAGTAGCCTATAAATGCTGTACCCGCAGGTAAAATTAACAATACAATAAAGCCTGGGAAAATTCGGTAAAGATTGTAAAGTGAAACAGGTAGGTTAACATGCTCGAAGACATTAGCCCCAACTATTAGCATTAATATATAGATAAAGAGTCCGAGCACGAATCCTCGTAACGTATATCTGCTTCTGATATTCTTAATATTGACCTTAACCATGTATAAATTCTTATTGTGTAGACGAGCGATAAAATTAGTAAATAATACTATTAACCTAAACGAGATAGTAAGTAGTTGGCCATTTTTTCAAGCGGCATGACCTTTTCTGCAGCACCCAATTTAACAGCTTCTTTGGGCATACCATACACTACAGACGATGCTTCATCCTGAGCAACTGTATGAGCACCAGCCTCTTTTAACTCCAGTAAACCTTTAGCTCCATCGTTACCCATTCCTGTTAATAATAAACCGGTGGCATTATTTCCTGCATAGCGCGCTGCAGACCGGAATAACACATCCACCGACGGACGGTGGCGGTTAACCAATGGTCCTTCTTTCACTTCCACCTGGTACTCTTTTCCTACACGCTTGAGCAACATATGCTTACTACCTGGTGCAATTAATACCCGTCCCTGGTAAAGTTTATCACCGTTTTCGGCTTCTTTAACTTCTAAGCTGCAAATGTTGTTGAGACTATTGGCGAACGACTTGGTAAAACCCTCGGGCATGTGCTGAACGATGGCAATACCTGGCACCTTTTCGGGCAATGCTTTAAGGAAATTACGGATGGCCTCGGTACCTCCTGTGGATGCACCTAAAACAATAATCTTCTCGGTATCAATTATCTTATTAAGGCCAGTACCTTTATTCAGGATTACATCAGCAGAATACTTGGGCTTAACAACAGGTTGAGCAACAGGCGTTGCAATTTTACGACGCTTTAGTTTTACCTGGGCGGCAGCTTTAACCGCATCGCACAACATTATCTTTGATTCATTAATAAACTGGGCGGCATTCATGGCCGGTTTACCAATGATCTCGCTGGCACCATATTCCAATGCCTTCATGGCAACTTCCGTTCCTTCAGTTGTCAGGCTGGAAATAACCACAACGGGAATCGGATGTTGTGACATGATTTTACGCAGGAAGGTTAGTCCATCCATACGTGGCATCTCGATGTCAAGAGTAATTACATCCGGTATTTCTTTCATTATTTTCTTCACCGCAATAATGGGATCCGCAGCTGTACCCATTACTTCGATATCCGGATCAGATTCAAGGATGGATGACAAACTCTGTCTGACAACCGCAGAATCATCAACAACTAGAACTCGAATCTTTTTTTTCATGCGCATAAAGTTTATTCAATTCCTCCTCTGTCATAATGTTTTTAAACATTGTTGTTAGCTCAATGTTTAGTTCCATTATTCGATCGCTGAAATTATTTTTCAGGCAATCAAAAGTCAATCTATTTGCACCTTGATTGCCAGATTAACTTATCAATGCTTTAATATACCTTTTTTTCGAGAAATTTGTGCCTTACCTCGCCAGTATCATTAAAAAAAATGATTTTTCTACCTCTTCTACCTCCTGTGCTTGACGCCACAATTGGTATCTTTTTCTCTTCAAGCATTAAACGTGCCACCCGAATATTACGCTCGCCAATCATATTTGAGTTGCCGCTCGCCGATTCCAACAGCTCACCTCCTCCAAATATTTTAGCTTGAATATTTCTAATATCGCTACCTAAGTACAACATTCTTTCAACAAGCTTATCGATGGCGATATTTCCATACTTGGGAGACGCTAAATCATTACCATTCCAGTTAGGAAGCATATAGTGGTTCATACCACCAATTTTAAGCTTCTTATCCCACAGGCAAATGGCAACACAACTTCCAAGTATGGTTTTTATAACATACGGATCTTTGGCTGCAAACAATGAAGAGGGGTATAGAAAATGTTGTAAATATCTATTTTCCATCTATCATCGTCTTAAAAAATCTCATCATCGTCGTCGAAGAAAACGTCGTTACCATCGCCACTAAATCCTTCAATAATATTGCGGGCTTCCGGCAATGCTACTGAGAAAACGGATCCATCTCCTTTTTTACTCTTGATATCAATATCGCCTCCCAGCACATCCAATAGTGCTTTTGTAATGGACAAGCCTAAACCATGTCCGCGGTTAATTGAGTTAATACCTGAGTCCAGACGTTTGAATCGTTCGAATATAATCTTCTGATTTTTTTCTGAAATACCTGTGCCAAAATCCTGTACTGATGCGTGCAGCACATCATCGTCTACCCACATTTTAAGAATTACCTGGCTATCCTTATAACTGTATTTTAAGGCATTATTCAACAAGTTGCTTAAAATAAGCTTAAGCTTCTCTGAATCGGTTTTGAAATAGAAGTTCTTTCCAAAACCATGCTCGATGTTAAATTCAATTTTAATATCGATACCCATTTTTCGCGATATGATATTGAATGAATCAACAACTGTTTGTACAAGGCTTCGAATATTAACCTTTGTAATATTAGGAGCAATCTCACCAGCTTCAATTTTGGCTGCAACAAATATATTACGCAATTGAAAATCGAGGTTAAATGCCTCGCTGTGAATTAACGCAACCATTGATACAACTTTCTTCCAGTCATTTTTTTCGACAGAAAGAATGGCTTTTGACAAACCTAAAATAGATGTAAACGGATTAACTATCTCGTTAGAAATGTTTGATATGAAATGGCTTTTTAATGCTTCGGATTCTTTAAGTTTTTTCGTAACACTTTGAAAGTCTTTCGAAAGTTCTTTCATCTCATTATCTAACTTTTTCCGTTCCTCAAGTCGTAACCTGAGTTCGCGTAAAAGTTGTTTGTCAGATAAATTGCTCATAATTAAATTTTTATAGTCCGCTCTTGTTATATTTTCCTAAAAACTGTTGGTTTTACGTGCTCCAACGGCACTTTCATTCCCGATAATGATTCGGAATGACCTATAAAAAAGATACCTCCGGGCTTCAGGTAATTGCACAATTTGCTGATCACCCTCTCCTGTGTATCTCTGTCAAAATAAATTAAAACATTACGACAAAATATAACGTCAAATGTTTCCCCTATATCGTAATGACTATCCATTAGGTTTACATGCTTCAGCACAATATTTCTTTGTAATTCCGGTTTTACCCTAACCGTTGGATTAGTCCGATCTTTACTTTTTAAGAAATAGCGCTTTTTCTGTTCCAATGGAATAATCGAAATTTTATTCTCGGCATAAACCCCCTTCGCAGCATTTGACAATACTTTGTTGGAGATGTCTGATCCGTAAATAGAGAAATTAAAGCCAGGTGCTATCCTTTTATATTCGTTCAATACGATGGAAATCGTATAAGGTTCTTCTCCACTTGAACAACCTGCACTCCAAACTTTAAATGTCCCGCTTCCATTATGCTGGGCCAGAACCTCATCCTTCAGAAAATCAAAGTGAATGGGTTCGCGAAAAAAATCTGTTTTGTTTGTCGTTACAACATTCAGAAAATTAAATATCTCTTTTTTCTGCCCTTCTTTACTAAAAAAATACTCTTTGTATTCGGTGTATGATTTCATGTTCAAATCCCGAATACGTTTCAATAATCGTCCCTGCAGCATCACGCGCTTAACAGGGGGCATTTTTATGCCATATTCGCTATAAATAAAGTCACTGAATGCCTGGAAATCCTTTTCCGATAGTTCGGCTTTAAAAGCATCCAGCTCCTTTTTATTATCGTTATTACCAGCTGTAAACATTAACTCACCTAACTAACGGCACTCAACACATCATCGAGGCTCACAATATCTACTTCGTTAAATATTTTATCCACATTCAGTATCATTACAAGATCATCCTCTTTCTGATACGATGATAAAATATAACCCGGTTTGTAATCTGTTTCTATGGGCTTTAAACTCGATTCATCGGCTTCAAACACATCGGTAACAGCATCCACCAAAATACCGATGGTCATTGTTCCCTTGCCGTTTCCTTTGCTGATATCGAGCACCACATAACATGATTGAGGTGTTATTTCCACCTGTCCCAGGTTGAATTTGGCAGCCGCATCCACTAACGGAATAATCTGATCGCGGTGATCGGTTACTCCCTTGACATAAACCATACTCTCCGGCACGGGCTTAGGCTCGACATATTCTTTTATTTCAATCACTTTTTCAACATGAATGCCAAAACTATTGTCACCAAGAGAAAAAGTTAGATATGCATTTACTTCCTGATCCATCGCGGCTTATTTTTCTATTTCCTGAACTATCTCGTGCAAATCAATGATGTGAATAAACTCATCATTTTTTTGAATACACCCACTAAAACTATGAATCAATCCGGTATTTCCGTTGATCACAGATTCTTTTAGTTCTTCTTCGTTAATATCAAACACTTCTTTAACTCCATCAACCACAAAACCGATTAAGGATTCTGTTTTATCATCATCTGAAACAACTAAGACGGCCGTATCCTGACTGTTCTGAATATCCTCCATTCCCATCATCATTCGCAAGTCGCTAATTGGTATAATGTTACCATGCAAATTGATAACTCCCAATACATAATCTTTGGTATTAGGAACCCATGTCACCTTATCCAGCTCAAGAATATTACGCACCTTTAAAGTATCAAAGGCAAATATTTCCTTGTTGATTAAAAACGATATAATTGACGTCATTTGCTCTTTCATACTACTGCTTATTTGTTCGGTATTTCTTAATGGCATTGTTATGAATCAAACGATTGGTATCAATTACCATGGCAATTGTTCCATCACCCATAATGGATGCCCCCGAAAGGTTTTCCTGTTTCTTAAGGAAGCGGCCCAATGGTTTCACCACCGTTTGGTACTCACCAATTACCTGATCGACTAACAAGCCAACCCGACGATCTTCGTATTTAACGAGGATCAGCTGCTCAGTACCTTTATCTTTAATTTCGGTTTCGAAAGATTCTCTTAAATCAATGTATGGATATTGCTCATTGTCAATATTCACAACATGATTGAAGGTTTTACCGAATGAAACAGAATCAAGTGCATAAATCTTTTCGATATTGGCAATCGGAATCACATACTGATTGCTTGCTACCTTAACCAACAAACCATCGATGATCGAAAGTGTCATCGGCAGTTCAAGCGTAAGTGTAGTTCCTTTTCCAATTTCTGAATCAAGCGTTACCTCGCCGCGGATTTCTCCAATCTTTTTCTTCACCACATCCATTCCAACTCCGCGTCCCGACACATCGGTTACCTCCTCTTTTGTAGAGAACCCACTTAGAAATACCAGTTCGAAGATTTCTTTACGTGATAATTCGGTATTCACATCGATCATACCGCGGGCAATGGCTTTTTTGCGGATAAATTCCGGATCGATGCCTTTACCATCATCCATCACTTCCACCATTACACTGGCACCTGAATAATAAGCTTTGAAAAGGATTGTTCCTTTAGGCGACTTACCATTCTTAATTCGCTCATCGGGCATCTCAATACCATGATCGACGGCGTTACGGATGATATGAAGTAAAGGATCGGTGAGGTGTTCGATGATATTTTTGTCAAGCTCAATATCGCCACCCTCAATAACAAAATCGATTTCCTTATCCAGTTCCTTGGATAAATCGCGCACCAGGCGCTGAAAGCGCATTAATTCACTCTGAAGAGGAATAAGACTTATTGAGAAAGCGTTATCGCGCAATTGACGGCTTAGCTTCTGAATATTTTCAGCCAGGGCGATAACTGCAGGGTTTCCATCATTCTCAGCAAACAAGTTTAACTGTGCCTGAATGGTTACCAACTCACTCACAAGGTTTACCAGCTCATCGATCTTGGTCGAATTAACACGAATACTGGAAATCTTGTGCTCTTTTAATTGAACTTTTCGCTTGGTATCTTTCTTCTCTTCACTGCCGTTAACAGCACTTGCAATGGCAACAAGCTCTTCTTTATTAAGCATTTTTTGTGACTCGGCAGCAGCATCAAGCTTTTGCTTTATCTGTTCGAATGATAATAAATTGCCAGCACTGATTTCGTGAATGCTAATTTCACATTCATCTTCAACAAAGATGAATACATCCTTAATTTCATTGACCGATTCAGTTGTATTTAATAATACCTGCCAATGGCAATAACTGTTTATCGGATTGAAATTAGATATGGCGGGCACTTTATCGCTAAACGCTAGCACTCGTGCTTCGCCCATTGCATGAAGATCGTCTAATAAATAAAACGGATTAGTTCCGTTTCTAAGAATTTCTTCGTTGGGTTTGATATTAATCAGAAACGTTTTTGATCCATCGTTCTGAATTTTCTGGTTTGTATCCTGTACAACATTCAGAGGTGTATCCGTTTCGGTATTGGATGCCTGCTTAACCCGCTCGATAAAAGAAGCCTGATTAGCCAGTTCATCCGCGTCTTCAGTATCACCAACCTCCAGCATGTGCTTGATATGATCGATAGACTCGAACGTTAAGGAGATGATATGATCGGTGATACTTAGCTGGTTGTTTCTAACCAAATCGAAAACTGTTTCGAGGTGGTGCGTAAACTCACTCAACTGGTTAAAGCCAAACATTGCGCCACCGCCCTTGAGCGTGTGCATAGCCCGGAAAATACGTTCAATGATTTCGCCATTGGACATATCTTTTTCGAGCAACAATAAAGCCTCTTCCAGGTCATGAACGTTATCGTTCGACTCCTCTACAAATTTCGCCTTAAACTTATCAATCATTTATTTGTGCTTTTAACCGGTAATCGTGTTAAAATAATCGATCAAAACCTTCTGTTCTCCATCCGTTTCTGATGCACGGGTTTCTTCGCTGTTCAGAAGATCCTGAATTATTGTAACAGCTGTTTTGGTATTTTCAACCATGTTATCATTCACAACAAGCCCATTCTCAAGGATTCCCCTGTAAGCTTGTTCAATGGGTATTGCAATCTCTGGTAAAACACTAAATCCTACCATTGGAGCAGCCCCTTTAATATTGTGCATGGTTCGGATTACCATTTCCACAGCCTCTTTTGAAAGGGTATTATGATCCTTCAGCTCTTCTTCAAGAACAGCCAAATTATCAGAAGTTTCTTTTATGAAAATATTTTTTACCCTTCTCATCTTATCTTAAGACACGCGATATTGCACTTAACAACTTCGCTGGAACAAATGGTTTGATAATCCAACCTGTAGCACCAGCCTGCTTAGCTTCCATTTTTTTAGATGCCTGCGACTCTGTTGTTAAGAATAGGATTGGAATATGCTTGTATGCCTCAATTTCTCTGATCTTACGAATCAATCCTAATCCGTCGAGGTTTGGCATATGAAGGTCAGTGATAACAATATCAATCGTTCTGCCATCCAGGAATTTTTGTGCATCTTCGCCATCAACACCAACTAATACTTCGTAACCTTCATTCTGAAGAGTAAAGTTGACTACTTCGCGGATACTTTCTGAATCATCAACGATGAGAACTGTTTTAGCCATAATTAATTTTTCTAGTTATATATTGCTTAATTAAGTACGTATTGAAATCCCGAGTTATTTAATAACACCTTAAGGTCATCGTTCAATTCAGATGAAATAACTGTTTGTTTACCGTTGCCCTTAAGTGTGGTTTTAAGTGTTAATAATAACTGTATAAAAGTTACATCAATACTATCGGGATTATTAATTTCTATATGAAGATCCTTATCAAAACTGAGTTGATTTTTTACTTCATCGGTAATTTTTTCGATGTGATTTATAATTAGCTGACCCGAAAAACGAACAATCGATTTTTCGGGCAATTCATTACAAATAACTGTATATGGTAAAGTCTCCATTATCTATTACTTAAAATTTCTCGTAATTATCAAGATCAAAGTCTTTATCAAAGTTGGTAAATGGATTTTCCTTTTGCGGCTGCGCTTTTGGCGTTTCGCTCTTGGCTTTTCCGTTTCCTTGCTCAGCTTTGATTTTCTTCTCCACCTTTGGAGTTTCAAATTTCACTTTCGCTTGTGTTCCCTTTGATTCTTCCTTCTTCTTTGAGGTACTTGCTTTCTTATCGACTTTAAAGTAACTAACAGCTTCGTTAAGGTTATCAGCCAGGGTAGCTAATTGGTCTGAGCTTTGTGTTAACTCATCCGATGACGACGCATTTTCTTGCGTAATCATGTTTAACTGCTGCATGGCCAGGTTGATCTGTTCAGCACCTGTTTTCTGCTCCATACTGGCAGCTGATATTTCCTTAATCAACTGTGTTGTTCTTTCAATATCCGGAACCAAAGCTTTAGATTTCTCACCTGCTTCTGTCGATACCTTTAATCCGGTTGCTACCAGCGAAACGATTTCATCAGCTGCCGACTTACTGCGCTCAGCTAATTTCCTAACCTCGGCTGCCACCACAGAGAAACCTCGACCGTGCTCGCCGGCACGTGCTGCTTCTACTGCTGCATTTAATGCTAAAATATTAGTCTGGAAGGCAATATCACTAATAATGGTGATCTTCTCCGAAACGTCCTTCATCACCTTTGCAGCTTGCGAAGATAAATTATCGGCTACGGCAACATCCTTGGCTGTTTCAACCGTAATTTTCTCAGTCTGAATTGAGTTCTCGGTATTCTGGTCGATATTGGCAACCATCTCTTCGATCGAAGTCGAAACTTCTTCGGCAGATGCAGCCTGATCGGCAGAACCTTTCGACAACTGCAGTGAACTTGATTTTAACTGCGAACTTGAAGTTACAAGGTCATCGGCATTCGATTTAATGGCATTAACCGTATTCTTAAGGTTATCGGCCATTGCGACCAATGCTTTTGCCAGATCTCCGATTTCATCATTCTGCTCCACATCAACCTTGGCTGTTAAATCACCTTCTCCAATTGCCTTGGCAAAAGTTACACCTTTATTAAGTGGCGCTACAATCGAATTATAAAGTAAATAGGCTGTAAGCAAAGCTCCGGCAATCACCAATAAACTCATGATGATAATGACTACTTGCAAAGTAGTAAAACTGCTGTTACTCTGATCCAAAGCCTCTTTAGTTACTTCGTCGTACTTGGCGGTTAATGTTTGAATTTCAGCATCAATCGATTCGGTTAGCGTGATTATCTCACCACCTTCCTGAACCATTGGTTCTACTTCAAACAAAACCATTGCGTCTTCATAGGCTTCAAATGAATTAAGACTACTCATGACGTATTTTTGCATTTCAAACAAGGAATCGACATGATGTATAAGCTGATTTAACTTTATTGTATCTTCAGCATCCCAACCTTGTTTACTCAAAGCAATCAATTCATCCTTAAGAACTACATAATCTTTCGAATGTAATTCGCCAAGACGCACCTTATCAGGTGTTCCTTCCTGAGTATCGATAAATACCCAGCTACGAATAAGCATCTTAGTATTATTCACTACATCAGCCAAACTATTAAGTTTAGCTGTCGACGGTGAATAAAGCTCTGTTAACTCTTTATTCTTAGTTTTACTACTTGTTAAAGTCGAGAATGTCCAGACACCCTGCACCACGATGAGCAACAGAATGACTCCAAACCCGGCAAGAAGTTTTTGGGCAATATTCAGTTTGATGTTTTTCATGTGTAAACTTTATAAGCTAATTGCATTTTTCATTCCTTCAAGCTTAGAGCTAATTTGTAAACCAAACTTAGCTGCATTGGCTTTATGAATCTCAAATTTAAGTTTATCATCTCTAACCACAAAGTTTATCATCGATCCGGAATTGCAAGCTCCTTCTGATTCGGTAATAATCAACGTACTACCACCATTAACTTTATTAACAATAGTTGCGGCATGTTTTCCAAAATTCACATTTGATGAAACATAAACAACCTGGCAATCGACAACATCTTCGGGCGATTTAAACTCTTTAATCACCACATTCTGAAAACCAAACTTTTTACCTGTTGATAGCTTTGTTAGCCAATCTGAAATTTCTTTATCACGAACCACACCAATAACAAAATCACCTTTTTTTGCCGATTCTGTCCACCCAACATGCCTGATAAAACTCAATGTAAATACTGACTTAAACTTTGCAATTTGAGCCTGTCCGGCTATTGGCAAAGTGAGCAAAGCCAGAAAGAATAAAATTTTTTTCATAACCAAATCTGTCCTACGAAATTCAACATCTTAATGCGCTTTGGTACGCAACTGACTCTATTAAGTTTCTTTTTGCTCTAACAAATTTTATTTCCAGCATAAAGAAACCGAATTGATTAACCCTTATTTAAGCCATTTCGTTTAACTTTGCCATGCTTTTTGCTATAATTTTTTAGAGGAATAAAATCCTAAAATATTAACTGTTAGTAATGAAATACACTTCTTTAAAAATAGATGCCCAATTATTATATATGGATAAACCCGAAGCTATCTCTAAAGAGTTAACTTCGTTTTTATCAGATTTGAAAATTCCTGCAAAATCAGTTGCACTTATTGAGGTTTATGCAACAATCTCCAATCGAGACGATTATGCCAGCTGTTCTTCTACACTTACCGATGCGCTTTCAAACATCTATAAGGATGAACTTCCGGCACACAGGTTGATTGCAAATAAACCGGTTCAAAGCAGTGAAGGTGCTCTTTTTAGAATAAGCCTTTGCAGTAGCCCCGAGAAGCTTGAATATAAGACTTTTCAAAAGCATCATTATAGCCTGATAAACAACAATGGTGAAAAAACAGTTATTTCGGGAGCTATTTCCTTTGACTGGGATAATGATGCCATGCGTAGCATTCAATCATCGCTCGATTTTGTAGAGCAACTTTTAGATCATGAGGAGATGCATTTTGGACACATTGCCAGACAGGTAAATTACCTTGAGGACATTAACAGCGACAGTAAAGAAGTATCAACCGGCTGGAATATATTGCAGACGCTCGATGAGATTCGTCAATTGTACTTCGATCCTACATTATTTAAGCATGGCTATCCATTACAAAGCTATGCCAATGTAAATGCAGGCAGATACGTAACGGCTTTTATCGCTAGTGCAAAAGATGGATTTCCAACGGCCCGGCTTGTTACCAATGAAGATGAAACACTAATCACTAGTATACCTGGCTTGAACACTTCCATTATCGGAAACTTTTGCAACGAATTAAAAACCTCAACACAGGAGCAATTATCTGCGGGCATTAATCAGCTTAAAAAATTATTAGAAGAAAGTAATTTGAGTTTTAACAAAGCCATTGACGAAATAAAAGTGACCATAAGTGATGAAAAGGACTTAAATCTTGTGGAAAAAGAAATAAACGACAACCTTACTTATAACAAACTAACGCTTTTGCAAGCTCAATTAAAGGGAGATTTAAAAGTGGACATTGAAGTTTTTGCAAGCCTGTCAGACCCGAAATAAAACGCTAAACCAAACCCTGTAATCATTTTTACACAACAACTTAGTAGAAGGAAAAATAATGTGGATTAATATAGCACGTTTTATACTGCGCAACCGGATAGCGATTTTAGGAGTATTGTTTTTGATAACGGTCTTTATGGGCATTATGTCGCGGCAAATTGAGATGTCGTATCAATATGCACCATTATTACCCGAAGATGACCCCACCTATGTGGAGTACGAGAACTTTCTGGATATATATGGTAACGAAGGCAACATGATCATTGTCGGCATTCAAAACGAAGATTTCTTCGAACTGGATGATTTCAACGCCTGGCAGGATTTTTCGAAATCCTTACTGGAGGTGGAAGGTGTTACCTCCGTTTTCTCCGTTGGACAATCCTACAACCTGAAAAAAAACAGTAAAGAAAAGAACTTTGAGATTGAACCCATTTTTCCGGAGACAGTGGAATATCAAACCGATCTGGATTCGTTAAAGTCGGTATTTTACAGCCTGCCATTCTACAAAGAGCTTTTATACAACAAAAGCAGCGATGCCTATTTGATGGCGATATCTCTGGATGATGAAATTTTACACAGCAAAAGACGCGTCAAGCTGGTTAACGACATCCAGGAGGCAGGAAAACAATTTGTAGAAAAGAATAAGCGCGAGATTCATTATTCGGGTTTACCATTTATTCGGGTGGTCACTGCCGAAATGATCAAGAAAGAACTCAATATGTTTATCTTTCTGGCCTTGGGTATTACTGCACTGATTATCTTCCTGTTTTTCCGCTCTTTCAAAGTGGTTATGTTTTCCATGTTGGTGGTTGGCATTGCTGTTATCTGGGCATTAGGCATCCAGGCGCTATTTGGCTATAAAATCACCATTCTTACAGGAATGATTCCGCCACTGATTATTGTAATCGGAATCCCCAACTCGGTTTTTTTATTAAATAAGTATCATCAGGAATACCGCAAGCATAAAAATAAAATCAAGGCTTTACAAAGAGTTATTCGCAAGATTGGTAATGCCACTTTCTTAACAAACCTTACCACAGCTTCGGGCTTTGCTACTTTTGTATTTACCAGCAGTAAAATATTAGTTGAGTTTGGTATTATCGCCGCCATCAACATTATGGTGGTATTTGTATTGTCCATCTTCCTGATACCAATCATCTTCAGCTTCCTGGATGGCCCCAAGGAGCGCCACCTGAATCACCTCGACAACCAGATTGTTGGAAAGGCTGTTAATGGATTGGTTAAAATTTCGTTGAACCACCGCACCAAAGTTTATTGGGTAGCTGGTGTGATGTTGGTTTTAGGTTTTATTGGTATCTCAAAGATTAAAACCACTGGTTTTATGCTCGACGACATACCACATGATGATCCGCTATATGTCGATCTGAAATTTTTCGAGGAGAATTTCAATGGTTTGATGCCACTGGAATTAATGATCGACACCAAAAAACCCAATAAAGCAATTTCAGGCAGCAACCTGAAGCGCATGGATAAACTGCAGGAAGAACTTAAAGAGTTTGATGCGATTTCTCATCCGCTTTCGATGGTAGAGGTAGTTAAATTTGCCCGTCAGGCCTTTTACAATGGTAAACAAAGCCATTTTAAAGTACCAAGCAGTCAGGAACGAAACTTTATCCTTTCCTATGTGAACAGAAGTAATACCGGGGCAGCCAACAACGGTTTAGTCACCACTTTTATCGACTCCACCAAACAACGGGCTCGTTTGAGTTTCCGAATGAAAGATATTGGTACAACAGAGATGGCCATATTGGATGGAAAAATTCGTGAGACAATTAATAAAGTATTCCCCTCCGATAAGTATTACACATCCCTCACCGGAGCAAGTGTGGTATTTTTTAAAGGAACCGACTACCTGGTGAGAAACTTATTTACCAGTTTATTACTGGCAGTGGTACTTATCGCCTCATTTATGGCCTGGATGTTCTCGTCTAAGCGAATGGTGCTGGTATCTTTAATACCAAATATTTTTCCTTTAATAATGACCGCCGCTTTAATGGGCTTCTTCCATATACCAATCAAGCCATCAACCATTTTGGTATTTAGTATTGCTTTTGGTATTAGTGTGGACGACACCATTCATTACCTCGCCAAATATCGACAGGAACTGTCAGAAACCAACTGGAGTATACGTGCAGCGGTTGTGCTGGCATTAAAGGAGACTGGCGTTAGTATGATTTACACGTCCATCATCCTGTTTTTTGGCTTTGGTATATTTAGTGTTTCGCAGTTTGGTGGCACGGTTGCTCTAGGTGTTTTGGTAGCAGTCACCTTATTAATAGCCTTGTTTTCCAACCTTATTCTTCTTCCGGCGTTATTATTAACATTAGAGAAGTCGATAACGAACCAATCGTTTAAAGAACCTCTTTTGCACATCTACGATGAGGATGAAGACATTGAGTTGGAAGAATTGAAAATTGAACGAAAAAAAGATTAAATCGCAGTTTATGTACAAAATAACCGATCTTCAAAAACTTGTTGAGAAAGAGCTGAGTCAGCAGCAATTTGTAGTTGAACCCAAAGGCTTATACGAACCCATTGAGTATGTTATGGGGATGGGTGGCAAGCGTATTCGACCAACTCTCTGCCTGGCCGGATGCTACTTATTTAGCGATGATGTTGAAAAAGCGCTTCGTCCAAGTTTGTCACTGGAGATCTTTCATAACTTCACCTTGCTTCATGACGACATAATGGACAATGCGGATGTTCGAAGAAATCAACCAACAGTACATAAAAAGTGGGATGAAAATACCGGTATATTATCAGGCGATGCCATGCTGATTAAAGCCTATCAATACGCAAGCGAAATCAATGGCAATCAGCTAAAACCAGTTTTGGATTTATTCAGTCAAACCGCCATTGAAGTATGCGAAGGTCAGCAGTACGATATGGAGTTTGAAACGCGTGATGATGTAAAAGTGGAGGATTACCTGACCATGATCCGATTGAAAACTGCGGTTTTACTGGCAGCCAGTTTAAAAACAGGAGCGATAATAGGAGGAGCAAGCGAACAAGATGCTGACTTACTTTATCAGTTTGGTGAAAATATTGGTTTGGCCTTCCAGCTTCAGGACGACTTTCTGGATGTGTATGGCAACATCGAAACTTTCGGAAAAGCAATTGGTGGAGATATTGTTGCGAACAAGAAAACATTTTTATTACTTAATGCGTTACAATTGGCGTCGGGTTCATTGCATCACGAACTTATGACTTGGATAAATGCAAGTGAATTTAATGCCGATGAAAAGATTGAGAAGGTTCGTAGTATTTATAGCTCGCTCAATGTTGATAAGCTGGCGAAAGAAAAAATGACCTTTTACTTTGACAAGGCAATTGATGCACTTAAGCAGGTTAATGGCCGTGAAAGCATGAAAGAAGAACTCCGTCAGTTTGCAATTCAACTGATTGAGCGTTCCCGATAAGGAACATTAACAACGCGAGAATAATACGCATAATATGGAAAAATTGGTTGGTACCATCATTCAAATTGTTGGTCCGGTAGTAGATGTTAGCTTCGACCTAAACGATCAGGAGCTGCCTAGTATCTTAGATGCTTTAGAAATTAAGCGCGAAGGTCATCCTTCAATTATTATTGAGTGCCAACAGCATATTGGCGAAAATACAATCCGCTGTATTGCCATGGACTCCACCGATGGGTTAACACGAGGAATGTCGGTTTACCATCTGGGAAGTCCGATTACAATGCCGGCAGGCGAGAGCGTAAAAGGTCGCCTGTTAAACGTGGTTGGTAATGCCATCGATGGCGTTGGGGATGTAAGCAAAGAAGGTGGAAGCCCTATCCATAAAGCACCTCCATCGTTCGAGGAATTATCTACCCAGGCCGAAATTCTCTACACAGGTATAAAAGTGGTTGACCTGATTGAGCCTTATGCCAAAGGTGGTAAAATCGGTTTATTCGGTGGTGCCGGTGTGGGTAAAACGGTATTGATTCAGGAGCTGATTAATAACATTGCCAAAGGGCACGATGGCTTATCGGTATTTGCCGGTGTGGGTGAGCGTACCCGTGAAGGAAATGATCTCCTGCGTGAAATGATTGAGTCGGGCATTGTTAATTACGGTGATGCCTTTAAAGAAGATATGGAAAACGGTGGATGGGATTTATCGAAAGTGGATAAAGAGGCTCTTGACACATCGCAGGTTACCATGGTTTTCGGACAGATGAATGAGCCTCCTGGCGCCCGTGCCCGTGTGGCCTTATCGGGATTAACCATCGCCGAAAGTTTCCGCGATGGCGACGGAACCGGATCCGGACGTGATGTATTATTGTTTGTTGATAATATTTTCCGATTTACACAGGCCGGCTCTGAGGTGTCTGCCTTATTGGGTCGAATGCCTTCTGCGGTAGGTTATCAGCCCACACTTTCATCAGAGATGGGTGCTTTGCAGGAGCGAATTGCTTCTACCAAGCATGGTTCCATTACTTCGGTACAGGCGGTTTATGTGCCGGCCGATGACTTGACCGACCCTGCGCCGGCCACAACATTTGCCCACCTGGATGCCAAAACCGTATTGAGTCGTAAGATTGCGGAATTGGGCATCTACCCCGCCGTTGATCCACTGGATTCTACCTCACGGATGTTAACACCGGAGATTGTTGGTGATGATCATTACAACACAGCACAGGCTGTTATCGAAATACTTCAGCGCTATAAAGAGCTTCAGGACATTATTGCCATCCTCGGTATGGAAGAACTTTCGGAAGAAGATAAGCTGGTAGTACACCGTGCTCGTCGTGTACAGCGTTTCTTGTCGCAGCCTTTCCACGTGGCCGAGCAGTTTACTGGCCTGAAAGGCGTGTTCGTTTCCATCGAAGACACCATTAAAGGCTTTAAGATGATATTAAATGGTGAAGTGGATAAGTACCCTGAAGCGGCCTTCAACCTGGTGGGTACCATTGAAGATGCCATTGCAAAAGGTGAAGAATTGTTGAAACAAGCAAAATCAGCCTAATGGAAGATCTGTATTGCGAAATAGTAACACCTGAAAAAGTGATTTACGATGAACCTGTTGGTTTAGTAACCGTTCCTGGCGATAAGGGGCAGTTTACCTTACTTAAAAATCACGCACCAATTATTTCGGTACTTACCGAAGGGCAAATTCGTGTTATTGGGAAAACAGGTCGTGAAGAATTCTTTAACTGCATAAGCGGTGTGCTGGAGTGTGAAAATAACAAAGTAACAATCCTGATTCATAAAGAAGCATAAGAGATAAAAACATATTACTACAGTACTTAAATCCCGGCCTACAGCCGGGATTTTTTGTAACATAACTTATGCTGCAGAATTCCACCATTACCTACAACAAAAAAGAACGATTGATTATGTATTCTGCATATTGCCTCGAGTTATCCGAAACAGAATTCTCCGAGTAGAGCGGTTCGTTACCTTACCGCTCCCTCACAGACCCGTACGAGCGGATTTCCCGCATACGGTTCCTCCTAAACAGGTTTCGCTTGCACGAATGAGTGATAAATCTTTGGGCGGGATAATGGTAGCCAATCTGATATTAGCTTACTATATCTTGCCCAATTCCAGACTTTCTTGCCTCCCCGTCGGTTCAACCATTTATGCAAAATACACCTTACCTGAACATAGTAACTATTGACACTTCTGCTATTAAACGTGATGCCATAATAACTATAATGTCCTACCAGTTTTCTGTTCAAATTAAAGACTATTTCCTTCAGTTTTCTATGCCTGTTCTTAATGATCCAGTCTCGTGTCTTATTTAAGGCTATCGTCAGTTTCTGACGGCTCGTTTTACGTTTTAAAACCCGGGTACCTTTACGGCTTGATCCCAGATAATGTGTAAAACCAAGAAAATCAAAACTCCTGTCGCCTTTTCCTCGTTGGCTGTTAAGGTTTACTATTTTGGTTTTATCCGGGTGGAGTTCAAGATGGTATTTCCTGAACCGCTTTGGTAGAACCTCCATAACCTTGACTGCATCTAATTTATTTCTAAAACACAATACAAAATCATCAGCATAGCGGACTATTGCACTGGCCCCTGCCAGTAAGGGTTGAATCTGTTCCGAAAACCAAACATCTAACACATAATGGAGATAAACATTGCTTAACAAAGGTGATATCAATCCCCCCTGTGGGCTTCCGTTTTCGGGATAAGTCACTTGATCCCCTTCCAGAATCCCCGCTTTTAGCCACTTGTTAACCATCGTGCGGATCACACCATCCTTAACCCTGAGATCGAGAAATCCGCGCAACAAACCATGATCCATACTCCCAAAGAAGTCCTTTATGTCGGCATCTATTATGTAGTGCAACCCTTTAAAGCTTACTTCACTGAACAGATATTCAACGGCCTGGTGTGCCGATCGACCTGCCCTGAAACCGTATGAAAAGTCCTTAAAATCGACTTCATAGATTGGTGTTAACACACGCCGAACACTCTCCTGAAGTATCTTATCCTCAATCGTGGGGATACCCAGTGGACGTTTTCCTGTCCTACCCTTGGGGATAAACACCCTGCGTATTAAGGGTGCACGATACTTGCCGCTTTTGAACTCCGATAACAGTTCTGGCAGACGAAACTGAGCCTCTAAACTGTAGGTATGCCAGTATTTACCATCTACGCCTGAACTGCTATTTTTATTCAGTCCGCTTTGATAAATATTATGCAGCATCCCTTCTGTTATAAACTGAGTCAGGTTCGTCAATGGTTCATCCTTGTATTTCTCTGCTCGTTCTGCTATCTGCAACTCTTGTGTTGACATCTTTTTACTCATGTCGCTGGTACATTTAATGTTTCTAAGTTACAGCCCCTGCTTAAGGCACCCCTTAGGATAAAGACTATCCCAAGTTTTCCCTTCCCTAATCACTGGCTTTCATGGGACTGATTTCCCAGCTTTCAAACGGTACTATGGAGGTGCTAAGACTGCCTTTGCCCTTCTCCGTCTCTTCGCTTTCGCTCGATTTGGATACCACATACGGTACACCTCTTGTTCTTAACATCTTGCCATGTGGATGTACTTACATGACCGATCTGGATTGATTCTGTTCGGGCAATCCATAGTTCCCGATGTTCGTGTGGAGGCAGGAGGCTCTCCCGTGTTCCCATGCGTGCCTGATGTACCTTTGATAGACCCTAAGACCCCGGTCCGACCAGTAATCCTTGTCATTATCGTCATTCCGGTATGGTACCAACGGGGTTAAACGTTAATACTCGAACAATCAATAATCTTTCGAGGCTATGATATACCTTCAGTACTCGCTGCCTACGCTTCATGCCAGCATCTCTGATGACTATGCAAGACTCGCTTCTGGTGTCTGACCAAACTTTCCAGATAGGATTGGATACCTATAGGCACGCTAAAAGGTGTTTCATCTTATTTAATACGCTCAAATCCCCACCTTATGGACTTGCACGGCGCAATAACCC
>JAOARW010000060.1 GCA_025210475.1 Carboxylicivirga sp. | reverse complement strand
TATGGGACTAAAGGATGGCTTGAAGCTCGTGTTTAAAAACATTGACAGGAATGCCTTGCGACGATCCATGGAAGCCATCACTGGCATTAAACTCAACAAGGCGGCACAGGAAGCCATTGAGCATTTTCTGCGTCAAAGTCGTCTGAGCAATCTGGGCGATGTTTACCAGACCAGCGATCTTTTCTACCGGGCCATACAGGCTTTGAATCAGCTTCGTCAGCTAAATGTCACAAATGAGATTTGCCAGGCATTTGAAAATGACATCCGAAACTATCTGGAGGAACTGATCTTAATAAACCGATTGGATGCCGATCAGGGCGATAAGTTAAAAGCCATGGCTGAAATAAATCGGGCCGTGCAAAAGCTTACCGGCACCATTTATTATACCAGCCATAAAATCAGAAGCTACCAGCAACAGAGCCAGACAGCAGCACCCAACCTCAGTTTTTTAGGTCGATTCTAACATCATTCAACCTGTTTCCTATAGCAACCATTAAATAAAAGCACCATGAACATTGATAACTTCTTCGCCTTCACCGACAGTCTGATACAAACCGGCATCGACCATGCCCGTCTTTTGGTGGATATGGCCCGTGCCATCGGTGGTATTGCCGCCTTTTTGTACATTGCCAAACGCATCTTTGAGCAGCTGATCGCAGATAACCCCATTATGATCTTACCACTATTAAGGCCCTTTGCACTGGTATTGGTTATCACCTTCTGGGGTACATTTATCCAACTCTTGTTAGTGCCCACCCAGGGATTGACCCACCTTTCCGATGCCATCTACAGCAGTCAACAACCATTGGTCAGTGAGAAACTGCAGGAGAAGCAAACTGCCATATTGATGACCGACCTGCCACTTTTTATCGAGAACGAAGAAAAGGAAGCCGACCTGTGGGACAAAGGCATTAACGTGCTGCTCACCACCTATAACATTGTCAGCGGACGGGCACTGAGAAACCAGATCAGTTATTACATCATGGAAGGGCTGAGGCAGGTCACCGAAGTGGCCTTTGAAGTAGTAGTTTACCTGATTGCTTTTCTGCGCACCATCTTCTGTGTGCTGCTGATCATCTTTGGTCCGCTGGTCTTTGCCATCTCTATCTTTGATGGCTTCCAGGATAACTACCTGCAGTGGATCGCCCGTTTTATCAATGTAAACCTGTACTTGCCCATAGCCCTGATTATCCTGTCGCTGACCCAACATTTGTTGATCTATGTACTGGACTTTGAAATCAACCTGATCAACACCATGGGCACGTTCCAGTCCTCCCTCTTTTTTGTGAGCAACCTGATTGTACCGGTATGCGGTATCTGCGGACTGGTGATGGTGCCCAAAATAGCCACCTGGATCGTCAACGCCTCCGGCACCAATACAGGCGGCAGCCGCATGCTCAGAACAGCTGCCATGATGGCTATTTCCAAAGGAACACTTCGCTAAAGAAGAGCCTTATAGCAAATTTACTTTATCATCTAAATATCTAACAATCTAGTATCTATTAGTCTAAAAATGCAACAACTTATCAATATCCAACGCCAGTTTCGCTATACCGTTTATGTGCTGATGGTGACCACCATCCTGTCCATTGGAGCAGGTGTGTATACCTATATCACTTCTTTGCAACTGGTTAAAGAATCCAGGCAGAAAATCTATGTGCTGGACAACGGGCAATCCCTTTTACTGGCACTGAGAGCCGATATATCCGAGAACCGATCAGCCGAAGCACGCCATCACGTGAAGCGCTTCCATGAGCTCTTTTTTACCCTGGAGCCCGATAAAGCCTACATCGAAAACAATATCCGGGAAGCCCTCTACCTGGCCGATAAAAGTGCCATGAAGCAGTACCGCACCTTTAAAGAGAATAACCTTTATAACCGGGTGATCGCCTCCGATATCAGCATGACCTTGCAAAGCGATTCGGTGACCGTGGATTTTTCCACCTATCCCTATCAATTTAAGTACTACGGCAAGCAGAAAATCGTGCGTAAATCCAATACCACCATCCGTCAACTGATTAGCCGTGGACAGCTAAGGAATAGCTCAAGGACCGATAACAATACCCATGGTTTTTTAATCGAAGGCTGGATGATTGAAGATAACAGTGACCTGCAAACCACCAGGCGTGCCAACTTTTAATTGCAATACCTGACAACTATGAATAATTCCATTAAAAAACATGTGCAAAAATGGCTTCAAAAAGCCGATAGGCAAGACAAAACCCTTAGTCAACAGAAGCGGAAAGTTAAATGGATAAGCATTATAGGGACACTATTCGTCTTGTATGTTTTATCATTTCTGCAGCCACATATTCAACTGACGCACCAACAGCTGGGCATGGTTACGGGTGAAAGTAGAGATGATTCATTAAACAGAGACAGTATCCAGCTGCCAGTCAGTCCCTTTGAATTACCGGTTGACTCATTTGAGCAACTACTGAACCAACAAATCCAGGAAAGAAAAACGATTAGCGATGAAAACACAGATTAAAAAACACAAAGCCCTGTTTATCCTGCCGCTGGGGCTCTTGCCCTTTGTGGTACTGATCTTCTATATTTTGGGAGGTGGGAGTGGAGAGTCCGATAAACCATCCATCAGTAATCAAGGCGGTGCCAATTACCAACTGCCCGATGCCAACCGGGATATCACCATACTGGATAAACAGGAAGCCTACCGGCAGATAAAAGAAGAAGAGCCACAAAAGGCACTTCAGCTTAACATTGAAACCAGTCAGACACTGACGCCACTGGAGCTGACAGAAAATGTTGCTTCCGTTGATGTTAATGAAGTCTTGTTAGCCCATGTCAAAAAGCAAGAGCAATTATCCCGTGAAGCCTTACAAAATAAGACACAAGATGTCCATTCAGGCAGAGACGAAAAAGAGTCAAAGACACATGTCGAAACATGGAAGAAAAAGGACATAAGTTCAAATCATCAACGCACAAGAAAGCAAACAGTAAGCCCAAAACAAACCACACAAGTGCGCATGGGCCAGGGAACCACCATTGAGTTAGAAGAGTTGGAAGAATTAATTGATGAGCATGAGCACCTGATCCGGCAAAACGATTCACTAAGTAAACAGCTGCAGAAGTCACAAGCCATCAAAAAGTCCAGGCCACAAACCGGCTTTGAAGTGCAGCTAAAGAGTACTATTGGTTTTGAACAGGCAAGCCTGCCGGTGAAAAGTATCAAAGCACAGGTCGTAGAAGATACAAAAGTATTAAGCGGCAATCGGGTGATGCTGCGTTTGATGAGTGATACCCGTATCAATGATCTGACCATCCCTGAAGGCACCATTATTTATGGACTTTGCAAAACAACCAATGAGCGCCTGCAACTGCAGATAACCAGTCTGCCATACCAGGATCACTTTCTGCCCGTCAGCCTGAGTGTTTATGACCTGGATGGCATCAAGGGCCTCTATGTGCCCGATAATGTTAACCTAAAGGTCTATAAAGATGTGGCCGGCGATGTCAATCCCTCGGAACTATTTACACCTGGTGATAACCCCTTGTCCTATATGGGCATTAATGCAGCCGCCGACCTGAGTAAGACTATGATTAAAAGGGTGAAGCTCAAACGTGTCTACCTCAGGAAAAACACTGTCCTGATTCTTAAAAACGATTAAACACCAATAAAAGAAATCCCTATGAAGACCTCGATTATACTTATTTTTCTTCTGGTTATAAGCATCCAAATAAATGCCCAAAACCATATCCAGGTATCCCGGCATTCAACCGTTCACCTGTTCTGCCCCGAAGCTGTCAGCTACGTGCAAGTGGGCAGCCATACCAAATTGCTGGCAGAAGCCATTACCGATTATCCTCATATTGTGCGCATCAAAGCCATTGAAGCCTTTGCTGATACCACTTCTTTAACCCTGATGTGCAAAAACAAGCTTTACGCCTTTCAGGTAAGTTACATCCGACAATGCCCCTTGCAACTCAAACTCTATAACTACCTGGGCGACGAGATCAAAGAACAAGCAGGGGCCAGCCTGCCACTGCACCAGATGCTGGCCTGCATGCATCAGCTTCAGCAAGATGACCACAGGAAGAAAAGTATTCAAAGAGTCAAATCCCAAAAGATCGAATGGGTGCTTAATGATATCCGCGTCCGGCAAAATCTACTCTTTATTAAACTGACATTGAAGAACCATTCCAATCAACTCTATAAAGCCCATACACCTGGCTTTTTGATGCGGGATAAGAAGCCGAAGAAAGCTGCTAATGTGCAGGAATACCAACTGGAACCTGTACGTTGTTCCATCTCCGGCCTTTTGGTTCAACCCAATAAAGAAGCTTCAATGATAGTTGTTTTTAACAGCTTCTCCATCCCCAGGCATAAACAGGTGGAAATAACACTTCGGGAAGAAACAGCAGGCTATACCGGCCGTGATCTGAGCCTGAGCTTTGGCAACAAAATCATTGTTAAAGCCAAACCACTTTAAGTATTCTTCCTAAACATTAACTCAGAACCCGAAACCCGGAACCCGGAACACCATAACTCAAAACCCCCAAACTCATAAAAATGTCCCAAACCGAAGGCATACAACTGATACGCCTGCATGAAGCCTTTCGCTTTATCAGCTACTTCCTGCTGCTATTGTCCCTGTATCTCTGCTGTATGGACTATTTTGTGGTACAGGATTTTTATCTAAAAGGACTGGAATATGTATTTGATAAGCTGATGCAGTTATCAGTATTATCACAAGTTATACCATCCAAGCTATTAACCCTGGGAGTCCTGCTGATCACCTGCCTGGGTACCAAAGCACAAAAGCAGCCGGACTTAAAAGTAAAATCCATTGTACTACAAATACTGTCTGGTTTGGCCATCTATTGGTCCAGCCTGTGGTTCTTGCCCCAATACCCTTTAGCCTATATGATCACCTCCCTGATTGCCTTTGTCATGGTCAATGTCGGCTTTGATAACGTCAGTAAGCTGATCGGGGTGAACCTGATGAAAGACCGTTTTAATACAGCCAATGAAAGCTTTTTGCAGGATGAAGAGCTAAGAACCAATCAATGGTCGGTCAATCTTCAAATTGAATACACCTATAAGAACAAAGAACGTCAGGGCTGGGTTAATGTGGTTAATCCCTTCCGGGCCACCATGGTGATTGGTACCCCCGGCTCCGGTAAATCCTTTGGCGTGGTGCAGCCTTTTATCTCACAGCATCTGAGAAAAGGTTTTTCCATGTGCGTCTATGACTTCAAATACCCGGATTTATCAGGCCTGGCTTACACCCAGTACCTAAGGGGTAAAGTTAACGGACGTCTGCCCCTTCAAGCACAGTTTTGTGTTATCAACCTGGATGATATCCACAAAAGCCAGCGCTGCAATCCACTGGCACCCGAACTGATGGACAGCCCCATCGATGCCTTTGAAGCCTCACGTACCGTCCTGTATAACCTGAACCGGGAATGGATACGCAAGCAAGGCGAGTTTTTCTCTGAATCGGCCGTCACCTTCTTTGCAGCCGTCATCTGGTTTTTAAAACGCTATGAGAAAGGCAAATTCTGCACCCTGCCGCATGCCATCGAGCTGTTACAACTGGACTACGATGACTTGTTTGAAATCATGGCCACCGAACAGGATGTGGTCAACATCATCAACCCCTTTATCAATGCCCACCAAAGAGGAGCCAGTGAACAGCTGGAAGGACAATTGGGCAGCCTGAAAATTGCCATCTCCAAAATCATCACCCCTGAAATCTACTGGATATGCTCGGGTAATGACTTTAGCCTGGATATCAATAATTCCGATTCGCCGAAAGTGCTCTGCCTGGCCAATAACCCCCTGCGCATAGAAATCTATGGAGCGGTGCTCTCTCTCTTCATTACGCGCATGTTGAAAATTATCAATAAGAAAGGGCAACGGCCATCTTCTTTGATATTCGATGAGCTGCCGACCATCTACTTCAGGGGACTGGACACCCTGATTGCCACCGCCCGAAGCAATAAAATATCCACTCTGCTGGGTATCCAGACCATTGATCAGCTGGTAAGAGACTATGGCAAAGAAGCCGCCAATGCCATCCTGACCAATATCGGTAATGTGTTCTCCGGTCAGGCAACTGGTGATACCGCACGCTATATCCAGAGCCGCATGGGTAAAGTCCTGCAGGAACGGCAATCCCTGAGCATTAACCGGCAGAACCAGTCATCCACCATCTCCACGCAGATGGATTACCTGGTGCCGGAGGGCAAGATCTCCACCCTGCCACAAGGCCATATGGTAGGGCAGGTGGCCGACAGCTTTGAGCAGCCCATCCCGCGAAAGAGCTTTAATGCTCTGATCAAACCAACAGATGGTAAGCTTCAAAACGAAATAGCCATGCCGGATTACTACAGCTTCGATGAAAAAGAAAAAGTACTGGAAGGTAACCGGCTGAGCATCTGCAATGATGTTCAAAGCATCTGTAAGCAACGCATGCGCCCCGGCTCAAATAACGATTATTAACCCCCTAAATAGCGATATCATGGAACAAAAAACACGTTACGGAATGAATGAAGTGCCCCTGGAGAAACTGGAAAAAATGGGCATTAAAAGAGACTTTATCACCAAGATGGAAAAGAAAGAACTGAATGATTTTTTAAACGGCTTCCGTTCTCAGAAGCTCTATACCGTCAATGCAAAGATCAATGACGAGAGCTATCGCATACCTGCTAAAATACGCCTTCAGAAAGAAGAAGGGGAGATCAAAGTACGTATTCACCCCATCCAGCGCCTGCATGTGCCCGACAGTTTTATGGGCCACACCTTCACAAAGGAAGAAAAGACCGCCCTGATCCAGGATAAGAACATCGGCAAAGCCATCGAACTGCAGGATTTCTCAGGCAAGAAAGACATGTACTACATCGGCATTGATGGCAAGACCAATGAGATCATCCCCTTGAAACAAAAGAACATCCAGGTAGCCGATAAGATCAAAGGTGTCACCCTGACCGAAGCGCAAAAAGAAAAACTGAGCAATGGTGAGAAAATCCAGCTTAAAGGCATGACCGGGCGAAACGATAAGAAGTTTTCAGCCACACTCCAGATCAACCCTGCCGAACGAAATATAGGCTTCACCAATTTCAAACAGGAAAAAGCTGAAAAACAGAACCAGGATAAATCCGAAACACAAAAGCAGTCGAAAGCTGCCAAAGTGGGAGGATGATTACAGCTAATTCATAGTTCAAAAGGAAAAGTAGAAACGTTTGCTTTTCCTTTTTTTTAATGCTGATTAAACACAGAAAAAGCAAGCTAATAAATAGCTCTTACGAAGTGGATGCAAGATGTGTTTTTGTGTACACACAAAAACGGAAAACCTTGCTCTACGAGGGTGTGCCACGAGTCATTGAGCACAATAATCAACATTGACGCAACTATATGCATGATGAAAGAGCCTGTCAACGGATAGGTTGGCCTTTCGGAGTCGGTTTTCAGGAACAGGCTTCAAACCACCTTATGGTGCTGCGGTAAAGAGCTGTGGTATTGAGCGATAAGGAAAAGGATTCCATGAGGATTCAGGTGTGAATAAAGGAGATGAATACAAGTGAACCATTGATGAAATGTCGAGACAGCAATACTTCTTGTCAAAAGCAGTATTACTCGTGATACTGTGATGAGCATAGCGGGAACCTGATTACTGGCTATGTGACAAGCGATATAAAAATGGCATGACCTTTATTTAGGCGTGTGTATGGAACGTGGGAAGCTGAATAATGATGTTAAGGGAACGGCACAAGCAGAGTACCTGTGAGGTCAATATTACCAATGCATTATTCAGTGGCGGACAGTTCTGTAGTAGTGAGGAAGTTGCTGTAATGGCAATGGAGCGAAGGGAACTGGTTATTCAGTTATAGCTTATTTAACAACCATGTGAAAATGGGAGGATTAAATTAAACATGACAAAATCATTACCAATTACCAAACAGATGGTTTGGATGTCTTACAAGAAAGTAAAAGCCAATAAAGGCAGTGCAGGTGTCGATGGCGTCTCTTTAAAGCAATTTGAAAGGGACTTATCAAATAATCTGTATAAAGTCTGGAACCGCTTAGCTTCAGGAAGCTATTTTCCGCCTGCAGTTAAGGAAGTCGAAATTCCAAAGAAAGATGGAGGGAAAAGGTTACTAGGTATACCAACAGTAAGTGACCGTGTTGCCCAGATGGTTGTCAAGGATTGTCTGGAGCCTCGGTTGGAAAAGGAGTTTCTTGAACATTCGTATGGTTATCGACCATTGCGGAATGCCCATCAGGCATTGGCTGCAGTAAGAAAGAATACCAAGCGGTATGACTGGGTTATTGACCTGGATATTAAAGGTTTCTTTGACAACATAGACCACTCTCTTCTGATGCGTGCTCTAGAAAAGCATGTGGATGAGAAGTGGATAATAATGTATGTTGAAAGGTGGTTAAAGATGCCAGTGCAAAAAGTTAGTGGAGAACTAGTTGAAAAAGATGGGAAAGGTACGCCTCAAGGAGGTGTTATAAGTCCACTTTTAGCCAATCTGTTCTTACATTATGTATTTGACAAATGGCTGGTATTACATGCACCATCAGTACGTTTTGTGCGCTACGCTGATGATGCCATAATACATTGTAAGTCTTTGGCTCAAGCAGAAAAGGTGTTAAGTATGTTGCAACAGAGAATGCGAGTTTGCAAATTACAACTTCATGAAAAGAAAACTAAGATTGTTTACTGTAAAGACTTTCGAAGAGAAGAAAGTTATCATACAGTACAGTTTGATTTTCTGGGATTCAGCTTTCAGCCAAGTCCAATTCGATCCAGAGTCAATGGGCATGTATTTTTGGATTTTAACTTGACCATAAGCAAAAGTTCTCGCAAGAAAATAGTGAGTGACATACGACAAACGAATTTTCAGCGAATAACAAATGCCAGCTTAGAAGATTTAGCTAAAAGGTTAAATCCCATGATTCAAGGTTGGATTAATTATTATGGCAAGTTTAGAAAATGGCAGTTAAGAGGTATCTTCAGGTGTTTAAATAATCGTTTGTTGAAATGGATGCAGAATAAACACAAATGTTTAAGGACTTCCATACGCAAGACGTATAAATACTTGAAAACTTATCAGAGTCAATATCCAAACTTATTTGTACACTGGCGACATGGGTTCAAGGTGTGATTGAATAACAAGAGCCGTATGACGGGAGACTGTCACGTACGGTTCTGTGAGAGGCTTGGGGTGAAACTCCCCTTGTCTACTCGACTTGATAAATATTTGAGTGAAGCATCACAAAAAAGATTAACCGATGGCTCAACAATCACCAGATGGAACCAATCGGATCATACAATTTAAGATTCGTTTAAGGCCGGAAGAGAAAAGAATAATTTCATTGAAAGCCAAAGAAGAACGCTTTAACTCTGTAAGTGATTATGCCCGTGAGCGATTGTTAAAAGAGCGGCTGACAAAACGTATTACCGTCAGTGATGAATATATCCGAACCTTTAAAGTCATGGATTATAACCTGACCAAGATAGGTACCAGCCTCAATCAGATAGCCCATAAGCTCAATGCCTATAATAGCTATATGCTGACGGAAGATGACCAGCAAACCATTAGAGATTGTTTTGAGCAGCTAAAAAGCTGTTATGAATTATTGGGAAAACACCTTCGAAAAATCAAGTAAACATTGGTTATTAAAATCCATCAGACAGAATCTACCAAAGAAGCCTTTAATTACAACGAAAAGAAGGTGGAGCAGAAGCATGCCCGCTTCTTTCATAGAAAAAACACCATCGAATTAACACCATTTGTCTATTCCAAAGCTCAACGCCTGGCACAATTGATTGACATTGAAAACAGGAATAAACGTTGTAAAAACAAGTGTTTCCATGTATCAGTAAACCCAACCAATGCAGAGCTGGAGAAACTCACTAAGAATGGCCTTAAAAAAGAAATAGAAGCCTTTATGAAGCACATGGGCTATGGCCATCAGCCTTACTTTGTATACGAGCATTCAGATTTAAAACGCACGCATTTTCATATTGTATCCACTCGTATCGATGGTCAGTCAGGAAAAAAGATCAGTGACAGCAATGAAAAGCGAAAAGTCAGTCGGTTTATAAATGAACTTCAGCAGCGACACAAGTTAGGTAAAACACAGGATAAACCGGATAAGGTACAGCTGATACCAACCATCAACAGTACTAACCTTCATATGAGTATTCAGCAGGTCTTTAAACTTTTGAATCAATCCAATATATCCAACCATCAGGAATATGAAGATATACTAAAAGCTTTTAATCTGGAAGTCTACCAATCGGAGAAAGGTCAGTTAGTATTAATCAAAGATCAGGATGGACAAACTTTACGGCATCCTATTGCCTTATCACAATTTAAAGAGGGACCAAACCTACCAGCACATCAAACAAAAGAAACCAACGAAAAAATACAGCAGGAACTTACACAGAAAACCGGACAGATACTAAAAGAGTTGAATAAAACTTATCGCTTTTATACCATCATGGAACTACGTGAGGCCTTTATAAGGCACAAGCTATTGCCCTATAAACTGTCAAAGAATGACAACCTGAATATCTATTCACCATTGGATAAAACAGTGGTGGATGTACAATTTATATTAAAAAGGCATAAGATGCGTTTGCAGGCATTTACCTTGAGCAACGACCAGTTTTATAATATAGTTCGGGAGTTTATCAAACAGGTATCCTCTAAGCATGATAATATTGTTGAGGCTTTAGCGGATAAGGAGAAATCAATACTTGATGATAAAGGTAACTCTAAAGTAGTTCTAAAAGAGTTGAACTTAGAAAGTTGTGAAACATATAATCAGGTTGCTTCAATGCTTGATAAGAAAGAGCAGGAAATGGTTCGAACAGCTGTAAAATCACATTTAGAATATTTGGCTAACAAAACGATTGAAAATGTGCATTGTACTTCAGATTCATATCAGAATTGGCAAGGAGGGAGCTTATGGGACAAGATTAGTCATCAGCTTATGATTGAGTTGTCGTATTATAAGGATTGGGAGGGTCTGAAGAATAAGAAACGTGAGAGAAGGAAAAAGTTAACAAAAAAACGGAAAGGAAGATACATATAGAATTATCTTAATACCTAGTTTGATATATAATATCATCAAAAAAGGTACTTAAAACATTCGTTTTAAGTACCTTTTTGTACCGAAGGCGGGACTTGAACCCGCACGGCCTAATGGCCACAGGATTTTAAGTCCTGCGTGTCTACCAATTCCACCACTTCGGCATCCTTGTAGAGCGAAAAACGGGACTCGAACCCGCGACCCCGACCTTGGCAAGGTCGTGCTCTACCAACTGAGCTATTTTCGCATTTCAATCTTGCATTTGCCCAACTGCGTATCAGTGTCGTTTCTTAAATGCGGATGCAAAAATAGAGGCTTTTTTTTGTTTTGCAAATTAATTTGAGCGTTAAATTTAATATTTTAATGTTTGATGTTGTAAGGAGTAGAATAATAGTCGGTTATATGTGTACTATAATTCTATAATTTTTAAACTGTACTAAAGGAGATGATTTCAAACTTAAAAGATTGTGATTACATGCCTAGTTTACCTTTTAAGACCATCATGTCTTCCGATATTTTATTTTCCAATACTCTTGCGTAAATCTGGGTTATTTTTAACGATTTGTGACCCAATATCTTTGAAACAGTTTCAATAGGTACGCCATTGGATAAAGTAACTGTTGTTGCAAAAGTATGGCGAGCCATATGCATGGTTAGTTTTTTATTAATACCACAAATCTCAGCCAGTTCTTTCAGGTAACTATTAAGTTTTTGGTTAGAAGCTACTGGTAATACTCTTCCTCTCAATAATGGTTCGGGATAGTCTGAGTACCGTTCAAGAATTTCGATAGCATTTGGAAATAGAGGAATAGAACATTGCGATTTAGTTTTTGTGCGATTGATAATTATCCATTGATTTCCATCATTTCGTGTCTGAATATGTTCTGGGCTTAATTTGGATATGTCAGAATAGGCTAATCCCGTATAACATGCAAAAACAAATATATCTCTCACAATTGAGAGGCGATCCAGATCAATTTCTTTTGTTTCAAGTTTGTGAAGTTCATCTTTGATTAAGAAATCACGATCAGTTTGCTCGAGTTTTGTTTTAAACTGGTTGTATGGACTCTTATCTAAGTGCCCCATGGAAACAGCCAAATTTATCACTCTTTTTAGGTGTTTGTGGTAATTCCAGGCAGTATTTTGATGAACACCGTATTCGGACTTTAAAAACATGTCAAATTGATTAAGAAAATTGTAGTCTATACTTGTAATAGATATTTCTTTTTTCCTCAGTTTTGTTTTAAGAAACTCAGCCAGCTTCTTTCGAGATACGCGATAATGTTTTAAAGTTCGGTACGCATATCCGTGGCCAATATTATTCTCAATCGTTTTCAGGTAGTAATCGAAAACTTCTAAGATTCCCTTTGAATCACTTTTACCAAGAAATTCATTCTTAATGTCAACAACATCAAATTCTTTTCCTAAGGAAATAAAACGGTTATAGATGTCAATTAGTGTAGTCTTGATTTTTCTTAATCGTTCATTTGAAGGATACGTATCATCTTCTTCTCCTAATAATACCTGATGTACTTCATCCCACTGTTCAGGAATTACTTTAATCCCTGTAGATAGTTCAACTCTTTTGTTGTTAAGCAGCAAGCGAACATAGATGGGGCATGTGCCATCTTTTCCAATTCTGGATTTTCTGAGTAAATAATTTGAATAAAATCTCATAATAATAAATTTTGTGGTCTCGATGGTTTCGCCAAAAACTTAAAGTTCTTGAGCATTTCACACAAAACCAAGTTCAAATAAAATCAATATGAGTCAAATTAAATCCTAGTAACCAGTTGTTTATCTGGTCGCGCGACCACTTTTTTACAAAATTAGTGATGGTCTCGATTTGGTCGCGCTAAACACCAGTTTAGACCACTTTTTTTGAAGTTTCCTGAAAATAAAAAAGCGCTTAAAACGTTAATCTTAAGCGCTTTTGGTTCTAGATGAATCTAGATTGGTACCCGAGGCGGGACTTGAACCCGCACGGCCTAATGGCCACAGGATTTTAAGTCCTGCGTGTCTACCAATTCCACCACTCGGGCATCCTTGGAGCGAAAAACGGGACTCGAACCCGCGACCCCGACCTTGGCAAGGTCGTGCTCTACCAACTGAGCTATTTTCGCAATTAAGTATTTCACCAAACTTGTTCGGTTTCCTACTTTCAGTATCATTTGCCCCTCTGCGTATCAGAGTTGTTTCTCAAATGCGGATGCAAATATAGGGCTTTTTCAATAATTGCAAATAAAAAGATAGCCATTTTTTTAAGAAAAAAATCAAGGTTTCTTTATTGGCTTTGGCATCAGGAACTTTGAAAGGTGATTTTTTTTATGCTATTTTCTCACCTCTCTTTTCTCATCCCTCATTGTTTAAATTATTTGCCTCCAACCCACCTTTTTATGTCGTTCAATTTATTTAAAGCTTCTAATGGCGTTAGATTATTTACGTCCAGCGTTTCTATTTCATCACGTATTTGTTTCAAAACAGGATCATCTAACTGGAAAAAACTTAATTGCATGCCTTCGCGATTATTGGAAATATCATCCATCGGCTTGGAAAGCTCACCTTTGCGGTTTGAGTTTTCCAGTTCGCCCAGTATATCGTTTGCACGCTTGACAACACTTTTTGGCATTCCGGCCATTTTTGCCACATGAATACCAAAGCTATGGTTGCTTCCGCCTGGCACCAGTTTGCGTAAGAAAATTACTTTGTTGTCGACCTCTTTAACCGAAACATTATAGTTTTTACAGCGCTTGTGGTTTTTTTCCATTTCATTTAATTCATGATAATGGGTAGCAAAAAGAGTCTTAGCACCGGCGCGTTTATGTTCATGAATATACTCAACAATCGACCAGGCAATTGAAATACCATCGTAAGTGCTGGTTCCCCGACCTAATTCATCAAATAATACGAGACTTCTTGGAGTCAGATTATTCAAAATACTGGCAGCCTCATTCATCTCTACCATAAAGGTTGATTCGCCAAGACTAATATTATCCGAAGCACCAACGCGGGTGAAAATCTTATCCACCACGCCAATCGTTGCAGCCTCGGCCGGCACATAACAACCAACTTGTGCCATTAAGGTAATGAGTGCTGTTTGACGTAATAAAGCCGATTTACCTGCCATATTTGGTCCTGTAATAATAATGATCTGCTGTTTTTCATTATCCAGAAAGACGTCATTGGGCACATATTCTTCACCGGCAGGCAATTGCTTCTCAATAACCGCGTGTCTGCCAGATGTAATACTGATCTCCAGCTCTTCGTTAACAACCGGGCGTACATATTTATTAATGGTGGCCAAATTATTAAACGATATCAATACATCAATTTTGGCTAAAAGAACAGCATCCAGCTGCATAGCGGCAATAAATTCTGATAAAGCCAATACCAATTCGTTGTATAACTTGGTTTCTATGGCCTGAATTTTCTCTTCAGCTCCTAATATCTTCGATTCATAATTTTTTAATTCCTCGGTGATATAACGTTCGGCGTTAACAAGCGTTTGTTTACGAATCCATTCTTCAGGTACTTTATCTTTATGTGTGTTTCTTACTTCAATATAATAACCGAATACATTATTAAAAGCAATTTTAATACTCGGAATATTGGTTTCTTCGCTTAGGCGTTGTTGAAGATTGGCCAGATAATCCTTTCCGGAGAAGGCGATCTTTCGTAACTCATCCAATTCAGTATTAACACCCGGTCGAATTACCCCCCCTTTAGCAACTGCTGTTGGCGGTTCATTTTCTATTTCCTGATGAATTCGATCCCGAATCGTTAAACATGCATTTAGTTGGTCGCCGATATGACGAAGGTGTTCGTTATTACTTTTTAAACAGCTTTCTTTTATTGGTTCGATGGCGAATAGAGCTGTTTTTAACTGAATCAATTCACGCGGTGTAATTCTTCCGGCGGCAACTTTGGCAACCAATCGTTCCAGGTCGCCAACCGAATGTAGTTCATCTACGATGTCACTTTTTAAAGCAGGTTCTTTAAAAAAGTGTTCAACTACACTCAAGCGGTCTTCAATTGGTTTAACATCTTTCAGTGGGAGTGCAATCCAGCGTTTCAACATTCGTGAGCCCATCGGGCTGATGGTGCAGTCAATGACATCGGTTAATGATTTTCCTCCTTCGTTGAGCGAGCCAAATAATTCCAGATTTCGGATGGTAAACTTATCGAGCCATACATATTTATCTTCATCAATGCGACCAAGTGCGGTTATGTGCTGTACCTTATGGTGTTGTGTCAGGTCGAGGTAATGAAGGATAGCACCGGCTGCTGTTACTCCGTATGTTAGGTTATGAACACCAAATCCTTTTAAAGAGTTGGTTTCGAAATGTTTTAGCAAACGATCATGTGCCGAATCTTCTGCAAATGCCCAATCGTCAAAAGCATAGGTATAGTATTTGTCACCAAAGAGATTTTCAAATTCTTTACGCTTGCCTTTTTCAAATAATATTTCCTTGGGCTTAAAGTTGGTAAGAAGTTTATCGATGTATTCAAAGGAACCTTCGGCTGTTAAAAATTCACCGGTCGAAATATCAAGAAAGGCTACACCAGCTGCTTTTTTATCCAGATGAACGCTGGCCAGAAAATTATTCTCTTTGTGTTCGAGTATATTATCGTTGATGGCCACCCCGGGGGTAACCAGTTCTGTAACGCCTCTTTTTACAATCTTCTTGGTCATTTTGGGGTCTTCCAACTGATCACAAACCGCCACTCTTTCGCCTGCTCTTACCAGCTTTGGTAAGTAAGTATCAAGCGCGTGATGCGGAAAACCGGCCAGCTCAACATACGACGCTGCTCCATTGGCTCTGCGCGTTAGTGTAATACCAAGAATTTCTGATGTTTTGATGGCATCATCTGAGAACGTTTCGTAAAAATCACCAACTCTGAATAGAAGTATGGCATCCGGGTATTTATCCTTGATGCTATAGTATTGTTTCATTAAAGGTGTCTGAACCGGAGTTTTATCTTTTTTAGCCAAAGCGTATTATTTTTCTTTTCTACTCTCAGGATTCATCTGTCATGAGAGCTTCAACTTTAAAATTGTAAAGCCCAAAAGTATAATTATTCACTCTAAAAAAGAAGACAAGAACAAGAGGTATTATATAAAGGTATCGTCTGATATAATTTAAACAAAAACATATCCCTCCTGAGTATGATTTTTTGATGTTTTACATGCCGTTGGAAGCTAAATACATCTCGAATAATAATAGAAAAATGTTTATGCAAACGTTTTCTGAACAAAAAAAACAAATATGAATTAGCGTAGTGATTATGAATCATTCTGTAAATCAATGCATTTATTTAGAATGATTCAATGTAGAGAATATTCTTTTCTTATATAGGTATTTGAGGAGATGATTACCACATTAGGGGTAGTGGCATAAATTACGATTATGTCTTGTAATAAAAAAGTGTTTTACAACACACAAACGTTAAAAAGTTTTAAAACATAGCAATTAGTGTTATATTTGAAGCGGAAAAATAACGAATAATTATCCTATTTATTAATTTAAACCTTTTGTCTATGAAGAAAGTACTATTTGCACTTTCGTTTATAGTTCTGGTAGGTTTACAGGCATTAGCACAGACTACTAATGTTACCGGAACTGTTACAGATTCCGCCGATGGAAATCCTATTCCTGGCGTGTCTGTTTTTGTTAAAGGAACCACGATTGGTACAGTAACCCGTCCTGACGGAACCTTTAATCTTTCTGTCCCTAATGATGCAGAAACCCTTGTTTTTTCTTTTGTAGGTATGACAACTCAGGAAGTTGCCTATACTGGTCAATCAACCATTAATATCGCCATGCAAAGTGATGCTGTTGATGTTGGTGAGGTGATGGTGGTGGCGTATGGTACAACCACCAAAGAAGCGTTTACGGGTTCTGCTTCAGTTGTTGGAGCTAAAGATTTGGAAACACGAGCTGTAACTTCGGCTGTTCAGGCTATTGAAGGTACAGCAACCGGAGTACAGGTTTTGTCCTCATCAGGTCAACCAGGTTCATCGCCACAAATTGTTATTCGTGGTGTCGGTACTTTAAATGGTGTATCGGATCCTTTATACATCGTTGATGGGGTTCAGTACGAAGGCGGGTTAAGCAACATCAACCCGGAAGATATTGAATCGATGACGGTATTGAAGGATGCTAACTCGACTGCACTATATGGTGCCCGTGCGGCTAATGGTGTTGTTGTGATTACAACCAAAAGTGGTAAAAAGGGCGATGGCGGCTTACGTGTCAATGCCAGTGCAACCATTGGTACAATTTCACAGGCTGTTCCAAATTATGATGAAGTAAGTCCTAGGCAATACTACGAGTCAATGTTTCAGGCTTATAAAAATGCTTTGAGCAATGATAGTGAATTTACAGGTGATCCTGCATTAGAAGCATCTCAAAAGATTGCTGATCGTTTAGCCTATAATCCTTTTAATGTGCCAAATGATCAGATTGTTGATGCTAATGGTGTTTTAAATCCAAATGCCCGAGTAATCGCTAAAAGCTTAGATTGGTACGATGCTTTAACGCAAAAAGGACAGCGCGAGCAGTACTCAATTAACATGGCTGGTGGAAATGATAAGTATGATGTTTATTTCTCAACATCGTACTTAGATGAGAAGGGTTATGTGATTCAGAGTGAGTATGATCGTTTAACAACTTTCTTAAAGGCAAATTTTCAGCCTAAAAAATGGTTGAAGATGGGAGGTTCGATGAACCTATCAATGTCTGAGCAAACTGGTCCGATGTCAAGAGGAACCGCATTTGCAAATCCATTTTATTTTGCAAAATCTATAGGTTCAATTTATCCGGTATATGTTGTTGATCCAGCAACAGGAGATTACATTCTGGATGATGCCGGACAAAAGCAGTATGATTTAGGTGAAGGATATCCTGATTATGGAATCAAAGCCCGTCCTACATTGGTTGGTCGTCATACAATTGCAGAAACAAACTGGAATAATGATGTAACAAAGCAAAATAGCTTTATTACCAGGTATTATGCTGACTTTGAAATTCTTGAGGGATTGAAGTTTACTTTAAACTATGGTGTTGATGTACAGGATTACATTAATAAGGAGTATGAAAACAATGTAGTAGGTGATGGTGCTCCTGGTGGACGTTATAGCGAATTACGTTATAGAAGAACTGTTGAAAACTTTAACCAGATTATTACTTATAACAAGCGTCTGGATAATGGTCATAACTTCGATGTTACCTTAGGTCACGAGAGTTTCGAAAGAACATATACCAATAGTTCTGGTATGAAGAATACTCAAACAGCTACAGGTATTTCTGAATTTGATAACTTCTCAAAGGTTTCTGATCTGTCAGGTTTTACAACCGATAAAGGAATGGAAGGTTATTTCTTGAGAGCGAACTATAATTACAACGATAAATATTATTTCAGTGGTTCGGTTCGTCGTGATGGGTCTTCTGTATTTGATAAAGATGTTCGTTGGGGTACATTCTTTTCTGTTGGAGGTTCTTGGCGTATGGATCAGGAAGCATTTATCCAGAACTTAACATTTATTGATAAAATGAAGTTGCGTGCTTCTTTTGGACAAGTTGGTCAAGATAACCTTGGGGATTTCTATATTTCTCAGCCAAGATATTCATTATTACCTAATGCTGGTGAACCTGGTATCTATTGGTCAGATCTTGGTAATAACCAATTAACCTGGGAGGTTTTGGAAAGTTGGGATGTTGCATTAGAATTTGGTTTGTTTGATCGTCGATTAGACGGATCGATTGAATTCTGGAAAAAAGTAAACTCAGACTTATTGTATAATGTACCGATTCCATTATCAAACGGATTGAACGTTAAACCTGAGAATATTGCAACTATGCATAATCAGGGATTCGAAATTGCTTTGAATGGTGATATGATTCGTAATTCAGAATTGAAATGGAACTTAGGTCTTCAGATTTCAACGCTTAAGAGTGAAATTACTGAAATTCCTGATCCTGTTGTTACTGGTTCTAAGCGTTGGGCCGAAGGTCGATCACGTTACGAATACTTTATTTACGACTATGCCGGTGTGGACCCATCCAATGGTGATGCATTATTCTATAACTGGGAAGAAGTTAAAGATGATGATGGTATTGGTACAGGTAAATTTGAGCGTGAAATGGATGAAGATGGTGAGTATGTTACTTATGCTGATTATAATGATGTAGGTAAAGGTTACACTGGTGAAACTTCTCAGCCTGATTTGTTTGGTTCAATTAGAAATGACTTTTCTTATAAAGGATTCAACCTGAATTTCATGTTTACATACGGAATTGGAGGAAAAATTCTGGATTACGGATATGCTAACATGATGCACGAAGGGGAGTATGGTGAGTCATTGCACCCGGATGTTATGAAAGCATGGAAACAAGAAGGTGATATTACAAATGTTCCGCGTATGGAAAATGGTAATACTTTATTGTTGCAAACTATGTCAACACGCTTCTTGACCGATGCTTCGTATATTGCACTTAAGAATGTAAACTTATCATATACATTCCGTCAGTCTTGGGTGAAGAATGCTGGTCTGGGACATCTGAAAGTATTTGTAGTAGGTGAAAACTTATTCTTGTCAAGTGCCCGTAAAGGCTTAAATCCGCAGTACAACCTGGCAGGTACGCCTGATGGATACGATTACAATCCAGCTCGTGTTTTCTCTGCAGGTATAAATGTTTCTTTCTAATTTTTAATAGATAAAACAAGAACAATATGAAACGAAATATTAATATATTATTATTGGTTTTATCGGTGTTGTTAACTGTTGGTTGTGCTGACGATTTCTTGGATAGAACACCAACTGATGCAATTTCAGCAGAAGCTGCTTTATCATCACCAGATAACATGATGCTTGTTCTTAATGGTCTGCATCGTCAAATGTACGCTCAATCTCCTCTTCCTGGGGCATCTTGGTCGCGTACAGGTCAAAGTCACTTTATGCCTTCGCTAGATGCTATGGGAGGTATAGTAATTCATACATCACCAGGTAATGGTTGGATGCGCTCAGATTTGCAATGGCAAACACATATTCGTTCAGATTACTCAACGCCTCGAAACTTGTGGTACCAGCGTTATCATTTTATTGCCAGTGCTAACTCAATTATCAATAAAGTTGAGGAAGCTGGTTTAACTAAGGACGCACAAATGAATAACATTTTAGGTCAGGCTCATGCCTATCGTGCTTGGGCATACCATCAATTGGTAATGACTTATGCAAAAGGTTACTTGGTAAGTGCTGATCCTTCAACTCAACCAGGGGTGCCATTGTTATTTGCCACTGTAGCACCATATACCAGTGAGGCACGCTCTTCAGTTCAGGCTATATATGATCAAATTGAAAAAGATATTGATCAGGCAATAGTTTATTTAGATGATGCCAGTGCCCCAAACAATAAGTCACACATTTCTCTTAATGCTGCATACGGAATCAAAGCACGTATTGCTCTGTCTAAGGGGGATTGGTCGGCAGCTGCCAGTGCGGCAGCTATGGCCCGCGATGGATATCCATTAATGGATGAGGCAGCTTATCGTAGTGGATTTAATACTTATGATCTTTCTGAAGTTATTTGGGGTGGTCGTGTAATTGACTCTGAAACGAACTATTTTGCTGCATACTTCTATTATTTAGGAACAAACTTTAATGGTAGTCAAAACAGAAGTAATCCGAAGATGATTAACAATCAGATTTATGATGGCTTGGCTGATACCGATTACCGTAAGAAATTGTGGTTGCCATTAGCTCCTAATACAAACGCATCTGCTTCTAATGGAGAAGGTGGAAGTTCAGCAACTGATCCGAATTATGACAATGATGATGATTTTTGGGCTGCCTGGGGTAATATTGTTGAGACTTATAATATGACTACAGGTCACCACACTCACCCTTATATGTCGGTTAAGTTCTTGGGTAAAAATGGTGGAACAATTGATCCGGATGATGTTCCTTATATGCGCTCTGCAGAAATGTATTTAATCGAAGCCGAGGCATATGCTATGCAGAATATGGTTTCGGAAGCGCAAACGGCTCTTCAGGCTATTGCAGGAGCAAGGGATAGTGGTTACGATGCCAGTGCTTTTGGCACAAGAGATGCTTTAATGGCCGAGATTAAGATTCAGCGTCATGTTGAATTATGGGGCGAAGGATTTGGCTTCCATGATAAGATCCGTTGGGATGATGACCTTGATCAATCGGCATCTGGTGCTGCATCAGTTTTATATCAGGATGGTTTCCGTCAGGATAAGGCCTCAGAAAATCCTAAGTGGGTTTGGAGGATTCCACAAGAAGAGATTGATGCGAATCCGAATTTAACGGAAGACGATCAGAATAAATACTAGAGATAGTTTAGATATTTGAAAAGGTTGGCCATTTGGTCAACCTTTTTTTTGTGCTTATAATGCGTTAATAAAACTTGCTATTAGTGTTGATAATACTGGAATATTTACGAAGATGGAATTGAGTTTTAAACGCAATATTTTATAGAAGTATATTCTTTAACTCTATAGCATTGGAAATATTCACCAATAGTTTTGTATTGTAAGGGTGTGAGTTTGCTTTTTCAAAAGTTGATGTTATGACTATCCGTAATAACTTCTCATAAATTGCTCTAGTGATTTTATTATTATCTAAGTTGGCATAGAGTTTGTTTTTAAGAAAATTCATTGATATGTATCTGTAATTTTAATGGTGGTATAGTGAATTATTTGTTTTAAATAAATGCAATTGTGTAATAGCAGATTGTTTGATTAAATGTCTTTTAAGAGAATTGAATTAGGACTGAATAATAGTGTACTGTTCATATTATAATAAGAAAAGTGTAATTAAATTGTTTGAGTTTATGTAAAAAGAAGTAAATTAGCGTTATCTGATTTAATAAAAAAGATAAATAGATATGTCTCAAAATTGCTAATTGACAGGTGTAGAGTGTTGTAGGGGCGTTTTTGTGTTGATTCTATTTTAAAATATAAAGAGAATAATGAATTTCTATTAACGAATAGTAGTTTATTATGATGCTAATGCTTAGATAGGATAAGTATTGGTTATTTTTCCAATGAAGCTCGATCGTAGATCGGGCTTTTTTATTTATATATTATTAAGTGTTATAATGAGCATTAATACAGAGAGATAGATGTATGTTGTTTTGATTTGTAAAGGTTGTTAAATGATTAATATTTTGGCAATGAGAATATGATGTTTGTTAAAAAAGATTAAATAAAGTAGAAGTGTAATAGATATGTAATAAACAATAGAATGCATCGTGGCTGTTTAGTGTTAGATTATGTAATGATGATGAAATGTTAAAAAATGTGCACCGTTGATTTGAGTTATTTGTAATGTTAATTAGAATATGATTATAAATTGGTCGAAATTACTTATAAGTGTTGCTGTAAAGGAGAAATGTGTAATAAATGATAAGATTGGTGTTGTTGATGATATTATTGATGAAAATATATTGTTAAAATATTTTAAATCTCGCGAACTATTGTTATTTTTGACGCTGTTAAAATAAAAATTGTCCTATTTATTAATTTAAACCTTTAGTCTATGAAGAAAGTACTTTTCGCACTTTCGTTTATGGTTATGGTTGGTTTGCATGTCTTTGCGCAAACTACAAACGTAACTGGTATGGTGACTGATGCAAAAGATGGAAGTCCTATTCCTGGTGTATCAGTATTTGTAAAAGGAACAACTATAGGTACTGTTACTACACCAAATGGTACCTATAATCTCGCAGTTCCTAGTGATGCTTCTGCAATTGTTTACTCATTCGTAGGTATGACCTCTCAGGAAATACCATTTACTGGTCAAACTAAAATTGACATCGTAATGGATAGTGATTCAGAAGATATCGATGAAGTTGTTGTAGTTGGCTACGGTACAAGAAGCAAGAAAAACTTAATCTCTTCAGTTGCAAAAGTTGATGCAGAAGAAATGAGAAAAGTTTCTATTGCCTCTGTTGATGGAGCCCTACAAGGTAATGCAGTTGGTTTAGTTGTAAATCAAAACTCTGGAGCTCCCGGACAAGGGATGTCAGTTCGTATTCGTGGAGCCTCTACAATTTCAGGATCAAACCAGCCTTTGTATGTTGTTGATGGTATTCCTGTAATTACAGGTAATACACTTAGTGATACTTATGGCGGTCAGGGAGGAAACGCATTAACTAACCTTTCTCCTACTGATATTGAGTCGATAGAGGTGTTGAAGGATGCATCAGCTTCTGCAATTTATGGTTCTCAAGCTTCGAATGGTGTTATTTTGATAACAACCAAAAGAGGTAAGGCTGGTAAAGCAAGAGTAGATGTAAACATGTCATATGGATTGCAGAATGCAATCAATAAGTATGATGTAATGAATTCAGGTGAATACTACAAATTTGCAGATTTAGCTTTTGCAAATAGTGGCGCGTTACCTGCGTCTTATACTAGTTATTGGTCTTATTCAAATGATTGGGTAAGTTCTCCAACATTGACGATGGAAGATCAGGAGTTGATTGATCACTATAATGCAGCAGAAGGAGATGACTATATTGCTAATATTTATCAGGATGATGTACCACTTGTTGAAACATCGGTTGGTATTTCAGGTGGTGATGAGAAAACTAAGTATTATGTAGGTTTTTCAACATTTGATCAGGATGGAGTTATCAAGGGACAAGGGTATAATAGAACTTCTGTTAGGGGTAACTTTGATAGAAGACTATTTGACTGGGCTACTTTGATCTTTAATGTTAGTGGATCAGATGAAACGGTTGAGCGTATTAATGGTGATAACAATATTTTTGCACCTTTAACAACTTCTGTATTAGAGCAGCCTGGTTGGGATCTTTTTAATGAAGATGGCTCATACAATATTAGTGATTTTCGCTTTTCAAATCCATTGCAAAATGCTGAAGCTGTAGATGGAGAATCTAATACCTTCCGATTATTGGGAAATGTAGGGTTAAAACTTAATTTTGAAAATGGTTTTGGGGCCAATCTTTCTGCAGGTATTGACCGTGTTGATGTTCGTGAAAGAAGATATGATCCGTTTGATTCTAAGCAAGGATTAGGGGCTAATGGTTCATCAACTGTTCGTGTTAATAATTACACTAGATTGATTACCTCTAATAATGTTACTTATAACAGACAATTTGGTGATATTACGATGGATTTGCTTGCGGGTTTTGAGTATCAGCAGTTTACATCTACTTATGCAACTGCCCAGTCTCAAAATTTTGCATCTACAAAATTTAGATGGCCTACTTCTGGTGCTGAGGCAATAACAGCAACTGGTTATCAAAGTCAAAATAAATTAGCATCTTATATTGCGAGAGCCAGTTTTTCAATCAAGGATAAATATTTAATTGAAGGATCTCTTCGTGCTGATGCTTCATCAAAGTTCTCTGATAAGAACAAAGTTGGATATTTCCCTGCTGCTTCTGTTGGATGGAAAGTACATAATGAGGACTTCTTTGATGTAGATATTATCTCTGAATTAAAATTGAAAGCAGGGTATGGAGTAACAGGTAATGCTTCTGCTATCGGAAATTTTGCTTCACGCAAATTGGCAAGTTCAGCCTCTTACGTTTCTTATTCAGGATTAGCAGTATCTCAATTAAGTGATCCTGATTTATCTTGGGAGTCAACTGCACAAATGAATGTTGGTTTTGATTTAGGATTCTTTAACGATAGGATTCATGCTGAATATCAATATTTCAACAAAAAAACGACTGACTTACTGTTAAACTTCCCATTAGCTCCAACCTCAGGTTTTACTAGTGTATTGAGAAATATTGGAGAGATGGAGAATAAAGGTCATGAGATTACTTTATCAGGTAAAGCGTTAACTGGAGAATTTTCTTGGGATGTTACCTTAAATATTGGTACATTGGAAAATACAGTAACAAAGGTTTATCGAGGTCCTGATGGGGAATCTGTACCTATTGATTATGGTTTTGCATCTCGCGTAGAGGAAGGACAATCACTTGGAGCTTTCTTTGTATTTAAAACTTTAGGATTGGATGAAAATGGTGACGTCGTTTACGATACAGGAGATGATGATATTTTAACTGATGATGACAAATATTTTGCAGGTAAACCTTTCCCAGATTTCTCAGGTAACTTATTGAATTCATTCTCCTATAAAGGATTCGATTTAAGCTTTAATTTCCAATTTAGTCAGGGATATGAAATTTATAATAACTCAATGGCATTTGGTGGAGCATCTGGATCATTTGTATTTAATAAATTTAGATCACAGTTAAATTATTGGACTCCCGATAATACTGATACTGATATTCCTAGACCTTTGTATGGAGCTGGCCAGAGTGCTAATAACAGAGATAGTGATCGTTTTGTTGAGGATGGATCTTATATCCGATTCAAAAATATTACTTTAGGTTATTCTCTTCCTGAAAATATGGTTTCATTTGCTAAAATCAGAGTGTATGTTGGAGCTGATAATTTAAAGACCTGGACTGATTATTCTGGTTTAGATCCTGAAGTGAATGCGTTTGGTTCAGCTAACGTTGCAACAGGTACTGATTTCTTCACACAAGGGCTAAACAAAATGTGGAAAGCCGGTGTAAATGTTACATTTTAATTTAAACTGACATTATGAAGTATTTAAATATAATTTTAAGTTTTTGCCTTGCGGTGGTGCTCACTGGGTGTCTTGAGGATATGGTTGATACCGAACCAACAACTTCATTTGAAGCAAGTGAGATGATCGTTGACGAAAGCACTGCAAAACTTGCCGTTAATGGTATTTATAGCAGTTTTCAGTCTGACTACGTAATTGGTGGATATTGGCAGATGAGTGCAGGAGTATATGCTGATAATATTAATCATACAGGAACATACCCTGATATGGCTGAATTAGGTGGTAATGCTCCAATATCGTCAAATATTTATGTATTAAGAATTTGGCGTGATTTGTATCGTACTATCTTTAGAGCCAATACAGTGATAACAAGTGTTAATGAGCTACCTGAAGATAAGATTACTCCGGAAGGTAAGACGCAAATACTTGCTGAAGCTAAGTTTATGAGAGCTTTATGTTATTTTAGACTTGTTAATTTATTCGGTGGTGTACCAATTGTTTTAGAACCGATTGAGGATGATTACAGCAATATGGCTTCTCCAAGAAAGAGTGAAGCAGAGGTATATACTCAAATAAAATCAGATATAGCAGGAGCTTCTGAATTGTCTGGCAGTGATGTGTTTAAAGCAACGCCAGCAGCATTGAAGGCATTAAAAGCTAAAGTTCATTTGTACCTTAAAGAATATGATGAGGCATTGGCTGAAGCACAATTTTTTGACCCTGATAACGCAGCAAATCCATTTTCGTTAGTTGGAGATTATACTGCCTTATGGAATCCTGGTGGTGATGGAAATACTGAAGCAATATTTATGATTAAATATAGTAAAGATGATCAAAACTCATTAGCATGGTTTTTTGACAATATTGCCGGTCGTTATGAAGTTGGACCATCAGCTAAATTACTTAGCTTGCTAGCTAGTGACGGTGGTGATCGTTCTAAATTGGTTGAGCAGCAAGGAAGAGATGTTGCTATTATAAAGTATACAGATACTGGTACTGGTACTGATCAGCCATACGTTTATCGATATGCAGATATGCTATTGCTACTTGCTGAAGCTGCCATAGAATCAGCTGATGATTATAACTATGCGACTGGATTAGTTAATCGTGTTAGACAAAGATCTAATGTTGGGACTGTAACTTTGACTGCAGATAACTGGAAAGAGATTTTAATGAAAGAAAGAAGTGTAGAGTTATTCGCTGAAGGAAATCGATGGATAGATATTCGCCGTGCAGGTATTGCTGAAGATGTTATTAGCAATAAACCTGCAACTGATTGGGATGCTGTTAAAGATAGTTATATGTATTGGCCAATTCCTCAGGATGAGATTGATGCTAACTCAGAATTGACTCAAGCAGATCAAAATCCAGGATATTAAAAAAATAAAACTAAAAATTAAAAGGCTGCCGTTAGGGAGGCCACTGAAAAACTACCCGAATTTTAGGATAGTTTAAAAAATATAAGGATGTAATGTTGTGCTAAATGCTCAAATATTACATCCTTTGTTTTATTAGTTGATAATGGTTTGCGGTGTCAATATGGACGAAAAATGCC
>JAOARW010000059.1 GCA_025210475.1 Carboxylicivirga sp. | reverse complement strand
TACGGTCTAGCTTTGATATAATCTGAGAGAATAAGTTTATCTTTAACATGTGAGAAGACATTTTTTGTTGTGCAACTCAAAGATAATTTGAGATACTTAAAATTCTTCTCACATTGTTAATCGTTTAGGACGCTATTGATTTGCAATTATTTAGTTCAAGTGCCGTTGTGGTTAAAACTTCAACAAATCGCCTGATTTTCCGATTGTATTTCACGGGCTAAAAATAGACGTTAATCAAACATTCTTAACGATAGTTAAATATCGTAGGATTCGAAGTTGTAGGATTGGAATTTTTTTTTATATTCGCAGATAAATAAAACTAGAAAGAACACAATTATATTAATGTTAAATTGAGTTGCTATGTATTGGACACTCGAACTTGCCTCTAAACTAGAAGATGCACCGTGGCCGGCTTCAAAAGACGAATTAATTGATTTTGCGATTCGTTCAGGTGCTCCCCTCGAAGTAATCGAGAACCTTCAGGAGATAGAGGATGAAGGGGAAGTTTTTGAAAGTATTGAGGATATCTGGCCGGATTATCCGAGTAAGGAAGACTTCTTTTTTAATGAAGATGAATATTAAGAGAGCAAAAAAGGGGCGTAAGCCCCTTTTTTATTTTAGTTATTATCTGTATCACTAAATTGATAATCGTCGTATACTTTATTAAGCGCTTCCATATCGGGCATCTCGGTATGTTTGAAAATATCCCAGCGGTTTTTCGGGCGTATGGCATCTAACCAAATAAAGCCTTGTAATTTAACATCTGTATCCGGAAGGAAGTAGGGGGGATTTAGGTTACCTGCAGGATCTGTTCTTAGTTTTATACCGGTAATCTTCTTATCTTTTAAAAAGATGGTCAGGTTACTACTTTCAGCCCGGTTAACACCGATAACAATGTCTTTGTCTTTTGGATAGTAAATGGTTTGACCATTGCCATCTACATCAATTCGGTAGATTTCGTTGTTGCGAATATGTCCAACCATATTTCGTCCCTTAATTTGATTATAGCTTAAGCTGTCTTCGGGCGCAATAATAAATGCTGAGTTGTTGAGTTCTGCTTTGTATAAGGCATTGTTTTTACTATAAAGTTTGATGGTTTGAGCAGTCATTTGGTTTTCCTGGGCCCAGATAACAGGATTTTTGTAGAAGGTATTTGTTGAATCTCTGAAATCATAAACCATCGAATCACAACGACCTTGCATATCTTTCCTGAAAAACTTCACATTGTAGTAAGCTTTAACAAGACGACTGTCTTCTTCAACTAAAGGTATTGCTTGTAAGGTATCGGCATGAAGGTAGAGGGTATCTTGTTGGTAAATCTGTTGCAACTCAGCCTTTTTAGTAGCCAGGGCATATTTAGTTAGTTCATTATAATACCCATAATCACCTTTTATGATGATGTTATTTGTAGTGTCGTGTAATTGAAAGTTCGAGAAAGCTTCGCCGATGCCTTTTTCTCTGTTGTAATGAATTGTATCGCCTAAAAGCAGATTTTCAGGTCCTTGTACATAACTTTGCTTTTCATCTTTAAATAACTCAGCCACATCATTTTTTGTGTCGTAGTAACCATCTTCACTGTAAATTAAATTGTTGTCGCTATGGATGAACGTTGGTCCAAGAATACTGGCAACTTCGGTTACCGTGTGGTATTTTAATGTATCAGAAAAGATGGTGTATTTGGGATTGTTAACCACTACTGAATCCTTAAAGTGAACTTCGCTCCAGTCCGGATAATAATAGCCTAAATCACTAATCAAGGTGTTTTGACCGCTTAATACCTCACCGCCATTAAAGTAATAGCCAAAATTTTCAACTCGATGGTAGTCCAGATATTCTGTAAGCACAGTAATGTCTGTTTTTTCTATTTTTACATTTTCACGAACTCTGGCGATTCCTTCAATGCTGTTGTAGGTGAGGTAATCTCCATAAAGATGAATGGAGTCGTTCTGTATAATATGAACATGATTAAAAGCCTGTATGTAAGTTGAGTCCTTGTAGTCGTGAAAATAAGCACTGTCACAATGCATCAGGGTATTCTCGTGGCGAAGGATAACATTACCCAATAGTAACCTGACATTAGGTCCGAATTCAGCCCTTTGCTGACCCAGGTTAGCCTTGACAATTGTGACTTTAGCTTTTTTTTGTGCAGATATGTTTTCACTTGTTCCTGCTATAATAAATAGAAGTAGCAGAGGTGTGATATATTTAATCATTGATTAGTCTTTCAAATTTTGTAAGGTGCAAAGTTGCTAAAAAAAATGCGTTATTTAAAAGTTGTACGCCTTGTTGAGTGTATTATATAAAGATCGTTTTTAATTCAGAACAATTAAAACTGTATTACACGTATTTCAAGCATAAATATTCTTTACTCTATGCATTGATATATTAATATAGGAAGAGGATTGCAATTATAAGGCAAGTGTATGGTGGTTTGGGTACCCGAATTCTTGGAACAAGTGAATTCTTTAATGGTGTTTTTCTAGGGAGATAAAAAAGTTCATTCACCTAACCTACACCAAATCAATCGCTAAGTCCTCATACTTACAATTATCTTTCAAAAAACATCAAATAAGATTTGGAGATGCGGAAAAAACACCGTTATTTTGCACCCGCTTTTGAGAACGATGGTTCACATGAAAGGCACAGCTGATAAG
>JAOARW010000058.1 GCA_025210475.1 Carboxylicivirga sp. | reverse complement strand
TATAATTTATACAGGTCTCCGGGGATTGTTATGTCCAATGCTCAAAATTAAGAGGAAAGTGAGTCGTAAAACTCACTAAAACAACTAAAAAGTGAATGAAAAATGAACAACCTATACAATTATAGTTAAATAGAAAGGTGGAAATGGTCATAAAAACAAAAAGCTCTTCTTTCAACTATTTTTGCAAAGGTCTCGATATTTGTATTTTTAAACTTACTTAATTCAAACGCCCATGTTGCCAACTATCATATTCGATCATCGGGAAGAGGCATCCGCTTTGCCAGATTTATTGATTAAAGTGGGGTTTAATATTAAGAAAAGCACACTTAAATGTGGAGATTATCTACTCGAAAACAGTTTATTAATAGAACGCAAAACATGCAATGATTTTGCTCTTTCCATCATTCAGGATCGCTTATTTAAACAATGCCTCCAACTGAAGAATTCGCCATACAACTCGGTCATTATGGTTGAAGGCAATCCTTATAAAACCAATCATAAAATTGATCGTGAAGCTATTAAGGGAGCTCTGCTGTCGATTAGCGGAATATGGCATATACCAATCATTTACTCTGCCTCCAAAAATGACAGCGCCCAACAGTTATTCACCTTGGCTTACCAGCATATTAAAAGCCATCGTGGTGCCAGTCGAAAAGGCTACAAACCCAAATCCAGTCATAAAAAACAACTGTACTTTCTGCAAGGATTACCGAACATTGGTTCTCAACTAGCCATTCGGTTATTGGATAATTTCAATAGTCTGGAAGCAATTGTCAACGCTACTGTTGATGAATTGCAGATGATAGAAGGGATTGGGAAGAAAAAGGCAGAAAGGATAAGGGAGTTTTTATGCAGGACTATAAGTACTAAACGCCTTTAACCAGATGATCTTTTCCAAAGTTCGAAACTTTGGAAAAGGTGAAAGATCCTAACAGATCTTGAAAACCTGTTAGATATGACTTTCCTTATGGTAGTCGAAATAATACACCTGGCTTTATTTCCAACGCTCCCTTATTTCTATTAATTATGCTCGCTAATCTATTTAACTCCTGATCCTTTTTATTATTTATCTCCATGGTATCAGCATAGCGACAACGCTTATCCGGCTCCAACAATTGAAAAGCCAAACTATAAATAAATACAAGGGGATTTTTTATCCCTGAACCGATCCTAAACTCATGGTTAATAGGCTCAATATGACAATGCGGCACAGGGTGCACAATCAGTTCATTTAAAACCTGAATAATATTCCCTTCTGATATATCCTCGAGTCCCATTGGTTCAAGCGTATAATCAAGTAATGAAGCATATCTGGAATCATAATCGAAAGTATATGGAACATCCTCTGTCGCCTGTTCAATATTCCCATCTTGACCTGGAAATATTGAACTTTCTATTGGAACTATAATCTTGATTGAATAATCAGCTCCAACTTTTGCTGTTAGTTTTAATACTCCAAAATCAATTTCATCAGGTTGCAGTTCGCGTTCACTTGTTGGGTGGACATGCTGAATTTGATCAAAACTATTCCTTAACCAACCACAAAATAAGTTTAGCCATGCTTGAGGTCTTTCAGGAGAAAAGCACATCTTCTCAATCTTATACCAGATCCTTAATTTATCTTCATGCGTGAGTGCCATCTATTCCTGATCTTTAAGTCGGTTAAGAACTTCGGTTAACTGCTCCTGATAAGCTTTTACCTCTTCATCCTCGTAACCCACTTCACTGATCAGCTCTATATCATTTTCCACCTCTTCCTTGGTTATCAAAGGTAGAATTTCCTCCTTCAGGATATACACTTTTAAAAATTGCCTAAGATGCGGCCAGTAATTCAGGCAGTCGAATAACTTATCATGTTCAATCCACCAAACCATGCTCTTACGCTTGTAATGATCACGCATTTGATCTAGGCTCTCTAGAAAACCCTGTTGATAATTCTCTATAAAATAATTATAAACATCTATATTATCACCTTCCCATAATATTTCCTTCAGTTTTTTAATCTTATACGCACCAGAATAATTGAACTTCAACATACGATAAGTAGCAGCATGGCCTTGCATGTATTTATTTGCCACCTTCGCCGTTTTGTAATCATGATAGACGATCAGGGTAATCCCTTGCTCTCGCCCCAGTAGCTGGTCACTGAGTTTTTCAAAAACACCATGAATATTATAAGCAGGCTGTTCATACTCCGTCATAAGGCCATTCAAATGTTCCGTGTCACTATCCAGACCTATTGTTGAAACCTCGTTAGCCTCAGCCCAATTCCTGAGTGCAATCGTCTCCGGCTCTTTCGGCAGTTCATTCTTTAACACTCTTGCCAAGTCTCTAATCAATGGATTAATCTGGCAAGGTAGTGTCCCATCCTCATCCTTCTCAATCAGTAGCAGGTTACCATAAATAGCATCTTTACTATCTTGAATGGTACCTCCTGCCAAATGATGATCTTTCTCCACCTGTTGAAAAATCTCTTGCCACATATTGAGATTCTGTAAATGTAACAAACTATTACGGGTGCGTTTAACGGCTTGTTCCAAACGCTTATTCAATGCCTTTTCTTTGATGGGATAATATTCTCGCAATAAACGAATGGCCTGACGAAAGTTACCACCACTCATTACGGCTAATGCAGGTAAGGCAAATTTATGCTGGTTGGCAGATAAATCTAATCGCTTTTGGAGTGCTTCTTTAATATTCGAATATTCAGCAGTCCCTATTAATATCCTTTCGCAATTATTCCAGGTATTGACCAGACGACCTTTACGATCTTTTATGTAATGCGTAATATTGGTTTCAAACACCGTTTTAGATTTCTTTAGACAATCTAAAACCCTATCTAATGCGATAAACGCAGGCGAAGTTAACTCATATTTATCAATGCCTTCAGCGACGATCACAATGTCCTGATCGCGAAAGGTACCCAGCATAGATTCAACCATAAATTTATATTGATCAAATCCTGTTTCAAATAAACCTAATTGAGTTATATTATGCAAAGATGACAACATTTGTATTTTATCGCCTATCAATTCTAGCTGCTTTACTGTAAATGAATTTTCTAAAATTTGAATATTAGCACCGTATGCCTGTTCATATGTATTTGTGGGCTGAAAAGATTGTCTATAAAAAAGTGACAACTTCGAATACAAATACCCCATAAATCCACCAAGGGTATGCGATACTACGTCCGTGTCAAACTTCAATTTAATATCTGGCTTCTTACCTGTTACTTTATAGGCTTTTTCTAAAAAAGTAGACTTCCCTGAACCAATCTGACCGCTTAACAACAATGGAGTTTTCGAAGAATCACCCAACCATCGTTCAAACTGCTCCATTTGATCTACATTGGCATCTACATAATAGGTATCCAGTTCCTTGCCTTGCAAGGGCATTCCAAGATCAATCTTCATAATGCTTTAGTTTCGGCTTTGACGGCGGTAATTCTCTACGGCTTTTTCAAAATCAGTTTGCTTATTATCAACAGCCCATTCGCTCCAGAAGTCAACAGTCTGGCTTAATGGACGGTTTTCTTCGCGCGGCGGATCGAGCTTAATACGTGTTGGCAGTAAAACAGAATCGCCCATCACAACAGTTTCCCCAATATCAAGTGAAGGCAATACATCGGTAAAGAACTCCAGACTCTCAGGCATAAAGGCTTTTACAGTATTCTGGTCCTGCCGATTACTTAAACGCAATGCCATAATATTATTGCACTGGCTTAAGATGGTTTCGCTAACATCAGAAGGCCGTTGACTAACCACCAAAAGGCTTACTCCATACTTACGGCCTTCTTTAGCAATCTTTTCAAAATTCTCCAATGCACGGCGCTCATTGGGGTTGGTTTCTGATTTACGTGGCAGGTATAAATGAGCCTCGTCACACACCATAGCCAATGGCTGACGCTGTTCGGCTTTTGTCCAGAACTGAACATTGTAGATAATACGTGCCACCAAACCAATAATTACCGGCAATATCTCTGAAGGTACTTCTGAGAAATCGATCACCTTGATGCCGGATGTATTACCTGAAAAATCCATAACCTGCCTGATGATCTGGTGCATGGCCTGATGTGTTCTCAATTCAGCTGGATACTGAAATAAGAAACCATAACGTTTATCGTTCTTTTTAACCCCCAATCGTGCTAATAGGCGACTGAATTGCCCATAGTAATCACCATTTTTAATTCCACGAGCACCCTGTACTTTTTCAGTGTTAAAGTATTCCAGTTTACGTGTTACCTCATCAAGATTGTAAGGTACAGGGCTGTCAATTGTAAAAGCTTTTATAATACGTTCCTGACCATTTTGCTCCAGCACTTCCAGCTTAGCTTCGGTGATCAACTTCTGCATCATCATGGCCTGATTTTGTGCTGTGAACTCCGATTTCTCTACAAACATGGCCTGCATCTCGTCTGAGTTTAACAACCAATAAGGCAGGTAAAGTAAACTTTCATCGTTACGATCTAAATCGTCGGGCCCTGCAATTTTTAAGTGACGGGCAAAGGCCAAGGTTTTATATTCGCCATGTAAATCGAATACCAATAAATTAGAAGATGGCAACTCAGCTGCTTTTTCAAGAATTGAAGCTACCGTCCATGATTTACCCGAACCGGTACTTCCCAATATAGCTGCATGGCGCTGAAAAAAGCGATTACCATCCAACTGAGCTTTTGCTTTTTCACTTATGGTATACTTTCCAATAGTTAATGCATGTTCTGTTTCTGCCTTGGTTGTCAACAAAGCCATAAACCGTTCCAGATTATCTTTTTCAATACAATAAGCCTCTGCATCAATATCTGGAATCGTCTGTACCGAACGTGAAAAGAAGTGTCGCTCATTACCTTTTCTGACCTTATAGGTAGCTATGGCAGACAAAGTAACAATATTGGATATATTTTCATATAAAGGCGATGTCGCTGTTATAGTTTCATTCTCCTGCTTATCCTGATCTTCTTCACTAGTTAATCCTGATATATAGTTTTCTCTGGCATTTTTCACGACACGTTCCACCACCGCTATGGTCCATTCCTCCACAGCCCCTGTCACCTTTACGCCAACCAGGCGCCCAACCCTTGCTAAGGGTAATGCTGAAGACGCTACATTGAGATGCAACTTATTTGTATCTACATAAAAGACATTGCCTATTAAGTCGTTTTCTTCAAACTGAAATACTGGTGAGGTGGTCATATCTTATTCGTTTTAATAGAGGATTTCTTTAGCAAAAGTATCAATTTCCCAGATTTTCTTATCGACAATCAGTTCTTCTTTCTGCCATAGTACTTTGGATGAATGATCATCATTTTGGCAAACCACAATTATCCCAGGATTTTCCTTTATCATATTTTCAGACTGTCCCCCTAAGTCCTTTGTCACAATAATTGCTTCGTAATTAGGTTTTGCAGCTAACTCTGCCATTTGTTTATCTATGTCGGTATCATTAAAACCATATCCGGCAAAAAGAAATGTTTGTACTTGTTTTAATACGTCTCTTACCGGAACGTGTAAATCATAACCTTCTTCAATAATACGCTGATATTTAGTTTTACCGGGCGTGATTATGACACGTTGTATCTCATCCTGTTGAAAAGCAATGGTATCATCTCTTAAAATCTTTTTACTGTGCTGACAATAATTCAGAGAACCGTGTACTTTAAACAATCGAGCATGTGGAATAACACTGTAACTCACTTGCTTTTTCCCACGCACCAAAGTTTCATTTAAACGATAAAACTGCTCCTTGGCTTTGCTCCAATTTAATTCCTTTTGTAGTCCTCCAATAAATCCATCTGTATAATTCAATCCAATGGCACCTAATGTGTATTCAATTAACAGATCATAATTTGGTGTAATAATATCCAATACCGGATTAGTTGGGGGTAATGCTTGTCTTAGTTTTTCAAGTAATGGTTGTAAAGGCCAATCGATCTTACCTGATTGGATTGCATTATAATGTTTACAACTTACTTGAATAACATGGTTAGCTGTTTCTTTAATAATATTCTCCAATAAGAATTCTGATTGCACTTCTGATAAAGAAGATTCAAAATCCTCATTATTCTGCAATCTACTCAAGACACCTTGCCATTGTGCCTTTTCATCGTCACTATTCAATAAATCAGGCATAGCAGCTTTCAAGTGCTTTTCTAAAGCCCACATTCCAAAAGCAACATCCAATGCCATTGAGGTTCCAGTACCCGCAATTAGTACGGTCTTTCGGGATAAACGCCCCTGAATTTCTTCGTATACGTGATCAAGACTAAGTGCCATAGGAACAAAAATAGTTAAATTATAGACATCATAAGCTGAGCACTTAGTATTGCTTCTCCATTCATCCACTTTCATAGCCCAGCATATCTAAAGTAATATCACCAACATCAAATGAGTTATTACTTTTAACATTTTTAATATCAACTTTATCAAATGCTATGTAAAACGTTATCAAATTTGGTATCGATAACATCAAATCAGATGAATCACACATCTCCTTGCATCATGGTCTATATCTGATTTTATAACCTTGATACATTATTGGAAATCTTCAAAATCTATTCGGAGTGATGACAATGCTATAAACACAACAAAAAGGACATGTTTCCATGTCCTTTGTATCAAAAAATATAGTTTTTCTATACCTAATTTTCTGCAACAGTTCGTTTACGACCCGGGAAACGAGCAGACAGCTCTTCCACTTTTTCTTTAGCTCCGGGATGCCCCACTTTTGCAGCATTTTTCATTAAACTATATACCATTAGAGCCGTTTTATAAGCTTCTTACCTGCTACTGCATATGAATCATCAATTGCTGAATTGATTGCTTTAACCTGATAATCGAACGAACGCAGTATTTCAATTGCTCTCACATCATTTTCAAATGCCGGCTGATCAATGAAGGAACCTAACAAGCCTGTTTCCTGGCGTGAAACTTCAAGGGCTTTTTCAACAAAGCCAATCGACTTATCGCCCATTATTAACAAATCTCGTTTCTCTCCTTTGTTTAAAACAACCAATTTAGACATCAACACATTGTTTAAATCAGTTAAAGCTTTCTTAATGGTTGCTTGGTCTTCTTCGGTTAATTGAAGGTCAAAAGTGTTCTCTTGCATAACTCTTTCTTTTTTAGGGTTTGAGACCTTTGCAAAAATAGTTGAAAGAAGAGCTTTTTGTTTTTATGACCATTTCCACCTTTCTATTTAACTATAATTGTATAAGTTGTTCATTTTTCATTCACTTTTTAGTTGTTTTAGTGAGTTTTACGACTCACTT
>JAOARW010000057.1 GCA_025210475.1 Carboxylicivirga sp. | reverse complement strand
TGCTTAATATGTATTGTAGATTATACCTAATAATCCGGGTAAGTTAGTGCAGTGAATGGAGCTTTTCCAATATGAACAATGATGAACTCTATTGTTCTTGTGTATTTAAGATTTTTACAAACTAACGATAATCCGGGTTTAACTTATGCTTTTCGACCTTTCAGTGTGACGCAGGGGATGATCATTTCTTCCAGCGAAATGCCACCATGCTGAAAAGTATCGCGGTAATAACCTACGTAGTGGTTGTAATTATTCGGATAGGCAAAAAAATCGTTGTTGCAGGCAAAAATGTATGAAGTTGAAACATTGTAGCGAGGTAAAAAAGCCTCGGAAGGTTTAAGTACATCAAAAACCTCCTTAGTTTTGTACGACAGGTTTTTACCCTGTTTGTAGCGAAGGTTGGTATTCACATTTCTATCGCCAACCACCTTAACCGGATTCTGAACCCGCGTTGTTCCATGATCGGTTGTTAATATGATCTTTACATTTTCATTTTTAAGTCGCTGCAATAATTCTTTTAAAGACGAGTGTTCGAACCACGATTGTGTTAATGAGCGATAGGCGGCTTCGTCTCGTGCCAGCTCTTTAATCATTTTCATCTCGGTGCGAGCATGCGAAAGCATATCAACAAAGTTGAAAACAATGGCATTGAGATCATTTTGCTGAAGTATGTGTAGTTCATCCAGTAAGCTTTTTCCGGCATCGCTATCCGAAATTTTACGGTAGGCATAGCTGTGTTTCAGGCGGAAACGATCTAGCAAGGTTCCAAGTAATTCGCCTTCGTACTTATTTTTGCCTTCTTCGCTGTCATCATCGACCCAATATTGCGGAAACATCTCTTTGATTTGCGATGGCATCAAGCCTGAGAAAATGGCATTTCGGGCATATTGTGTGGCGGTTGGTAAGATGCTGTAATAAGGATTATCATCTTCAACCAGATAATCGGAAGCGATGGCTTTTTTGAGTATTTCCCACTGATCGTATCGGAAGTTATCGATGACAATAAAGAATACTTTCTGGCCTTCATTTAAAAGCGGAAGTACTTTTTCTTTGACCAGGTTGTGGGACATCAACGGAGCGTCTTCAGTATCCTTTAACCATGATAAATAATTGCGTTTAATAAACTTTGTAAAGGTTTGAGTGGCTTCATTTTTCTGCATGCTCAATACCTCGTCCATGGTGCCATCGCCCTGTTCGAGTTCCAGCTCCCAATAGATAAGTTTCTTGTATACGTCAACCCAATCTTCGTGAGAGAATGAATCATTAATTTTAAGCGCAATCTGACCAAACTGAGACTGGTAACCCGAGGTGGTTGTTTTGGTCACCAGATCTTTTTTATCCAAATGCTTTTTAATCGAAAGAAGGATTTGGCGTGGATTAACCGGTTTGATCAAATAATCGGCTATTTGATTGCCAATGGCCTGATCCATGATGTCCTCTTCTTCACTTTTGGTGATCATGATAACTGGTACCTCGTTTCGTAGCTCTTTTAATTGAGTCAGTGTTTCCAGTCCGGTAATACCCGGCATGTTTTCGTCCAGAAAGATCAGGTCGAAAAAGGATGATTTAACCATTTCAAGGGCATCATAGCCATTGGTGGCCGTATCAACGTGGTAGCCTTTCTCTTTTAAAAAAAGAATGTGAGCTCTTAAGTGTTCTATTTCGTCATCGACCCATAGGATCTTTATTTTACTTTCTGTCATATTCCAACTAATTAAAAGAGTGCAATGCCTCTGTATAATTTTGAGTTTATCAACAGTCTTCATTTTGATTGTATTAATGGTTTGATCCAAACATACAATCAAAAGTTTTATTGATTTGCTTTGTAGAAGTTACTGTATTCTTCCAGTTTCGTTGTTTCCTTCAGGGTTTTTAAGTTACTGTCTGAAATGCTCCAGATGTAATGTTCCTTTCGGCTAAAATCCCTAGTCAGATATTGGTATTTGCTAAGGTTTTTAATGTAATCGCTGGCTTCTTTCTTGTTTTTAAATCCATCAATTTGTACCATGCGATAAGAAGTGCCGAAATCAACTAGTTGCACCTTGTGGTCTGCTCCCAGATTATTTCGTGTATGCGCAGCAAACGTTCTTTGTACTTTATTAAAGTCGAGGCGTGTTTTTCGAATGATAACAACAGCATAATGAGCTTCGGTGTCATTAACTTTATAGATCGAAGTTACTTCAGGAACGACTGTTTCCTCTTTTACGTCTTCTTCTTCTTTTTTAACCGGTGCTTTTACTTCTTCAGCAGGAGGAGTAATAACTTTCTCAGGCTTTTCTGTAATTGCAGCTGTTTGCTCTGCTTTTGCTTCCGAACTTGTTTCCTGCACTTGTTTTTCTTCTTTCACTTCTTCCTTCGTTTCCGCAGGCTTTTCTTTAGGTTCTTCTACTGTAATAGTTTCTTCCGGTTTAGCTTTCTCTTCTTCCTTTATTGCCTGTTCTTCGGCTACCGGACTGAGTTTTTCCACATCCTTCCTGTCGGCATGCTGCAGGAAGTATTTCTCAAAGAATCGAATGTAATCATTAACTAATCCTGATAAATAGAACTTACTATTGTTGCTTTCGGAAAGGGCCACCATGTTTTGATTTAGGCGTTCCAGGTTAAAGAATTGTGGATTTTCTCTTAATCCATAGAAGTAGTCCATTACTTCAACCCGGTTGCTGAATCCACCAACGATAAGCGCAGCGGATCCATCTAACAGACGTTTTTCGGATATCTCGAAATCATGAAGCAAATAGCGAGAGAAGTTGTAATCTGCCACATTGTAAATGGCACGGTTCATATCTGCTTCGTTGATGCCCATCACAATCAGCTCGTATGGTTCGTTTTCAACAAATACATATCCGGCTTGCTGTTCAGTTGCAATGCTATCAGTATCAACACTGGTTTCGCTTTGTTTTTTGCCGGGAGCCGAAGTAAATAATGTTCCCAGAACAGGGGCTTTACCGTCTTCGAGATGCTTAAGCAAAGCCTGAGCCAAGGTTGCTTCCTCACTATCAGCATCGTTTTTGATGATTTTATTTAAATCACTTTTGAACGACTCGCTATTGCCAGATTTACCATAAGAAAGACCTCTTAATAAAAGGTATTTGTTTGTGAGCAGGTCGTTTTCCTCTGCCTTGGCAATGGCTTTGTCACTATTGCTGATTACATCATTGAATCGGCCAAAAAGAAAATCCTCGTAAGTCTGTTCGTAAGCGCTGGCTTTCTCTTGTTTGGCTTTCTGTACCTTATTAAGGTATTCAGGATCGTTAAGGTAAGCCACAAAACGGTGATCCGGATATTCGCTTTCGATCTTTCTATGCGTCAGTTCCATTCCGGCCTTATCGCCTTTTAATCGGTAGGCATTGTATAAGGCGATAAGGGCTTCGTCGCGTGATTCGGCTTTCGGGTAACGGCTCAGTAAATCCTCCAAAGCTTCGATAGCTTTGTCGTAATTCTCCAGTCGATCCATAAATACCAAGCCTTGCTCCAATAAGGCATATTCAATCTTTTGGTCAGATATTTGACGTGCTTCAGAGCTAAGCGGTATATCTGCCAATAATTGTTCTCGTGTTGGAATTACGACCGAAGCCGGTGTGTTATTGTCTTCCTGTGTTTCTTCCTGACCTTTTTGCTCATTGCCATCAGTCTGGTCAAACGGATTATCGGGCATGCCAAACGGATCGTCGGGCACTTCTTCGTTTTCTACTTTACTTTTATCTTTTCGACGCCAGTTATCTTCCAGCTTACGTTTGCCCCATCGTTTTTCAAACTCCATTTTTCCCATTCCCATGGATGTTTGATTGTAGAAATACCATTTGCCGCTTTGATCGAAGTTCTGACGACTTGTGTTTTGATAGAAAAAGGCATCGCTCATGCTTTCTTCTTCCATTAATTTCTCAAGGCGTTTTTGTTCTTCTTCCTTGGCCGCGATAATATCATCCAGATATGCATAAAGTACCGGTTGACTCATATCGGCCAGGTTCTGAAGACTGTCTTCGCGAGTGACGGTTAGCAGGTGATCAACCAAGCCACTTAAACCGTAATGGCGTTCTTTCAGTTCCTCAATTTTTTCGTAATCTTCATTAATGACCGTTAATGCACTGTCGTAATAAAAATAAGCATTGGCATAATCCATGTGCGAATAATAGATTTCACCAGCCTCGCGGTAAGATAATCCTTTTTGGTTATCGTTGTCAATGCTCGCGTTCACTGATTGCTTAAAGTAAGTTAGTGCCTCTCCTTCGCTGTTTTCCTGCAAAGCTACCCGACCAAAGGCGTAGTAAATTCGATCCAGGTAATCGCTGTTCTTTTTGTCCTTGCGAAGTTTGTGCAGCTGTTTCTTCACCTCGTCGATGTCTGCTTCTGCATATATGATAGAGGCTTCGTTGACCTTTGCATTAAAAGTCATTTCATAATCAGTACTGGCCTTGGCAACGTAAGCAAAAGCTTCGGCGGCCTTCTGCTGTTGATTGTCGAGCAGGTATAGCTGTCCAAGAATGTAGGAGTATCGGAGTCTTTTGTGCTTATTCTTTTCATCCTCAAGCGCATTGTTCAGGTAGGGGATGGCCTCCAGGTACTTTTCCTGAACCATCAACAGGTTGGCATATACTGCCATGTAATCGGGATATAATTCGATGGGTGCATTGCCTCCCAGATCGTAACTTTCCAAAGCAGCCATGGCACCAATGTAGTCGCCTTTGTCGGTGAAAGCTCTGGCCTGCCAGATTAATGCTTCGTACATGGTTTCTTCATTAGGAAAATCGCGCACCACCTGTTGTAAAGTACGAATGGCCAATGCCTGCTCGTGTTTGTACACCCGTGCTTTTCCCATCAGCACATAAGCATCATCTACCCAGGCATTAAATTCCTTTTTACTGTAAAACTCGGCTGCGTATTGATTGTTCCTTGATCGTTTCTTGGGTTTGGCAGTGATAGAGTGTTTCTTAATTAGTTTCTGCGCTTTTTCAATGGCGCGATCCATATCACCATTGGCCACAGACGCCGCATCGGCATTGGATGATTCAAACACGGGTAAGATGTTTGAGTAATCATTCTGGTAGCCTTCAATGATGGCTTTATCTCCCATTTTAAAGGCTTCCTTCCCGTTGTAATAAACGTTGTAGTAAGCAGTGAGATTATGGTAGTTGCGGCTTAACCAGGTGTTTTTCTTTGTGCTGCAACCCCACAGCAAACAGAGGATAAGTATAGTGCTAAGTTTTCTGAGAAACATCAATTCGTTGCGACTTTAGGTATAATGTTATTTTCAACTCTTTTGAAACAAACGATCAAATGGGCGTCTTTATTTCAAAAATAATAGCTTTTGTTTAAGTATTAACCTGAGATCGACATAAAATTTCGATCTCAGACCGCTAATAAATAGTGATTTACAAATATAAAGAATGAAGTAATAGTGGACTATTTCAAAGTCTTTATGTGAAGTAAATCGCTGTTTATGAGTGGATTTAGTTTTGTCTAAATAGCCGATTGATGGCCTTGAATTTTTTCACAATAGTTAACTATTACTCAAAAATTGCAAGTTATCAATCAACTCTTTAGAACAATCTGAGTTCTGAAATTTGTATCGAACTCAGGTTATTAACTTTTTAAGTAACTAAACTCTTATTTGGCAAAAATATTTCATTAATCTTCAAAAATAGCCTGTTGGAGCAAAAACAATTTTTAAATTTACAGAATATCAAAAACAAGTGCTCCTGTTTTAAATTTGACCAACTGTTGCGTTTATGAGAATTAGTATTATTGAGGACGATCGGGTTTTTAACAAATTGATTGAGCATACCCTGAAGCTTAATCCTGATTATGAGGTGTCGACGTATTTTAACGGGAAAGACTTTATTAAAAATCTGGGGGATAATCCCGATGTGGTAACACTCGACCTGGGTTTGCCTGATTATACCGGTAATGAGATACTCAAAAAGATTAAGAAGTTTAACCCGGATATTGATGTGATTGTCATTTCGGGGCAGGATGATATTTCAACGGCTGTTCAGTTACTGAAGGAGGGAGCTTACGATTACATTACCAAGGACGAGAATATTAAGGACCGGCTACTGCATGCCATCAATAACATTAAAACCAATCAATCGCTGAAGGATGAAATTACGCAACTGAAGAGTGAGATTGGAAATAAGTATGATTATAAAAATGCCATTATTGGCGACAGTCCGGCCATTAAAGGGGTGTATGCTTTGATTGATAAGGCGGTTAATGTACCTAATATCAATGTTTCGGTTTATGGAGAAACGGGTACAGGTAAGGAATTGATAGCAAAAACCATTCATTACAATTCGCCACGCAAGGATAAACCATTTATCGCTGTCAACATGGGAGCCATCCCGCGTGAACTGATCGAAAGTGAACTTTTCGGTCATGAAAAGGGAGCCTTTACTGGAGCGGTTCATACGAAGAAAGGAAAATTCGAAGAGGCGGATGGTGGTACGGTCTTCCTCGATGAGATTGGCGAAATGGATTTTAATCTACAGGTAAAATTATTGCGTGTACTACAAGAGCGTGAGATTACCAGGGTAGGAGGTAATGCGGTGATAAAGATTAATACCCGAATTATTACCGCCACCAATAAAGATCTGGCTGAAGAATCGCGCAAAGGAAACTTCAGGGAGGATTTATACTACCGACTTTTAGGATTACCCATACATTTGCCGGCATTAAAAGATCGTAATAAGGATGTACTCTTGTTGAGTAATTTCTTTTTAAAAGCATTCTGTAAAGAAAATGGCTTGAAAAAAATTGACCTGACGCCTACCGCTAAAAAGAAACTGTTGGCCTATAACTTTCCGGGTAATGTGCGTGAGCTGAAAGCTGTGGTGGAATTAGGGGCTGTATTAACCAATGATGGTGTAATTGACGATGAACAAATTGTGTTTAGCTCTACCCAGGGAGAAATGGAAATGTTTGGGCGCGAAATGACCCTTAAGGAATACACCGAGTCCATCATTCGACACTTTCTGAAGAAATACAATAATAATGTATTGAAGGTGGCCGCCAAATTAGATATTGGTAAATCCACCATCTATAATCTGCTGAAGCGCGATAAAGAAGCGGAGTTGAATTAAGAATATTTTCGCTGATAAAACAGTTTATTCTTCTGCATTTATCTGCCCCATTTGTTTGAGAAATATAAAAGAATCTAGCTATGAAAAAGTACATCCGAAATTACCTTTTAATAGTAGCCTCTATTGTATGGGCATTATCCATTGTGTTATATGCTATCTTATTTAACTGGTTCGAAAAAGGTATCAATAACATTTTGGTGCAACTAGTTTGGCCAACGCTTACTATTGCTGTAGTTGGTTTGGTTCAGTGGTTTGTGTCAAAATCTATTGCTGAGTATATGGATGGTGCTAATATGGAAGTTCCCGACTTCTCGGTTGTTAAGCGTCATAAATTGCAACACAAAAAGGGCTTAAGCGTTGAGGAGTTAGTAAAGCGTTTACCGAAGCGCTTTGTTATATCGCAAATTGATACAGAACGTAATAAGATAAAGCTCTACGATAAAAATATATGGCAGTGGGGCATTGGTTATATCATTGAAATGAGGCCGGAGGAAACGATTGTTTTTAGTTTCCCATTTAGTAGTCATTCTATTGGATCTGAGGGGGTACGTGAAAAAAGCGTTACGCAGCTAATGACTTACCTTTCATAGAGGAAGCTCTAAGGCTTTGATGTGCCGGAGTGTACTTCTTTCTGTTTGTAAATATTATTCGTGCGTAATGAAGAAAATCTTGTTAGTCGTATTAACTTCAATATTTACTTCCCTGTCTATTGCTCAGATTAACCTGCAGGTAATGGATCAGGTCAAAACATACCCTTCTACTTTTAAATTATACGAGCATTTAAGTGAGCGTATTACCAACGATTTTAATAATGACCGCGATCGGGCAGCGGCAATCTACGTATGGATGGCCACGCATATAAAATACGATGTCAAAGCATTTTTCTCAGGGCGTGTGCAGCGATCAGCCAGAATTACTTATCGCAATGAGGCGGAAAGAATTCAAAAAGAATTGGCTTTAAGACAAGAACTGGCCATAGAGACGCTCCAAAAGAAGAAAGCCGTTTGTCAGGGCTATTCCGAATTGTACCAATTGTTGTGCAAAGCTTGTGGCATAGAATGCGAAGTGGTGGTTGGTTATTCGCGAAGCAATGTTAACAATATCGGCAAAGTGCCACGACAATCTGATCATGCCTGGAATGCCATTCGTCTGGATAATAATTGGCTTTTTGTGGATGTTACCTGGGGTGCCGGGCATGTCGATCATAAAACGCGGAAGTTTGTGCCGGCATTTACGTCCGATTATTTTGCTGTTGAAGCCGAGGCTTTTTCATACAACCATTACCCAGAAGAGTCGAAATGGAATTTTACCGGCCTTACATTAAAGTCTTTTGCAGAGCAAGTTATTGCTTATCATTCATTCTTTGGGATGGGGTTGGAGCTGATTTCTCCCAGGCAAGGCCAGATTAAAAAAATGAAGAAGGGGCGTATTGTGATCGAGTTTAAAAATATCACTTCTGAGAAACATCAATATAATTATGGTTTTCATGGGATGAAACATATGCAGCCAGTTGAGGTTCAGGAAAGCGGTCAAAAGGTGATTTTATTAATCGATCCGGAGAAAAGGCGCACGGGCTACCTGGATATTATCGTTAATGGAAAAACAATATTGAGCTATAAACTAAGATTGTGATATAAGTTCTACTGTTTAGTTATATTTGCATGAACCTAAACAGTAACATAATGAATAAAATTGCATTACTATTAGCAAGTTTGATGCTTGTTTTATCGATCAGTATTGAAGCTCAACTGCAAGAGCCAATTAAAGTTGAGAAACGCTTTGGTACAGTATTTACTCAAAATGGCAAGGTGTTAAAGCCACGTCAACTACTCGAAATAACACATAATAATCCTGTAGCATTTAAGAGTATGCAATTGGCCAAGAAAAACTACGATGCCGGTGCAGTATTTAGTTTTGTTGGAGGTTTTATGGTGGGTTGGCCTTGTGGTACAGCTCTTGCGGGAGGTGACCCGGAGTGGGCTCTTGCGGGTGTTGGTGCCGGCTTAATTGCCATTTCAATACCCTTTTCCACAGCCTATGTAAAACATACAAAAAATGCAGTTTCGCTCTACAACGATGGCCTGACAAGTGTTAAAGAAGATGTGGCACAAATTAAGTTTGGAATGACCAATGGTGGTATTGGTCTTAAGGTAACCTTCTGATTTATGGTTGAATCTGTTATGCCAATTTCATTTTGGACTTAGTGTTTAATAGGTTTGGATATTTGGAGCAAAAGCAAGGCGAAATTTGCATAGCTTAAATAGTGCCCCATCGACTAGAGCTTCTGGCTTTCTATAAAGTTACTCACTTTATACTTATCAGTCCTTTGTCTTCGGTCTTCCGGCTTCTATCTACTGTCCTCTACCAGTCACTTGTCATCAGCATGATTTGTAAAATGTCCTAAATCATTCTATTTCTCAACCCTGTATCCCTCATCCTTTTAATAAGTTTTACTAATTTCGCACTTTGAAAAAGTGAATAGAAAAGTATTGTGCGCAAGTCGCACGAAGTCAATCGTATATCATGGAATACAATTTTAAAGAGTTAGAACAAAAGTGGCAAAAGCACTGGAGCGATAACAAAGTTTACAAAGTGGAGGTGGACAATTCTCGTCCCAAGTACTATGTGTTAGATATGTTTCCTTACCCATCGGGTGCGGGATTGCACGTAGGTCACCCACTCGGTTACATTGCTTCTGATATTTACAGCCGCTACAAGCGTTTAAACGGATTCAACGTGTTGCACCCAATGGGCTACGATGCCTATGGTTTGCCAGCTGAGCAGTATGCCATTCAAACAGGACAGCACCCGGCTATCACAACAGAGAACAACCTGAACCGTTACCGCGAACAACTCGATAAAATTGGATTCTGCTACGACTGGGATCGCGAAGTGAAGACGTGTGATCCAAACTACTATCACTGGACACAGTGGGCTTTTATCCAGATGTTCAATCATTACTATTGCAACAAGGCCAACAAAGCATTGCCAATGACCGATTTGGTGGCGGCCTTTGAAGCCAATGGTACAGAAGGATTAGACGTGGCATGTGGTGAAGCCTTAAGTTTTACTGCTGCCAAGTGGAGTGCCAAGAGCGAGAAAGAGCAGCAAGAAATATTATTAAACTATCGTTTGGCCTACCTGGCTGATACGATGGTGAATTGGTGCCCGGCTTTAGGTACTGTTTTGGCCAACGATGAGGTGAAGGAAGGATTGTCGGTTCGAGGTGGGCATCCAGTGGAGCAAAAAGTAATGCGCCAGTGGTCGTTGCGCGTGTCTGCTTATGCCGATCGTTTATTGACTGGTTTGGATAATGTGGACTGGAGCGATTCTTTAAAAGAAATTCAGCGCAACTGGATTGGTCGTTCCGAAGGGGCTGAGATGACTTTCAAAGCCAAAGATTCGGATGTGGAGATGGAAATCTTTACCACACGTGCCGATACGGTTTACGGTGTAACCTTCATGGTATTGGCGCCTGAAAGTGAGTTGGTGGATCAACTAACAACGCCTGAGCAACGTGCAGCTGTGGATGCCTACATTAAGGAAACCAAGAAGCGTACTGAGCGTGAACGTATGGCTGAGGTGAAGAAGGTGACGGGTGTATTCTCTGGTGCTTATGCCATCAATCCATTAACCAACGAGGAGATTCCGGTATGGATCAGTGATTATGTATTGGCTGGTTATGGTACGGGCGCCATTATGGCGGTGCCTGCACACGATTCGCGCGACTTTGCTTTCGCCAAACATTTCGATTTGCCAATCCGTCAGGTAGTGATTCCTGTGGGAGCTGAAGAAACAGACCCGGCAACATGGGAAGACTCCATCGACTCAAAAGAAGGAACCATGGTTAACTCTGGCATCATCGATGGATTAGATGTAAAAGACGCCATTGCCAAAACCAAAGAATACATTGCCGAAAAAGGTATTGGTCAGGTGAAGGTGAACTACCGCTTGCGTGATGCTATCTTTAGCCGTCAGCGCTATTGGGGTGAACCATTCCCGGTATACTATAAGGATGACATGCCTTACATGCTGGATGAGTCGAAATTACCATTGACTTTGCCAGAAGTAGATAAATATTTACCAACCGAACAAGGTGAGCCGCCATTGGGTCGTGCCAAAGGTTGGGAAACGGAAGAAGGTTATCCTTTGGAATTAAATACCATGCCTGGTTTTGCAGGTTCGTCGGCGTACTACTTACGCTATATGGATCCGAAAAACGACAAAGCCTTGGTTGGTAAAGAAGCCAACGAGTACTGGCAGGATGTTGATTTATATATTGGAGGTACAGAGCACGCTACCGGTCACTTGATTTATTCACGTTTCTGGAACAAATTCTTGTTCGATATTGGCGAGGTGATTAAGGACGAGCCATACAAGAAGTTGATTAACCAGGGAATGATTCAGGGGCGTTCCAACTTTGTGTATCGTAAAAAGGGAACCAATACGTTTGTTTCTTACAACCTACGCAAAGAGCACGATGTGCAGCCAATCCACGTGGATGTAAACATTGTTCGCAACGATGAGTTGGATATGGAAGCCTTCAAAAAGTGGAGTCCTGATTATGCCAATGCCGAGTTTATCTTAGAAGATGGCAAATGCGTTTGTGGCTGGGCGGTTGAAAAAATGTCCAAGTCTATGTATAACGTCGTGAACCCGGATACTATCATCGCTGACTATGGTGCCGATACCTTACGTCTTTACGAAATGTTCTTAGGTCCATTGGAGCAGTCCAAGCCTTGGGATACTAACGGTATTGATGGGGTGCATAAGTTCTTACGTAAAACATGGCGTTTATTCTATAAAGATGATGCATTTGTTGTAAGCGACGAGAAAGCTACACCGGATGAGTTGAAAGTGCTTCACCGCACCATTAAGAAGATTAGCGAAGATGTAGAGCGTTTCTCTTTCAACACATGCGTCAGTGCCTTTATGATTTGTGTGAACGAGTTGAACGACCTGAAATGTAACAAGCGTGAGATACTAGAGCCGTTATTGGCCTTATTGGCACCATTTGCACCTCACATGAGTGAAGAATTATGGCATTCATTGGGCAATACAACAACCATTTGCGATGCACAATGGCCGGAGTTTAATGCGGGCTACCTGGTTGAATCATCGGTAACTTACCCGGTTTCATTCAATGGTAAGATGCGTTTTAAAATCGATTTGCCAGCTGATATGAACAATGCCGATATCGAAAAATCGGTAATGGAGCATGATTCAGCCGCCAAGTGGTTAGAAGGTAAAACGGTTCGTAAAGTCATTATCGTTCCTAAAAAGATTATCAATATTGTTGTAGGCTAAATAAGCTGATAGCTGATAGCTACTAGCTATTGGCGAGGTACGGGGAATTGATACTTTCTTAATTATAAAACTCAAAGCCTGCAAGATTTTGTTCTTGTGGGCTTTTTTAAAGCTAAGATTAGAGATGAAGATAGCTGCCGGCCAGTAGCTGGCAGCTTTTATTTTTAAAATGATAACTATGCAAAAAAAGACGGGCCTATTAAAAGAAGTGCGAAGCTACATCATGCTAACGGTAGGTTTGGCGATTGGTACACTGGGATGGACGGCCTTTTTGATTCCGGCCAAAATTGTGGGGGGAGGCTTAACCGGTATTGCTACCATTATTTATCTAACCATGGGCTTTGATATTGGATTAACCTCCTTAATAATTAATGCGCTTCTTATATTATTAGCCATGCGTATTTTGGGGGCATCTTTTGGTATCAAAACCATTTATTGTGTTTTGGTAATGTCGGGGCTGTTAACTTTATTTCGGCCACTTTTTGAGGAACCGGTTGTGTCAGAGGTAATGATGAATGCCATTATTGGAGGTATCCTGGGAGGATTGGGAGCAGGCATTGTTTTTGTTAATGGCGGCAGCACTGGTGGTGTTGATATCATTGCCATGATTATTAATAAATATAAGAACATTAGTTTGGGACGGCTGTTGCTTGGAATGGATGTATTGATTATTTCGTCGTCTTTTTTCCTGGTTCAAACGTCATCCATCGAAACCGTGGTGTATGGATTTATGACCATGGCCATTCTGGCTTATACCGTTGATATGGTGATATCAGGTAATAAACAAACGGTGCAGTTCTTTATTATTTCTAAAAAACCGGAAGAGTTGCGCAAGTCGGTCATTTTTGATGCGGAGCGCGGATTAACCATACTGCATGGTAAAGGCGGCTACTCAGGCGAAGACCGGCAGGTGTTAATGGTGATTGCCCGTAAAAATGAAACACAGGAGATATTTAAGGTTGTGAAGCAAATCGATCCGGATGCATTTATTACGGTTGGAACGGTTATGGGAGTTTACGGACAAGGATTTGATAAGATCAGAATTTAAGCTTAAGTGATAAGAAGAGGCATTTACATTACCTAATGTATTTCCTATAGCACCGGAATTTTGTTGTCCAATAATCGATTAAAACTTATGACAACAGCTTAAAAAACTAATCAACTATTATTAACTTGCAGGCACTTCAAAAAAGAATCAAATGACCAAAAAGAAATTATTAGTTTTCATTGTAATTATATTATTATTAATACCTGCAATTTATTTCGCCATACACCGATATAAGCATCCGGTATCGCCAGTGACAGAGTCAACACTGGATACCCTTGCTGTCATAGAAATACCGGAGCCTGAGTTAATGTATGGTTTACCGGTTGATTCTTTCCGCATTGAAGAAAACACCGTTAAAAGAAACCAATTTTTGGCTGATATCTTCCTTAAAGCGGGTGTTGATTATCCAACCATAAATACAATTGTTGAAAAGACAAAACCTGTTTTTGATGTGCGTAAAATAAAGGTGGGTAATCGTTATACCTTATTTTATAGTAACGACAGTTTAAAACAGCTAAGTCATTTTGTATATGCCATCGATAATACCGATTACATGGTGGTGTCTTTATCCGATTCAATTCAGGCCTATCGCGATGTAAAGGAGACACAAAGTGAGCTAAAGACTTCCACCGGGGTAATTACTTCTTCTTTATGGATGTGCATGAAAGAGCACGATGTGAATCCAATGCTGGCCATTGAGCTTTCTGAAATCTTTGCCTGGACAGTTGATTTCTTTGGTATTGAAAAGGGCGATAATTTTAAAGTTTACTACGAAGAATTATATGTTGATAGTATAAGTATTGGCATTGGAAAAGTACATTCGGCGGTCTTTCATCATCGGGGAAGGGATTATTATGCTTTTAACTATGAAGAAGACAGTGTAGCTCATTTTTTTGATGAAGAAGGACAGAGTCTTCGAAAGGCATTTTTAAAGGCTCCCTTGAAATTTTCTCGAATCAGCAGTCGTTTTTCTCACAGCCGACTGCATCCGGTTTTAAAAATCCGTCGGCCACACCATGGGATTGATTATGCAGCTCCAACTGGTACGCCGGTTTATGCATTAGGTGACGGGCGAGTAATTGCCAGGGCTTATCAAAAACGCGGTGGAGGTAATTACATTAAAATAAAGCACAACAGTGTTTATACCACTGTTTATATGCACTTGCATGGATTTGCCAAGGGAATTACAAAGGGAAGCCATGTTAAGCAAGGACAACTGATCGGTTACGTTGGGTCTACCGGCTTATCCACCGGACCTCACTTGGATTTTAGGGTATTTAAGAATGGTAAGCCCATTGATCCTTTAAAAGTCGATGCTCCACCGGTTAATCCGGTTAAGGAAGAAAATATGGCCAATTTTAAAGGCTTTATAGAGCCGTTAAAGAAACAATTGGATGCATTGCCCTTACCAGTAGAAGAGTAATGATCAGAGACTAAAAATTAAATCGAATACAGATTAATTTAAAAAAAGGAGCACTAAGGCTCCTTTTTTTATGCTTCTAATAATTCTTTTATAGCGAGAGGGAAGTAATCGTATTCCAAGGCATGAACTTTGGAAGCCACATCATCCGCCGTGTCATTGGGGCTTATGCTGCACTTTTCTTGTCGAATAATGTTACCATCATCGTATTTTTCATTGACATAGTGAATGGTTATGCCCGATTCGGTTTCCTTATTGGCCACAATGGCTTCATGAACATGTTGGCCATACATGCCTTTTCCTCCGTATTTAGGAAGTAATGCCGGATGAATATTGATTATTCTATTGGGAAATGTTTCCACATAGGCCGAAGGAACCAACCATAAAAAGCCGGCCAGCACGATTAAATCGGGTTGAATAGCCTTTAAATCACTTAATACAGACAGGTTTTCGCGAAACTCTTTTCGACCGAATATTTCGCAAGAAAGGTCGAGAATCTTGCAACGTTCAATAACATAGGCGTTTGGGTTGTTTGTGTAAACCTTTGTTATTTCGACCTCTTCATTTTTTTTAAAATATTTAACAATGTTTTCAACATTTGATCCTGAGCCGGAAGCAAACAAGACTATCTTTTTCATTTTCTTATATTTGCGTGTTTGAAAAATAGCAAAAATCAGGGGCAAAAATAGGCAAAAACGAGCATGAAATGTCATTTTCTTTACACGAAGTTTGAATTATTATCCACAAATGTATTTCTTTGCAAAGTTGTTTAAGAACATTTTATTAGTATTAATTTAAAAAAACTTAGAGCTATGTCAGACGTTGCATCAAGAGTAAAAGCAATTATCGTAGACAAGTTGGGAGTTGACGAGACTGAAGTTACACCAGAAGCTAGCTTCACTAACGACTTAGGAGCTGACTCACTTGACACTGTAGAATTAATTATGGAATTCGAAAAGGAATTCAACATTGCTATTCCAGACGATCAGGCTGAGAACATCGGTACAGTAGGTGATGCTATTGCTTACATTGAAGAAAACGCAAAGTAAGAAAGAGTAGGATACGTTAAAAGTAGTTATGGAGTTAAAAAGAGTAGTTGTTACGGGGCTTGGTGCCATCACTCCACTAGGGAATACTGCAAAGGAAACCTGGTCCAATATGGTGAAAGGAGTAAGTGGGGCTGCACCTATTACTCATTTTGATGCCACTAAATTTAAAACACAATTTGCTTGTGAGGTAAAGAATTATGATCCGAAAGAACACTTCGACAGAAAAGAAGTGCGTAAGTTGGACATATTCGCCCAATATGCTATTGTTGCTGCTAACGAAGCTATTGCTGATGCAAAGCTTGATTCGGAGGACATTGACCAGGACATGGTTGGTGTAATCTGGGGGGCAGGAATCGGTGGTATAAACACCTTCCAGGCTGAAGTTGAAGGTTATACAAAAGGGGATGGAACACCACGTTTCAATCCTTTTTTTATTCCCAAAATGATTGCCGATATCGCACCGGGTCATATTTCAATGAAATATGGTTTCCGTGGGCCTAACTTCGGTACCATTTCGGCGTGTGCCTCTTCAACGAATGCCATTGCCGATGCGTATAACCTTATTCGCTTAGGTAAAGCAAATGCGTTTGTAACAGGTGGTTCAGAAGCAGCTATTAATGAAGCCGGTTTAGGTGGATTTAGTAGTATGCAGGCAGTTTCAACCCGTAATGACGATCCGAAAACAGCCTCTCGTCCATTTGATAAAGGACGTGACGGTTTTGTGATGGGTGAAGGTGGTGCTTCTATTATTCTTGAAGAATATGAGCACGCCAAAGCACGTGGTGCTAAAATCTACTGCGAGTTAGTAGGAGCTGGTATGACGGCTGATGCACATCACTTAACTGCACCACATCCTGAAGGACTAGGAGCTAAAAGAGTAATGCAAGGTGCTTTGTCAGACAATGGTATTGATCCTACCGAAGTTGACTACATTAATGTACACGGTACTGCAACACCACTTGGTGATATTGCGGAAACCAAGGCCATTAAAGAAGTTTTTGGTGAGCATGCCTACAAGTTGAACATCAGTTCAACCAAGTCGATGACAGGACACTTACTTGGTGCTGCCGGTGCTGTAGAGGCAATGGCATGTATCATGGCAATTAAAGATGGGGTTGTACCTCCAACCATTAACCACTTCGAAGACGATCCAGAACTCGACAATGCGCTTAATTTAACTTTTAATGAGGCGCAGAAGAGAGACGTTAAAGTGGCATTATCCAATACATTTGGATTTGGTGGTCACAATGCATCTGTTGTATTTAAAGCATTGTAAAAAGCTGTGATTAAACCGCTTTTGCACATTATAAAACTTTTCTCTCCACGGAGGGAAAAGTTTTATGGTTTTATACAAGAGATACTTGGAGAAAAACCTGGGGATATTGGTATCTATCGACTGGCTTTTATCCATAAATCGGCGATGATAAAAGGTAATGATAAACGTTTTATAAATAATGAACGTTTAGAGTTTTTGGGCGATGCCATGTTGGGTGCCATCGTTGCTGATGAGTTATACAAATTATTTCCGGGCAAGAATGAAGGTTTCTTAACCAAAACACGTTCGCGAATAGTCAACCGATCCTTACTCAATAACATTGCCCTAAAAATGGAGCTTGGCAATTGGGTAAAAGCTCAATCGAAAATTGACATTGCACAAACCAGCATTTTGGGCGATGCATTGGAAGCTTTAATTGGGGCCATTTATGTTGATAAAGGATACAAAGCCTGTGAAAGATTTGTTGTTCAAAGAATTATTCAACAATATGTTGATTTAAAATCGGTTGCTAAGAAAGATACGAACTACAAATCCTTGCTCATAGAATGGGGACAAAAGTACAAGCAAAATGTCCATTTCATTACCGAAGAACAGCACATTTCCGGAAGCGTAGCAGCTACATTTATTGCCAAGGCAGCGCTTGATGGAGAGGCGATTGGCGAGGGAGAAGGATTTTCGAAAAAAGAGGCGCAACAAAACGCCGCAAAAAATGCCCTTAAGGAACTGCGTAGAAGGGACATAAAATAAATGTTTTGCCAAATTTGCTGTTAATTAATGTTAATTAGCACTGATAATGCTTTTAGCCTGTTATTTTTGTTTTTATGAGTAAAAAATTCATTCTTGGGCTGACAATAATTATGGCCATAGCGCTGGTAGGTATCACCTATATACAGGCTATGTGGATTTTAAATGCCGCTAAGATTGAAGAAGAGCAATTTGATAAGTCGGTTAAGCAAGCACTTAGCAAGGTAGCTGAGCGTCTTGAAAAAGATGAAGATTTCAAGTTAAGCCAGATCAACCAGTTTTCGAGCCCTAATATTAATGTGCCGGCGAAGCTGCGTAATGAAAACAAATACTTCAAAGGGAAAGAAAAAGCCAACTCGGCTAAAGTTCAGGAAAACTATAGCATCGAATTTAAGATTAATGCCACGGCCAGTGGGTATAGCCTATCACAATACTTTCAGGACTCATTGGTTACTACTTTTCAGGGACGTACCCAATTGAATATTACCGAACGGACGGATCCTTTCTCAGGCGCTATGAATGCCATACAAAGAGATTGGCGCAGGCATCAGGTAAAGAAACAGGAAACACAGGCGAAATCGCTGATGCAAGATGATCCGATAGAAGAACGGATCGATATTCTGCGTTTGGAACAATATATTTTCGAGAACCTTGAGAAAAAAGGCATTCTGTCGCCGTACGAATTTGCGGTGATAAACTCGAAAAGCAAAAAGGTGCATTACACCAAGCACTTTAATGATGAATCGGAGGAGGAGATTTATACGCAATTACTTTTTCCAAGCGATTATCATGTGCAGGCCAATTACCTAAAATTACATTTCACAGAGATGCCCAATCCAATATTGGAGTCGATGGGGCTGGTCATACCATCGGCATTATTTACTCTGATTGTAATTTTGCTGTCCATCGTAACCATTGTGATTATTGTAAGGCAAAAGCGTTTGGATCAGATAAAGAATGATTTTATCAACAACATGACGCATGAGTTTAAAACACCTATCTCAACCATTTCATTGGCATCACAAATGTTGAAAGATGGAGCCGTTGCTAAAACACCAAAAACCTTGCAGCACATTTCGGGAGTTATTCAGGATGAAAGTAAGCGTTTGAGTTTTCAGGTGGAGAAGGTGCTTCAGATGGCCATTTTTGAGAAAGGTAAATCGGGTTTAAAACTGAAAAAACTGGATGTGAATGACCTGATTCACCATGTAACCAATAACTTTAGGCTGAAAGTTGAAAATCAGCAAGGAAAAATAATTGAACGATTAGAGGCAAAAAACAGCATTATTACTGTGGATGAAGTGCATTTTACAAATGTAATTTATAACTTGCTTGACAATGCTTTTAAATACAGGAAAGGGGCTCCTGTTCTTTACGTTAAAACATGGAATAAGAACAATGGAATTGTAATTTCTGTTAAAGATAATGGCATGGGTATATCAAAGGATAACCTAAAACGAATATTTGAAAAGTTTTACCGCGTTCCGACAGGTAATGTTCATAACGTAAAAGGTTTCGGATTGGGACTGGCATATGTTAAGAAAATAATTGAAGATCATGGTGGTCAGATATCTGTGGAAAGCGAAGTTGAAGTTGGCACAAAATTTGACATTTTCCTACCTCTAAAAAATAATAAAGAATGGAAAAAGAATATAAAATCCTCCTAACAGAAGACGATGAGAACCTGGGTATGTTACTTCGTGAATACCTGGAAGCCAAAGGTCTGAAAACAGACTTAATGCCTGATGGCGAAGAAGGCTACAAGGCATTTATGGCAAATAAGTATGATATCTGCATTTTAGATGTGATGATGCCTAAAAAAGATGGTTTCTCGCTGGCTAAGGATATCAGAATGGTCAATACCGAAGTACCAATTATCTTTTTAACAGCTAAGTCGCTTAAGGAAGATATTTTTGAAGGTTTTAAAATTGGTGCAGACGATTATCTGACAAAGCCATTCAGTATGGAAGAATTGTTATTCCGTATCGAGGCCATTTTACGTCGTACCAAAGGTGGAAATGCAGCACAGGAGTTTTATCAATTAGGTAAGTACAAGTTTGATACACAGAAGCAACAGTTGATTGATGGTGATATCATGATTAAGTTGACTACCAAGGAGTCTGAGTTGTTGAAATTACTTTGTACAAATGCCAATAAGGTGTTGGAACGTAATTTTGCACTTAAAACCATTTGGGTTGACGATAATTATTTCAATGCCCGAAGTATGGATGTGTACATTACAAAATTACGTAAGCACTTAAAAGATGAACCAAGTGTTGAAATTATCAATGTACATGGTAAAGGTTATAAATTGGTTATGTAATTAATCAATATAAAATAGGAAGACCGTTTAGCTTTGGTTAAACGGTTTTTTTGTGTTTATACTTTTCTTATTTTAGAGCTGATGGATCAATTCAGAACAGAAGTTAAAATAGATACGAGTAAAGAAGCGATTAACTATCATTCTCGCTTGTTTTTTATGGGAAGTTGTTTTGCAACAAACATTGGTGCTTTCTTTAACGATCATGCTTTAAACACCCTTGTTAATCCCTTTGGTGTTTTGTATAACCCTTGTTCGATTGCAAATTCACTTGAGCGGGTAATCAAACGAAAGGACTTTAATGAAGAAGAGGTGTTTTGCCAGAATGGTTTGTTCCATTCCTTTTATCATCACAGCCAGTTTAGCGATGTTGATCAAAAAGTATTTCTTCAAAACGTTAACGAATCACTGCATAATTGTTACGATTTCTTGAGTAATACCGATGTGTTGGTGCTTACATTTGGTACAGCATGGGTTTATGAGCACAGGGCCTTGGGAAGGATAGTATCCAATTGTCATAAGTATCCGGCCAAAGATTTTAATCGCTACAGATTGGAAGTAGATGAAATTGTTGAACGCTATCTGGCCTTAATTGAGGCAATTCGCAAGATTAACCCTGGTATGCGAATTATTTTTACCGTTAGTCCGGTACGACATTGGAAAGACGGGGCACATGGTAACCAGTTGAGTAAATCGACCTTATTGTTGTCCATTGATCAGTTGATAAAGCAGGCTGATAATTGCAAATATTTTCCGGCCTATGAGTTATTGTTAGACGATTTGCGTGATTACCGCTTTTTTGCTGATGATATGCTGCATCCTTCACAAGTGGCAATAGGGTATATTCGCGATAAGTTTATTGAAACGCAATTTGATAGTGAAGCTCAGCAGGTGCTTGTTCAGTTAGCTAAATTACGAAAGGCGGCCTTTCATCGGCCTTTTAACCCCGAAACAGCATCACATCAGTCCTTTGTTCGGAAACACATTAGTAAGGTGGAGGCGTTTCAAAAGCAATATTCGAAAATTGACCTATCAATATTCCGTGATTTATTTGGCAAACAGCTTGTATAAAAAAAAGCGACCATTGGTCGCTTTCATATTTTCTTTCAAGAAAGTAATTATCCAATCACTTCCTGATATTGTTCTGCAGTTAACAGCTCATCTAATTCAGCTGTATCAGCAATCTGCACTTTAATCATCCATCCACCTTTGAAAGGCTCTTTGTTAACTAAGTCAGGCTGATCTTCCAGAGCAGGGTTTACTTCGATAACTTTACCGGTAATAGGCATGTACAAATCAGAAACAGTTTTTACTGCTTCGATGGTTCCAAATACCTCTTCTTTATCCAGTTCTTCGTCTTCTGTTTCAATTTCAACGAAAACGATATCGCCCAACTCTCCTTGAGCAAATTCGGTAATACCGATGGTTGCAACATCACCATCAATTAGAACCCATTCGTGGTCCTTTGTATACTTTAGATTTTCAGGTACATTCATGATTGAACGATTTATTTTTATTTACGATGATTCAAATGTAAAGAATTTCTTAATATAATTCTACGACATAATCTTTTAACAAGCAAATGGAGTAATCTAATTATGTCGATAATCGTCAGTTAATCAGTGTTGTAGTTTGAATGACTTGTATCAAACCCTAATAAAAATCATAAATAAAGTTGCGAACAATCAATGCAATCCTTTTGTTAGCGCAACTCTTTATAGTTTTTGTTGTCTTGTTTTACTGAGCCAACGAGAATCGGAAACTAACACCAAAGTTTGAATTGGTAATAGGATACGACAATGAAACGTATGGTCTCGTAACATTGGTATCGTAAAACAGCTGCATGTTAAATCGATCGCTTAAAGCATAATCTGCTGTAAATTTCACTTTGGTGATTTTCTGACCTGCAGTCAGCTGATTGTACTCTTCTTGTATTTTACGGATAAAACTAATGTTATCAACAATCGAGAAATCGGCACGAAGATTCAAGTCATTATTAATTGATTTCTGTTTTCCGCCTTTACCAAATATCAGCGGCATCTTATCAAAGCGATAACCCAGGCCGATTACAATTTCATCGTTGTAATTTTCAATCACCTGGTTGTTACCCATACTCAAACTTAAGGTTCTGGCTTTTTTGATTTCGGCACGTGTGGTAATGGAATTCGTCCAGGTTACATTTACACCAATAAGCGGGTTGAATTGCTCCGAGATGGTTATGGCACTAACATCGTACCCAAGTATCAAGCCATCGCCATCAGGTGAAGTGCGTGATATATAAGCTCCCATATTGTAGGTCGATCGATAAGCATGGGTCAGGTCAAAGGCCTTCACCACTTTCTTTAAAGCCTTAATACGCGATAAGCCATCATAGGTTAATCGCCAGTTGGGTTGTATTTGTGACAAGCCCGGAAACTGCTCGGTAAATATAGAATTGGCACTCTTGCCGGAGTAAGCTGCCAGGAATGCAGGAATCAACACCTCCTGGCTGTTTTCATCGTAACCGCCACCCAGTCGTTCGTTAATAATAGCCCTGTTTCGCTTAAACTGATCAAAGGTTGATGAGAATAAGGCGCCTGTTTTTTCAGGTCGCTCAAAGGCTGTTCTGAAGGCGTTAAAGCTCATTGAAAAACGTCCATTGGCAGTTTGTCCGCTGGCGATCGAACCCCCTTTCAGATAATACTCATTGATGTTTCGTTCGTAACTGCGATCAGCATTTAAGTCGATGCGCAGGCCTCTGATTGGCTCCAGTGTGAACTTAAGCGAAAAGTCGTTACCGTGGGTCATTACATAAGGATTCACCATTGACTCATCTGATGTTAACCAGCCTTTATCAGCAGCATTGCTAGCAAAATTCCGATTCTGCCAACCCAATATAAACGGAAGGCCAGGAGCTGTAAAACCGGCTGATGTGCCCATGAAATTGGCACTTGGTGTATATCCGGGAAGAATGGTTCCGTTCTGCTCCGAATAGGATAGACTTGAATTTTTAACCGATGTCATCAGCAGTACTGTGTAATCGATTACTTTTTGCATTGGTGAGTTATTCTCGGTAACAGTACCGGTCACCATCACCCTTGCGCTCTCAACCGATTTTTCAGGCGTAAATTCAACCTTGTTTTTTCCAAGCGGATTTATTTCGCCCTTAACCGGCTTACCACTGGCATCAAAGATGCGTACTGATATATCGCTTGTTTTAAGCTTATGGCTAATAACCAGTGAAGTATCCTTTTGCAGTTTTACATTGGCTTTGTTAAAACGAACCGTTCGCTTTCCATCCTTTTTAGTACTGGTTCTTCTGTTTCTGGAAGAACGGTATTTTTTATCCAATTCCTTAAGGTAAGGCACCTTCTTGTATAAGGTTGTCATGTTTAACTGAGCATTACCTTGTATAACGTTTGAATTACGAATGGTATTACCCCAATTCGGAGCCGTTGATTTGTCTTCAAACAAAGGTTGTGCCTGCCATTGATACATTCCCCGGTATTGAACGTTGGCCGAGGTGAAATCAAGGAGCGGGAATTTATTGATAGGTATGGTGTAGCTTACATCAAAATTGTGCTGATAGGTTGTTGTACGGCCCATACTTTGGATGTTGCGCCATACTTCATCGCGCCATTCGTAATAGGCATCGCGGTCGTAATCTTTATTAACAGCTCCTTCCGGCTCATCAATACGTGCATTGGTTATTGCCTTGAAGTTCAGTTTTAACGATTTCGTGATGTTATACCGCATGTCGAAAAAGCGATTCCAGCTAAAGTCTTTCGAAACCGTTAAGTCCGGACTGATTGTGGAACCAGTATTGTTACGCAATTGAATCTCGCGGTATTGACGGTCGAACTCCCAGCGATAGGATATCTGATTTGGCAGGTAATAGAAATTGAAATCACGTACCAAAGCCAGTGAGTTACTCTTTATGGCTTTCTTAAATGGTTCAACAGCCTTAGGCCGGGCACTGTAATTATAGGCCAGTATACCACGGTAGCTCTTATCTGTTGAGTGATCGGTGTCTATATCATGCTTCGATGTTTCGTTGTATGAGTAGGTAGCCGAAATATTGGATGGGCTATAAAAATGCACCTTATCTTTCTTCGGCATCAGTTTAACGTTGGTGAAGTTAACACTCTTCCGCTTGATCACATTTTGAGAAATGGCTTTTATGGAATCCCTTGCAGCTTCATTTTCGGCATTATCCAATGCAACTTCTAAAGGTATATCCGGGTCGAGCGGATAATACTTTGGACTGGCAACAGATTTAGAGTAACCAAAATAGAAAGGAACACTCAATGCTGATTCAGGACCTAAAAGTTTGCCCAGTTCCAGGTTTGTTGCGATATCATATTGATGGAAATCTTCCTGACTACGTTCCTGTACACTTTGATCGATGCTACCCCATCCAATGGTACTTTTCTTACCGGCTACCGAAACATTACCCAAATCGGCCAGTTTAATGGTCATACGTGCATTGGCGGCCCAACCACCTTCTTCGTTAAAGTCCGTTAAACGCAATTCGTTCATCCATACTTCCACCGATTTGCCAGCGGGATTAGCGCTACGGGTACGTACACCCATGGTAATGGTACGGATATTACTCAGGTTCGGATTACCTTTTACCCATACCATATTTGTTGGATTATTGGGATCAGGCATATCGTAAGGTTTGGTGAAGCTAACATCAGAATTTTCTACACGTTTTTCATCATTCCGACGTAATTTAACTGTCTGGAATAAATCGAGCGGAATATCCATCTCATTTTCTTCGGGCCAAACGATATAGCGATCATCGATACTTTCATTCTCATAGTCTCCGGGAGGGGTAAGTTTAAGAGGTATTTCGTATTCGTAATAGTTGTCGTTATAATCACTACCCACCCTGATAAAGGCCATCATTTCATTATCCTGAAGGCCTAAGTTATCCACATCCTCAGCGTGAATAAACATCTTCATCCTTTGATACTGGCGAATATCGATGTTAACATTTTTATAAACGGCACGAGCGTCGCCACCAGCCAAGTCTTTTACTTTAAGCAATAGCGATTGTTCATTTAATTCGCGTAACTGCGGATTGGCCGGATCAATTACGCGATCGATGCCAGGAGGCAGAACATAGTTGACCGGTGACTTTTCTGAATTTTCTTCGATGTTAACAACCGATACCTCGAATGTAGTCGGGCTTGTTTCATCATTGGCGCTGCTATTACTATATAAGGCATCGTCAAATTTACGCCAGTCGCCTTTAATCAAATCAAGGGTAGCCAAACGAAGAATGGTTGTGTCCTTAAATTCTTTCAGGAACATACGCATAAAGCGAATACTGCGTAAATCTCTGATGGTACCGATTGTTTTAGTCGGTTGTGTTACGGGCACTCGGAATAAAAACCAGTCAGTCTTAACACCATCATTATCTGCTACAGCATTTGGATTGTCAACACCAAGGCGGCTATCAACGATATATGGGTTGGCTTCAACACTCATTGTTTTCTTCGAGATGGGGATTTCGTACTGGTAATAGCTTTCGTTTTCACTCAGGGTATTATCATCGTTGATGTCCTCCATGTCGGGCGCTTGCTTACCGGCTTGTTTTGTGTCATCGCCGGCGTATTCCGATGGAAGTGCATTACCTTCGGGGCTGTTGAAGTTTTTGTATCGATCAAGAATACTGGCTTCACCTTCATCGTGAGCACCTCCCAAATAGTATAAATAATCATCCGAAGCCGGGTCACTCATCAGGTATTCGCGTGCTTCTTCTGATAAATCACTTCCCATTTGGTCAATTATGTCGAGAAACTTATAGTTTCCTCTGCGATAGAAATTCTGCTCGGCCGCCGAATTCATACCGTTCAAACCAACATCCTGCGCCAGTCGAGTGGCCGGATCGTTACTAAAGCCTTTAATCAGGTTTTGCCTGCGTGGAATGTATCCCCATTGGGTTGAATCCACATCAAAGGGTTCACCTGGTCCGGGCAGACCATTTTCAAAGGATTTACGTGTATCTTTTAAGATATCTTCCGATACATTACCTAGGTTGAAATAGATTTTACCATCGTTTTCATCCATGTCACTGTCGTAAACATAGGGATCCATCATCCAGAATTCGATGTATTCGATGTTGGCTGCTTCAAAGTCGGGTACATTCACCTGACGCATCATACCTCCCCATCGTTCTTCCGGATTTTTTAAACTACCATCCGAATTGATACCGTGTCCATAACCACCCGTTTCAGAACTGCTCGTTCCGGCATCAAAGTTATAAGGGCCGCGTTCGTTAGGATAATAGGCGATGTTTAAAACCGGCATGTTGAGTGGCTGGCCATAAGGAGCCTGACGGTTTGGGAATATTTCAGTTTCATATACCTGGCGAACATAGTGGTTTTTTTGCTGGTCTTCGTCAGCATTAATATGTCCGGGTGATCGGTTGCCTTTTCTGAAAAATAAAGGATCGATGGTGTACCAGGCAAATCGGGCACGGTTAACACCATAGAAAAGATTGTCGATTAAGGAAGCTTCTTTAAATATGTCTTCTTGTCCCTGTGGGGTGCTGGCTAATTGCCAGGCCAGCCAGTTACGCATGTCATAGGGTACACGTGTGCCCTCAAAGTCATCGATGTACGAGGTGCCCGATTCGTCGATTACATTGGGGTGACCTGGTATTAATTGAGCAAATTCACCTTCAAAAGTAACACTTGACATTTCCTTGGTTTCAACCAGCGGAAGTTTGTCAATAATTTCGGTGATACCCATTGACTCGGTATAGAACGAGGTATTTAATCCCCAGATGGTATTGGCAATCGGTTCATCTCCGATGTTTACTTTTTGTGTTAATGGTCGCTCCCTCAGGTGCATTAAGGTACCGCCAATATTAAAATTGTCGTTGAACTGATAGTTCAGGTGCGTTCCCATCAGAGTTTTAGTCTGCAAGGCAAATAAGGATTGGTTTTCTAAAGAAACCTGGATAGGTGTACCTGAAGAAAGCAGTCCCTGGTTGATGATGCGAACACGCCCCAGGGTATAATCCACCGTATAATCCTGATTCTCCACCAATTTGATGCCTCCGGCTGTTACAATCACCGATCCCTGAGGTACGTTCATGGCGTTTAATGAAATTTCAGAACCTGAACTGGATTTAAAACGACCTTTCAGTTTGTATTTGTTCTTAGAGGCATCTTGTTCGGCAATGACTTGTGTTTCATCATAAAGTGACTGAAAAACATACTTGTCAATTAATTTTGAGTCTTTTAGTTTATCGGCCAGATCACTACCGAAAGGTTCAACCTCAGGGAAAATGATACGACCATTATCGGGGCGTATGGTTAAACCTTCAACGTAGTCAAAAATACCATCGGGCTGGTAATCATTATTGGAATTCAGGTTATCCAGATTCATCAAGCGGATGAATAATTGACCCATTACATCTTCAGAACCTTCTGGAAAATAGTTGATATCACCACCTGTGCTGTCGTTGGTATAAGTTACGTTTAGCAAGAAATCCTCCCGATTAACCTGGTAAGCATTAATGGAGTAGATGTTTTTCATCATCAAATCCCAAGATGTATTGGGTTTAGTAATTTTCCCGGTAGGAGTATCAATCTCAACATCTCCTGGAGAAAGATTAGTTGGTTTTAATAACTTAAGGTAAAGCGTTTGTTCGGCTTCATTTTGCGAGTTGGTAAATTCCCCCACCATAAATGTTTCTCCACCATTGGTGTATTCATAGGCAATACACAATACTTCATCTCCATTTAGTGAAGTATTTAATGAGATATACCCCAGCTTAGGATGAACAGAATATTCTGTTTCCGACAGTTTACGTGCATTTTCGAGTTTCTCGTATTCAATAGTATTGGCGATAACGTTAGTTAGTGTAGCAGTGACCTGGTTGATGTCGCGCACATTGGCGTATGTGCTGTTCATCTCCCGGTAGAGCTCATTGGCGTTGTTGCGTGGAGAGACAGATGACGAGGCACCTCCCCATCTTGGATTTAATGTGTTATCACGATTCTCACCTAAATCTACAAAACCAACCACATTACGTGATTTATCAACATCGCTGCGGGTATTGGTAACCCATACTTCAACACGCGTAATGTTATAAGGACTAGTTACCAGAGGCAGGCGCTGTAAAGCATTGTTGTAGCGATCTCTAAAGTATTTACTCAGGAAGAAGTGGCGGTTGCGATCGTATTGATCGGCATGGATTTCGAACTCCTGTGTTTCGGCACCACCTTCGATGTTCATAACCGATGTTTCTCCTTTTTGCTGCGAGAAGATGCTTGTCACCGTCAGTTTACCAAACTGCATTTCGGTTTTTACACCAAAAAGACTTTGACTTCCTGTGATAAGTGTTCCCGGTAAAGGCAATGTTACATTACCGGCCTCTACTTTTTTAAGAATATCATCTTCACCACCTTCGTATTCGAGGTTCATCTGGTTTTCAAAATCGAAAGTTGCTTCGGTATTGTAATTAACCCCCAGCTTTAGTTTCTCACCGATGCTACCACTCAGGTTCATCTGAATCTTTTCCTGAAAGTCGAAAGTAGTTGTTTTTCGCAGGCGCTCTTGTAAAGTTGGATTATCCAGCTTGGTATGCTGAATGCCAATTTTAAGTTCGGCCATTCCCTGCAAACGCACATTAATAGCATTACTGCCAAAAATCCCTTCGAAAGCTTCGCCGCCAATGTTTTTCCACATTTGGTTAAACGCTGAGTTCTCATCGTACTGGTTGGATTCTTCCAATTGCTTTTGGCGCCAGTAGGACATTATGGATCTTCGGGTATCGTAGTTCAGGTAATCCTCCAGGGGCATGGAGTAGGGCAGGCGAACATTCATGTTGCCCATCTTCCGGTAAATCGTAACATTACCTGTTTTGTAATCGTACTCGGCTTTGTAATCCAGGTTTTCAGGATCACTTAAGTCGACGCCACGCTCTTCCTCATTTTCAAGATGAGGATTACCACTTTTATCAACAATGTTATACCTGAGGTTAGTTTGTTGTGTTGATTTCAGTGTATCGGGTTGCTGATATTGGATACTGCCAGGGTTTGTGTTGTTACCCTGCGATGAAGTTGCTCCACCTGCCGATATAAAAAAGGTGAATGCAAAAATGGCAATAATATATAGTAGCGTTTTTCTCAAAGATGCAATGTAATCGGTTGTTACATAATTTTAAGAGCCTGCTTAATGAGTTCTTCCACTTTAACTGTGGGAGATTGCTTGAGAACCTTATCAACGGCCTTTTGCGCACTCGCTTTGGCAAAGCCCAGCATTACTAAAGCAGATAACGCTTCATCGCGAATTGTATTGTCTTGCGCAGCAAAAATTTTCTGATCAATTGGTTCCTTACTTAATTTATCTTTTAAATCAACAATCACTCTTTGCGCAGTTTTCGCACCGATGCCTTTAACGCCTTTTATAACATTAACATTATCGGTTAAGATGGCGCCTTTTAATTCTTCGGGGCTCAATGAGGAAAGCATCATGCGGGCCGTGTTGGCACCAATGCCGGATACGGAGATCAGGTGACGAAATAAATCTCTCTCCGCAGGATCGGCAAAGCCATACAGGGCAAAAGCATCCTCGCGTATATTTTCATGTATAAAGAGCTGGGCTTCCTGTTTACCTTCGAGGCGGGAAAAGGTATTTAGTGAAATATGTATTAAATAACCAATGCCATTTACATCAACAACAACATGAGCCGGGCTTGATTCGGCAATTTTACCACTTATATAATCGTACATTTGAATTAGGTTATGCTATAAAGATAGAAATTAATGATTAGTGATGAATGATTAATTAACCACTAATCATCAATAATTAATCATTGTTTTTTATAGGGTTCCATCCCTGAGCTTGTAACTCCACTTCCTGATCGGCATTTGTTACCAAGTAATTGCCTTTGCTTTCTTCGGTAATGTGACCAACAATATAGATGTTAGCCTCAGCTACCTCTTTAAACTTTTCGTAATCGCTTTGGCTGATTGTGAATAATAACTCATAATCCTCACCACCATTCAGCGCTGTAACAATTGGATTGATCCCCATTTCTTCGGCCATCATTGAGGTGCTTGGATCAATAGGAATTTTATCCTCATATAAACGACACCCTGTTTTTGATTGAGCACAGATGTGCATCACTTCACTTGAAAGGCCATCGGAAATATCAATCATGGAAGTTGGTACCACATCGATTTTGCTTAACAACTCAACAACTTCTTTGCGGGCCTCTGGTTTTAACTGACGACTTAAGATGTAATCGTAGCCACTCAGATCGGGTTGCATTTGAGGATTGTCTGCATAAATCTTTCTTTCGCGTTCAAGTAGCTGAAGTCCCATGTAGGCAGCTCCCAAATCGCCCGACACACATATTAAATCGTTGGGCTTGGCACCGCTGCGGTAACAAAGTTTGTCTTCATCGCCTTCGCCCAAAGCCGTAACACTTATGGTTAACCCGGTTAGGGAAGAAGTGGTGTCTCCACCAACCAAATCAACGTTGTAAAAGTCACATGCTGCATAGATCCCTTCGTACAATTCATCCAATGCTTCTACCGACATTTTAGAACTTAAACCCAGCGAAACGGTGATTTGCTTCGGCGTTGCATTCATGGCATAAACATCGCTTACATTAACCACCACGGCCTTATAGCCCAGGTGCTTTAATGGCGTGTAAGTTAAATCGAAGTGGATACCCTCTAAAAGTAAATCGGTGGTTACAACCGTTTTTTTGTTATTAAAATCTAATACAGCAGCATCATCGCCCACGCCTTTAAGTGTTGATGTGTGCTTTAATTTTATATTGTCGGTTAAGTGGCGAATTAAACCAAACTCTCCTAATTGCCCCAACTCTGTTTTATTAACCTCGCTCATACTTCATTTTTGTAAATAACATGCAAAAGTACACATTGATTGCTTGTGGCACAACGATTACTATATCTTATTTGTGATATCTTTTTTAAATCTTTTTGTCATCTTTTAATAAATGGAATTGATTTTTGGTATGGAGCTTGCAATAATCTCATCGTAGATTTTTTTCATAGATTTGGGTTTAGGTTATTGAAAAACCGGTTTTACTAACGAGTAGAACCGGTTTTTAATTTTTATTACATTTTTTATTTGATGATTTAGCGATTGTTTATCTGAGTCTTAGTTGTTGTTTGTAGGGGGGAGTCGGGGTGAAGGTGTAAAAAAGATTTGCATAAGAATATTAAAGCATCTATATTTGCATCCGCAATTGAGAAAGATAACAAACGAGTTGTTTAAGATATATTGCGGGGTGGAGCAGTTGGTAGCTCGTTGGGCTCATAACCCAAAGGTCGTCCGTTCGAGTCGGGCCCCCGCTACTCAGTCGAAAGACACCATACTTTCGACTTTCTTTTTGAAAATATTGTTTACGCAATTAAGATATATTGCGGGGTGGAGCAGTTGGTAGCTCGTTGGGCTCATAACCCAAAGGTCGTCCGTTCGAGTCGGGCCCCCGCTACAAAGAGAAGCTGGAAGATTGATTTCTTTCAGCTTTTTTTATGCACAAGAGTGAAACATCAGAAAAGAAGCTTGTTTTATCGAGTTTCGATTGATGCATCCAAAATATTTTCTAAATTTGCGCTCCGCAGGGCCTCGTAGTTCAATGGATAGAATGTAGGATTCCGGTTCCTATGATGTGGGTTCGATTCCCGCCGGGGTCACAATCCTCTTGATTCGTCAGGAGGATTTTTTTATGCCAATCTGAAATGTATTAATACAAAAGGAACCTACTTATTTTATTGCTAATGCATTACTTGTTCTGGTGATAAATAAGTCAATGTCTCAACCACGTAATAGAATAGGAGAGTGTCCAAAAATACTTTAAGCATCGGTTCACTGAGCGAAGAAATTAATGGATGATAAGCATCATTAATCAAATTGTATCTCGACAGCGCTCGATGAGCCTACTTCGTTTTAGGACACCCTCCAAATGGTAAAATCAATTATTCGAAGGTGTATTCATCATGTTGTTCATTACATCTTCCAAATTAAACTTAGCTGGTTTTTGGCGCGGTGGAAATTCCTTAAAGGTTTCGATCATTTCACCAACTTTAACCTGTGCCGGAACTGCTAAGAACTGAGCAACACGCTCCATCCATTCGTAATAACCATTGGCATCGGTTGAAGCTCTCTCGTAGGGATCCATCCTTAAATCAAAGATTAAAGGAACGCGCAGGGCTGTGAAAGGCTCCATCCAAACCCTGAATTGATGGGCTTTTTGCTCCATAAAAACTAACTTCCATCGGTCGTATCGGTAGGCTACCAGATCTCCATCGTCACTCCAGTAAAAGAACTCTTGTCTGGGCCATTCTTTTTCTGTGTTATCGCCCATAAGGTTGGGCAACAGGTTATACCCATCGATGTGAACCTTATAGGTCATGTCGCCAACCTGATGACCTCTTTTAAGTTTGTCTTTAATATTATGCTCGCCTACGGCAGCCATTAATGTTGGTAACCAATCGGTGTGCGATGTAATGCCGTTTTCCACCTTGCCGGCTTTAATTTTTTCGGGCCAGCGCATGGCAAACGGAACGCGATAAGCCCCTTCCCAGTTCGTGTTTTTCTCGCCACGGAAAGGTGTTATTCCTCCATCGGGCCACATGTTAAAGTGTACACCGTTATCGGTTGTGTAAATAACAATCGTATTTTCTGAAATATCTAACTCATCTAATTTATTCAGTAATATGCCAATCTGATCATCGTGCTGAATCATACCGTCCGCATAGACGTTTAAGCCCGACTTGCCTTTGTATTCGTCCGGTACGTGAGTGTGGTAATGCATGCGCGACGGATTAAACCACACAAACCAAGGTGTTTCTTCGTCTTCTTTACGCTCAATAAATTCCATTGTGGCATCTAAAAATTCCTGATCGATGGTCTCCATGCGTTTTTTGGTAAGCGGACCTGTGTCCTGAACTTTACCGTCGGCATTGGATTTAATAACACCTCTAGGGCCAAATCTTTCTCTGAACTCCGGATTTTGTGGATAGTTGGAATGCTCTGGTGCTTCCTCGGCATTTAAGTGATAAAGATTTCCAAAAAACTCATCAAACCCATGTTCTGTTGGCAGAAATTCATCTTTATCGCCCAAATGGTTTTTACCAAATTGTCCGGTGGCATAACCATAAGGTTTTAATAATGTTGCCAATGTGGGATCTTCCTTTCGAATACCTAAATCAGCTCCAGGCAAACCAACTTTGGTCAAACCTGTTCTTACAGGCATCTGCCCGGTAATAAATGCTGATCGTCCGGCCGTACATGACTGTTCGGCATAGTAATCGGTAAATTGTACCCCTTCGTTGGCAATGCGATCGATATTGGGTGTCGTATAGCCCATCATGCCTTTGTTGTTATAGCTAAGGTTAGATATGCCAATATCATCGGCCATGATAACTAAAATGTTTGGCTTGTTGCTTTTTTGTGTAAATGCGACAAGAGGAAGGAGTGTGGTCAGTAATAAATAGAATACAGTCTTTTTCATACCATTTTTGTTTATTGTCATTAATATTCAGTGTTAACTTTTGAAATCATGACAAAGATATGGTGAGTGCACGCTACGATTGTGTAACGAAAGTGACTGTAACTATCGTGAATGCGACAAGCGTATCTTGAGCCTATTTATTCAGTAAGCTTGATGGAGAATAACCAAATTGATCTTTAAAGATTTTTGAAAAGTGACTTGTTGAGGTATATCCCATCTTAAAGCTAATGTCAGCAATGGACAGGCGTTGTTCCAGAATCATTTGTCGGGCCTGTTCCATACGAATCTGTTTGCGGTAACTGGTCATGTCAAGCCCATGATAGGCCTTAAACAGTCTTTGGAGTTTGCGTATTCCAATAGAAAGCCTATCTGATAACTCCGATATTTTAATGCTCTCATCTTTTGATTTAAGCAGCATTTTTTCGGCCTCGTAAATGGTGTCGAGGTCATCCTGATGTATAAAACTAGTCCTACTTGATTTGTGCCTGTGTTCTTTAAATATCTGCTCAAGTGCTAACATGATCAATTCTTCTGATTTATTGATCATATACCCCCTGGAAAAAGCATCATCAATCTGATAACTGGACAACTGATGCAGTACTTTTTGTACTTCGGGTGTAAACGGAAACTTATAGCACCACTGATCATTTTTCATCAGTTGAAGGTTAATTTCGGGCGGCAAATTATAATAATTGCACAGCGACTTGATTTTTTCCACATTAACAAACAATTGAATTTGCTTAAACCTGGTAAAGGCCGGAACAATATTGCTGTAGGAATAGTGCTTATTAAAGAATAAGAGATAATTCTGAATGCCGGCTTCGGCAGTTTCATCTTGCGTATAGATATAATTGGGCTGATTAAAGACGTATATTAAAGAGAAATGATGGATGCTTTCATCTTCATCTACCTGACGGTTAATTATAAAATCCTGAAATAAATTAAACTCCCCATCCTGTAGGATGATGCCTTTGCTTAGCTGGTTTCTAGAAATCTGACCCTTACCCAGATGTTTCGGGATCGACATGATATTATTCTCAATGACCCCACCCAATTGGGTCGCTAATTCATTTAGTTGAGATTCTGTTTTAGTGATTTTAAATTGCAACATACGGTTTGGCAATAATTGTTTATAACAATTATACAAAATAATCACTTTAACTAAAGCAGAGGTAATATTGAGTTGGCGATTTTCGGCATTCTGAATTAAATACAACAAAAAGGCTACCTAAATCCAGATAGCCTTCTTTGCATTCTTTTACAATTAATTATTAATTGAATATGGTTTATTGTTCAGCCATATTTTTGGCACGGGTGTGGCGCGAGCGAATCACGGTATTGAGATTATCCACTAAAGCATCCACTTCTGAAGCAATGGTTTGTGCTTCGCCTGAACTGTTTTTACGTGCATGGTAGTTTATTTCCAACAGTAATTCATCGATAGTTTGACGAATCCACGCTTTTTCCTGTGCCGGATCAATAGTTTTTATTTGTGATTCGGCAGCATTAAACTTCTCCAATATTTCATCAAAGGAGCTTTGTGTGCTTTTGATGCGATCATACATAGGCTCGCATGAGCAAACGGTTAATGCGTTGCTTAAATGTGCTTGATTATCCACTTCGGCAATAAAAGCCTTAACCTGCTTGCTTTGCTCGTTATTACTCGACTGTTGCAGACTCCAGCCGATGGTTTGCAATGAATCAATCAGCCTTTCAGCGGCCGCTCTAATGGCTCCGTCCTGTTGTTTCGAGCAATATAAAAGATAATGCTTAAAAGCTAAAATGGCATCGTCGCGATCATTGTCGCGTGTTTCCACCTCATTGGTGTGAGGATTTTTTCTGTTTTTATCAAGTGCCAGATCAATATCTGGTTTACGCTGCATCAGGGCAATGTAAATAATGTCGATTGATAATGAAGCACGCACTTCGGCACTAAACTTCGAAAGGATGGCAATCAGCTGTATTACTAGAAACGAAAAATCGCTGTTGCGAAATTTTGAAAAAGGTATTTGTATCATACTAACTAATTTTAATTGCCTGTGAGCTTACCAAAGTATCCCAGGCATGGTTTATTGAATGAAATTGTAAAAGAATGATCCTATCAATCGATTCTTTTTTCATACAATGGGGCAGGTATTCATAGCCTTTCTTATTACCCGAACCATCCCCACATACTCAAACAAAAGGTAATTTCATTTCAGAAGGTATTTCCTTGATAATCAAAACCTGTGCCAATACAATTACTTATGACTATTATCATGCTTTCTACAATTTTGGCCTTACTATGCTACTATCCAATTAAATGTTACTGCCCACTGGCTGATAGCCATTAGCTCATACCACAACCCCTACCTGAAAAAGATGCTGAGCTTGTTGAAGCACAATCGATGTACATACCCTGAGTTCTTCGAAGGTATTCCCTGAGCATTGTCGATGGGCTATTAATTGAAAAAATATTAGATGTTGATCTGAAAGAGCAATGCGTATTAGCGCAGGTCGAAGACCTGCTGGAAATGCCAAAAGTACCTAAAGAACTGAAAGTCCGACACCTTATTTAAGTACCAACGTAATCATCACGTAACGACCTTTCAGGTCTGAAATCTAATATAATGTAATAATAGGCCATTGACCTATCCTAATACATAGCACTCTTACCTTATCAAACCAAGGCTTGACTTGTTTTAATATACACACATGTTAATTAGAGCTATTTTGTGGTTTCACCTTTGGTGGGAGTATGATTCCAGATGCTATTTTGACCTTCCGCCCTTGGTGGGAGTTTATAACCAGAACTATTTTATGGTTTCGCCTTTGCTTGGAGTATGGTCAAAGGAGTTGATTTGGCTCTCTACCTGTGGTTGGAGCTTACAAATAGAACTTGTTTATGGTTTCGACCCTGGAGGGAGTGTGATCCCAGGTGCTATTTTGGTTTTCCGCCCACGGTTGGAACTTGTAAATAGAGCTACTTAAAGGTTTCGCCTTTGGTTGGAGTATGTTCAAAGGAGCTAAGTTGCATCTCCTCCTGTAGTTGGTGTTTGTAAATAGAGCTGAGTTGCGTTTTCGCTTTAGTTCGTAATAGGGCAGAAGTGCGCTTTATTAAGGGTGCTTACTATGACTTCATTACATTAGGCATTGGCTGTCCGATAAGCTATGTAAGAGTTGCTGTTTTTTTACCGAATTTTTAACTAATAAATTCGGTAATTTTACTACTTTTATACTTAATTATTTTAACCACTACTTAATCACTAAATCAATGAAGAGCAAAATTATTGTGCTCCTTGGATTGATGGCGGCAGGCATGGTCTGTCGTGCTCAATCAAAAGATGAGCTAGCAACACAATTGGCCAACCCGGTTGCATCACTAATCAGTGTTCCTTTTCAAAACAATTTCGACTATGGCGTTGGTCCCAACGAAGGATTTAAATACACCTTAAATGCCCAGCCGGTTATTCCTGTTTCAATCGGCGAAAACTGGAATATGATTAGTCGAACCATCGTGCCAATTGTTTCGCAAAAAGATGTAATTGTTGATGGAAGCAGTCAAACAGGAATGGCAGACATTGTTCAAAGCTTATTCTTCTCACCAAAAGCACCTACTTCAGGCGGGGTAGTTTGGGGAGTAGGCCCTGTGCTCATGTTTCCTACCGCCACCAATAAAGAAATCGGACTTGAGAAATGGGCCATTGGACCTACTGCTGTGGTCCTAAAAATGCAGGGCACATTGGTATACGGTATGCTGGCCAACCATTTGGTATCTTATGCCGGTAACGACGATCGTAGCGATATTAATGCCACCTTTTTTCAACCTTTTATTTCAAAAACCGTCGGCAAAGGATTATCGGTTGCCATTGCTTCGGAGAATACCCAAAACTGGGATGCCGATTTAATTTTTGGTTTTGCTGGTATTTATGCCAACCAGGTGCTTAGTATTAACAAGCAAATGATACAGGTTGGCGCAGGGCCTAAAATGATTTATAGCAACAAGAGTAAGACCGATTGGGGTTTTAGAATTAACCTGGTGTTGTTGTTTCCTAAATAGGTTATAAGATGAAACATATAAAGCTATTTTTATTATCAATTGGTCTGTTGTGTTTTACCGGTCAGTTGTTGGCGCAAAACGAGAGTAATATATTAAAAGATAGTTTATTTGAAACCAGTTCGGAGCAAGCGCACTGGGACTTATCTTTTACTCTGAAAACACAAAACTACTTTAGGGGCTTAATTTCATCAGCATCACCCACCATAGCCACCAACAGTGGTTATGTTTGGAACAGCTGGATATTTGGTATGTATGGTGGAGTATCATTAGATGGCAGCTATCAGGAAACCGACTTTATAATTATCTACAATTTACCTAAGGTTGATTTTCACCTGGAGTACTACTATAACTTTTCGTCTGGTATTACTGATATTCCTGAGCCAAGTGGACTCTTTGATTTTGATCGAAAAACGACGCGTGGATTATTGGATTTTATTATTGATGTACAGCTGGGCAAAAGAGAAAACTGGGATGCCAGATCGGCAACGTTTTTATTTGGTAGGGATACATATTTAGAACCATCGGATGATGATGAAACGATTATGGTAAGAGGTGATCAGAGGTACTCCCAGTACCTGGAACTGGGACATAGCTGGAACTGGAATCAGATGAACGTGAGGGCACACATTGGAGGTGCATTTAGTTGGGCAGATATGAGTGGAGATAACTTTTATGGCGACACAGGCGGCATCAATAACCTGGGTATTACATTAAGCAGAAAGTTTCTCATCAATAATCGTGTACAGATTCCGGTAAAGGTTAGTTCATATATTAACCCAATGGCCGAAAGGGCTTATTTACATGTGTCCCTTAATCTAATTCAATTGAGTAAAATTTAAACCCAATAAAAATGAAGAATAAAAAGCAAACACTGGTATTATTTCTATTCGCTTTGGTATTTTTTATCCCTGAGCTAAAGGCACAAGAAGCTAATGCTGAATCGCTACAGAACCTGTATCAAAAGCCTTTAACGCCTCCGCAAGGCATCACTGTTTTTTTAGCAAAAGAAGTGGTAACCATGTCGCCCAAACAAGAAACGGCAACGGCTATAGCTGTGCGTGATGGTATTATTCTGGATGTAGGTACAAAAAAAGAATTATTGGAGAAATTTAAAGATGCCGGGAATGTACAAATCGATAAAACTTTTAAGAATAAGGTAATTACTCCGGGGTTGATTGATCCACACCTGCATTTCTGGCTGTTTGCACTGGTATCCAATGCAGAATTTATTACACCGGCTGATTGGCAACTGCCTTGGGGCGATGTAAAAGGTGTAACAGGACATGATAATTACATGGCTCGTTTAAAAGAATATGAACAAAGTATTGAAGATCCCAATGAGCTGTGTTTTACCTGGGGCTACCACAAGAACTTTCATGGCGATTTAAATAAGGACATGCTCGACGAAATTTCGACCACTCGCCCTATTATCGTTTGGCAACGTTCCGTTCACGAATTTTACTTTAATTCCAAGGCCTTGGAAGTATTAGGTTATAAAGAAGCCGATTGGCAAGGCAAAGGAGAAGCCACTGCCATGTCAGACTGGGCTAAAGGTCATGTGTGGGAAAAAGGTGTGTTTATGGTCATGGAGCGTGTGTTTCCACTTATTGGTTCGCCCGAACAGTTCGAAAAAGGCCTTATCAGAACCCGTGAATATGTGCATGCAGGAGGTATAACCGCTGCTGCCGATCCTGGTGTTCAGTTAAATGATGCCATGCTTAACCAGATGATTAGCGTGTTGGAAGATGGACCAATGCCTTTCGATTATTATTTAATACCGGCCGGAAATTCCATTTACGACATGAATGGCAAAGATGCCGATTTAGCCGTTCGTAAAGCAAAAGAATTGGTAGCCCGAAATCAAAGTAAACACGTTAAGTGGGTGCCCGATCAAATTAAACTGTTTACCGATGGAGCCATCTATTCGCAGCTGATGCAAATGAAAGATGGTTATCTGGATGGACACCATGGTGAGTGGATTCAAAAACCAGAAGACTTTGCTAAATCAGCCTGGGCTTTCTGGAAAAACGACTACCAGTTAATTGTACATCAAATTGGTGATTTAGGAATGGAAGTTTGCCTGAATACTTTAGATGGCATGATGCAACGCTATCCGCGTTACGATCACCGTTTTCGACTTGATCATTTTGGCTTCTCGGAAATTGAACAACTTGACCGTGCAGCTAAACTGGGAGTTGAAATAAGTTCAAATCCTTTTTACGTTCATTTACTTGGCGAAAATTACTCCGAAATAGGTGTTGGGCCCGAAAGAGCAGAGGTAATGGCGCGTGGCCGCAGTGTGCTAGATCGTCATATAAAACTATCCTTCCACTCTGATGCACCAATGGCTCCAGCCCGTCCTATGTTTTTAGTGTGGTCGGCTGTTAATCGCATCGGTTTATCGGGCGAAAAAGTGGTGGGTCAACAAGAGACGGTTACCATCGAAGAAGCCTTTAAAGCCATCACCATTGATGCCGCCCATGCCATGCGTAAGGAAAATGAAATAGGTAGTATCGAGATAGGGAAGAAAGCCAACTTTACCATCTTCTCGGCTAATCCGCTTAAAACCGACCCTCTAAAACTTAAGGAACTTGAAATTTGGGGAACGGTATACGAAGGCGAAGCTTTTCAGGCTAAGCAGGAAACCAACGGCATGGGACTGCTATTAAATGATTCATTCAACTTTTCATTGTTTGCCGAACATCATGAGGGCTGTAACCACGATAACCATATCGATCCTTGTATTATCAACCAGATGTTACAGGCTTTTGCCAATATGAAACAGAGTCAAAAGTAGAGATGAACTATCGATTATAGACAAATGCATTTGCAACTTGAATAAACCATATAACCCAATGAAAAAACTTACCAATTTAGTTTTCGCAGTATTGGCATTAAGCTTCACGCTTTATTCGTGCAGCTTGCCATCAGATCGTTCAGGCAAGAAAAGTGAATTTAAAGCCATGCCAGCATCAACCGACTTTGATATTGTGCTACTTAATGGCCGGGTAATAGATCCCGAAACCAATTTTGATGCAGTAAGAAATGTCGGCATTAAAGACGGTATCATCGGCCTGATAACCGAAGAAACCATTGAGGGAAAGGAAACCATTGATGCAACTGGCCTCGTGGTAGCACCGGGATTTATTGATGGGCATCAGCATTGCCTCGAACCCTATGCCTACCGCATGATGGTGCGCGACGGTCGCACTACTATTATGGATTTGGAGGTTGGCGCACCCGGTAATCAGGTAGCCGAATTTTACAAAAAGGTGGCGGGCAACACCCCCATTAATCTGGGCATATCGGTATCACATGAATTTGCCCGTGTCGAGGTACTCGATGGCTATAAGGATTGGAAGTATTTTCACACCCCTGATGCCATTAATTCGCGCATAAAACAAGGCTGGTCGATGACCCGACCAACGCTCGAACAAGGCAATGCAATACTCAAGATTGTTGATGAAGGCCTGCGTCAGGGAGGTATTGGTATTGGTTCTACTGTAGGCTATATGCGCGATGGTGTATCGTCGCGCGAAATATTCGAGCTACAAAAATTGGGAGGCCTTTACGGGCGCCAAATTGGAATGCACTTTCGCAATACACCGGGTAACGATGTGGAAGAAGTGATGGGTATACAGGAGATGCTGGCCAACTCGGCAGCTTTGGGGGCACCAGGTATTGCTTTTCATTTTAATAACCCGGGCTACAACATGGTACACGAGCTAATGCTTCTTATGCGACAAAGAGGCTATAATGTATGGGGTGAAGTGTATCCTTACCGTGCCGGTTCAACAGCCTTAAATGCAGTGTTCCTGGAACCCGAAGTTTGGGTTGAAAAGCTGGGCAATAAGTACGAAGAAACGCTAATGGATGTAGAAACCGGTGAATTTTATACTGAAGAAAGCCGCCGGGAGATGCTTAAAAAAGAGCCTACGCGCCTGGTTGTGCTGTATAAAATGCCGGAGGAAGCAATAGTGGATTGGTTAAAAATGCCGGGCGTAGCCATTGGTAGTGACGGCATGCCACTTTTCCCCGATGATGGCTTAAGCTGGGACACGCCTTATGAAGACTTGCCCAATGCGCACCCTCGCTTTTCAGGTTCGTTTGCCAAGGTATTGCGCATGGCGCGCGAAAACAATATTCCGCTAATGCAGGCGGTTTCCATGACCAGCTATAACTATGCCAAACCATTGGGAGATATGGGGCTTAAAGCCATGCAACAGCGGGGGCGTATGCAGGAAGGTATGATCGCCGACATAACCTTGTTTAATCCTGCCACTGTTACCGACAATGCTACTTATGCCAACGGAACAGTTCCTTCATCGGGCATACCGCATGTGATTGTGAATGGTATTATTGTGATGAAAGATGAAGAACCCTTAAAGCGCTTTGATGCCGGTCAGCCCATACGTTTCGAACCTAAAGAAAAAGGTCTTTTTACATCTTTGGATAAAGACCACTGGACGAAGAAATACTATGTACTGCCCAAAGAAGAAGACTTTGGCGGAGCAAGTGATTTAGGTTGTTGCGATTTTGGCAACTGTGATCATTAAGCCTAATTCTTAATTATTGATAGAAAAAATCCTTAAACTTTTTAAATAAATAAATAATGAAGAATCAACTATTAACACTAGCGATAGTGTTGTTAATAACAAGTCTTGCAACAGAAGCATTAGCCTGCACCGGAATACGATTAATAGCCAAAAACGGCGATGTAGTTTATGGCCGAACCATGGAGTGGGGTGCTTTTGATTTAAACTCCCGGGTGGCCATTGTTCCTCGAGGTTATACTTTTACGGGCTTAACACCCGATGGACAGAACGGAATGAAATACACGGCCAAATTTGGCTTTGTTGCTTTAGACATGCTACAAAAAGACTTAATGTCGGACGGCATGAACGAAAAAGGTCTAAGTCTTGGTATGTTCTATCACCCTGGATATGCTGTTTACAATGAATATCAAAAAGGACAAGCAAACAACACTATTTCGAGTCAGGAAGTGGCTAATTATATCTTAGGTAGTTTCTCTACCATTCAGGAAGTACGGGATGGCATGCCTAATATTAGTGTGGTTGGTGTTATTGAAGAGGCCCTTGGTATACCTGTTCAGGCACACTGGATTGTTACCGACAAAAATGGCGAATCAGTTGTGGTTGAATATACAGAAGGAGAACTAAAGATTCATGATGCACCATTAGGTATCATTACCAATGCGCCTAACTACGATTGGCACATGACCAACCTAAGCAACTACCTGAATCTGTCAATGTTTTCTGTTGAGCCGAAGAATTTAGACGGCATCAAATTTACACCTACAGGAGCCGGTTCGGGTATGATTGGATTACCTGGTGATAATACACCTCCTTCGCGCTTTATCAGAGCGGTGGCCTGGTCAAAAACAGCGCGACCAACCGAAGATGGAAAAGAAACCGTTTATGAGCTGTTCCGCATATTGGACAACTTTAATCTTCCTCTTGGCCCTGACGGAGCTGAAGGTGCAGGTCATGGTGGCAATACCGATTTAATGCGCAGTTCTACACTTTGGACCACTGCCTGGAATCAAACCGATTTAACTTTAAATTTCCACACACAGCATAACCGTCGTGTTCGTTTCCTGGATATGAAAACCATCGACTTTGCTAAGATGGGTAAGAAAATTAAGCACATCACCTTTGATAAGGAGAAAAAACAGGATGTAGAAGTATTAAAAATTGACTAATTAAAACCTAAATATTGACAAAATGAAATTCCACAACTTAATATGGAGTCTTTTAATCTCCTTTTTATTTGTTGGCTCAATACTAGCCCAAAAACCAGTAACAACTTTAATTACCAATGCCAATATTTTTGACGGTAAAAGTGAGCAACTAATAACTGGACAAAGTGTTCTTGTTGAAGGCAATTTGATTAAAAAAATTGCTCCATCTATTAAAGCGCCTAAAGGAGCAGAGGTAATTGATGCTAAAGGAGCAACTTTAACGCCTGGTTTTATTGATGCACATACCCACTTAGCGTGGAACCTGGGAGTTTCCGAACATTTTTATGCACCTCTTGATTATCAATATGCACTTAATCTAGCAGAAGCAGAAAACACGCTAATGCGAGGTTTTACAACTATACGGGACGTTGGTGGTCAGGTAGTAGGTACCAAAAGAGCCATTGATGAAGGTTATTTTCCTGGCCCAAGGATTTATTCAAGCTGTGCGGCAATTGGTATGACCACTGGCCATGGTGATTTTCGTGCTCCATCTGTAGCACCCCGTATGATGGGAGGGCCATCTGAAACCGAAGCCGAAACTGCCGGACTGGTAATGTTTGCTGATGGTGTGCCGGAAGTGTTAACAGCCAGTAGAATGCAATTTCGAAAGGGAGCTCATTTTCTTAAGTTGTTTGTTGGTGGTGCTGTTTCGGGTATGTACGACCCACTGGATATTGCCGAATATTCAATGGAAGAACTAAAAGCAGCTGTGGGAGAAGCTGAACGTTGGAATACCTATGTTGCTGTTCATACCTATACTGATGGTTCCACTCGTATGGCCATTGAAGCAGGAGTAAAATCGCTAGAGCATTGTAACTTGCTTGAGGAAGAAACCGTGAAGCTTGCTGCTGAAAAAGATGTATTTATCAGTGCACAGGCAGCACTATTTATGAATCCTGCACCTCCAAGTTTTACACCAGCACAAGTAGAACGTCAGCAAATGGCTAAAGAAGGTTTAGACAAGTTGATGAAAGCGTGTAAAAAGTACAATGCTAAAGTATTATTTGGTACCGACATGGTAGCTTCAATGGAATCTAAAAAAGCACAGGTTACTGAATTCACCTTACGTAAAGATTGGTTTACCAATGCCCAAATTCTAAAACAAGCAACCTCAGGTAATGCAGAAGCCTTAGAATTATCTGGTCCAAGAAATCCATATCCGGGAAAACTTGGAGTAATTGAAGAAGGTGCTTTTGCAGATATTCTTTTAATAAAAGGAAATCCCCTGGAAAAGCTTGAAGTTTTATTAGAACCTGAAAAAAATCTTTTAGTAATAATGAAAGATGGTAAGGTTTTTAAAAACATCATTAAATAACAGCCATAAAATGAAGCAATTACCTTTAAACAGGTTGTTGATGTTGCAAATGTTGTACAGCTTTTGCGGAGTAATGTACAATGTAGGCAGTTTAATTGCAGTGCGTAACGGGCATCAGGCATGGGCATCAACAGATGCTCTTGTTGGTATATTAATAATGTCGCTTTACGGCCTTTTTATTAGCACAGGTTTATTGAAAAGTATAAAGCTTTACCGGGTTGTAATGGGTGTTTTTGTGCTGTTATTAGGTTATGGCGGTGTAATATCTCATTTATTAAACTATGGTAATATGGAGCTTTATCAATCTGTTTATACCTGGTTGGGAGCTATATTAATTAATGTTTTAGGTTTGATTCTTAACTTTAAAGCTGCTTTAGGTAAGTTTAAGCAAACTTGATAATAATATGCTGAGTATCTCAACCACATAAAATGTAACAATTAAATGTCTGGTTGAGATACTTTTCTTAAAATAAAATGCAGCTATATTTGGCTTGAATTACGCTATTTAATCCGAGTGCTTGATGAAACTTTTTGTATCAATTTTAATTTCCCTTCTCTTTATATCTCCTCCTCTAAAGAAGTCTAAAAATCTTAATTGGGCTGATTTAATACCAGAGGGACTTGCCTTTAACGATCCGTTTGTGAAACTTACTGAATCGCAACTTTATGACGTAGCTAAAGTTGCTCGTTTAAAAGCCTTAATTGCAAAATCTTCCAACTCAACAAATAACGAGTTGAAAACTCAAAAGGATAGCATTAAAGCTTATTTGCTAAAACAAGGAATTGATGCAGACACTTTGATTTCGCAGCGGGAGTATGTAAAAGAAATGCGTACAAAAAATGCAAATGCGGTTGTTAAAGAATTGAATAATGCTAAAGTTAAATTGGCTGGTTACTTACTTCCCTTAAATCTATCAGAGGAAAGTTCAACTGAGTTTCTTCTGGTACCTTGGGTGGGTGCCTGTATTCATACACCACCTCCGCCAACCAATCAAATAGTGCATATATACAATGCGCAGGGATATGATGCAAACGATCGTTTTAAAGCCGTTGTTGTAGAAGGATTAATATATACCGAAAAAAGTTCGGCAGAATTGTATCTAATAGATGGATCGGATATAATTCATACCTCTTATACTATGAAAGAAACTACCATTACTGCATATAAAGCTAAGTAAGTTTTGAGAAACCTTCATTCTTAAATAACCATGAAAGATATTATAAGCATAAAAAAATTGCTTTATAAATGGCCCTCACAAACTAATTACCTACTAGATATTAAAGAGCTTTCCATTAAACAAGGTGAAAAAATATTTATCAGCGGAGCAAGTGGCAGTGGTAAAACTTCTTTACTTAGTTTGCTAAGCGGTATTATTGAACCGCAGAGTGGTAGCATTGAAATATTGAATAAAGATATTACAGCCTTAAAATCATCTCAACGTGATGGATTCAGAGCCAATTACTTGGGGTATATTTTTCAGCAGTTTAATCTATTGCCTTACCTTTCTGTAATCGATAATGTCATTCTTCCTTGTCGTTTTTCTGAAATTCGAATGCAAAAGGTTTTGGACAATAACAATAAACCAGAAAAAGAAGCCAAAAGACTTCTTGAACATTTAGGTATTATCGGTTCAAACTTACTCAGTAAACCTGTAACCGAACTAAGTGTGGGGCAACAACAACGTGTTGCAGCAGCTCGTGCCTTAATGGGTTCCCCAGAGCTATTAATTGCAGACGAACCTACCTCGTCGTTAGATGCTGATGCACAAGAGGCTTTTATACAGTTATTATTCAATGAATGTAAAAATCAAGATACCTCCTTAGTTTTTGTTAGTCATGATACTCGTTTCTTATCATTGTTTGACCGATCCCTACATTTGGAAAAACTTAATAAAACAGAAACCCAGACAATTGTGGAAGGAGGTGATTTATAATGTTTATTTATCAGTTGGCCTTAAAAAGCATACTGCACAGAAAGCTTTCTTTTATTTTAAGCATTGCTTCCATTGCACTGAGTGTTATTTTAATATTCGGTGTTGAACGAATTAGAAATCAGGTACACGAAAGCTTTTCGAACACCATTTCTGGCACGGATTTAATTGTAGGCGCACGAACAGGAAATGTTTCGCTTCTTTTGTCAAGCGTTTTTCATATTGGTTATGCGAGTCAAAACGTATCATACAAAACTTTCAAAGAAATATCTGGATACCCACAAGTAGCCTGGAGCATACCTTTATCTCTAGGTGATTCTCATAAAGGTCACCCAGTATTAGGAACACACGAAGATTACTTCACACATTTTCAATATGGCAATAAACAGTCTCTACAAGCCCTTAAAGGTCAGCTTTGTTTACATCATATGGGTGCTGTTTTGGGTTCAAAAGTTGCAAAAGAATTGGGGTACCAAGTAGGAGACGAGATTATAGTTACTCACGGAATGGGCGAAGTCAGTTTAGTTGAACACGATCAAGATCCATTTACAGTATCTGCTATATTAGTACCAACTGGAACACCGGTGGATCAGACCATTCATGTTTCGATAGATGCAATGGGTGCTATTCATCAACATTTTTACAATACAGGATCTGAGGATAAAAACGACCCACTTGCATCTGTAATATCCAATTTAGAGGATACCGAAATAACCTGTAATCATCATAATCACACCTGTAATCACAGGCATTATCATCACAACGAAATCGAAGACAACGACTCTCCGAAAAGTTTAACGGCTTTTATGCTGGGACTAAACAATCGTACTGAAATTTTATCCTTACAACGTTCCCTCAATACATATAAAGACGAGCCTTTAACGGCCATTATGCCTGTTGTAACACTTCATGAACTATGGAGAGTAGTGAAGCCCATTGAAAAAGCACTGTTGCTTATATCATTTCTTGTATTGATAGTAACCTTTGCCGGAATGCTAACAACAATTAAGTCTGGCTTAAATGAACGTCGCCGTGAAATGGCAATTTTACGTTCAGTAGGAGCGAAACCAAAACATATTTTTCGCCTGATACTGCTAGAAACCGTTGCTATTACTTTTATTGGAATTATAGTTGGCATCACCATCTTGACTATAGTTCTTTTAATAACTAAACCAATAATCGCTGATCAACTTGGAATTATTATCGACATTCAAGCTTTTACCTTCTCCGAATTGTTGATGTTAGTGCTAATTTTATTTGGAGGTGTATTGATGGGCATTTGGCCAGCATACCAATCCTATAAAAAGTCACTTGCAGATGGATTAATGGTTAAGCACTAATTTATCAGGCTACCGTATTAAACGGTGAAATTCTTGCGCTTTCGGGTCCTCGTAATCCTTACCCTGGCAATATTGGGGTAATTGAAGAAGGCGCTATGGCCGATATTCTATTAATTGACGGAAATCCGCTAAAGGAAATTAGTATTCTGACTAGTTAATCCTTAACAACAATACAAGTCATTAATTATCAGCTGTTAATCTGAATAATTAATGGCTTTTTAACATTCTTAATTGCAAGGTTTTTAGTAACTTAGAGTAAAACCTTGCAGAAATAATGAAAGGAAAACTAT
>JAOARW010000056.1 GCA_025210475.1 Carboxylicivirga sp. | reverse complement strand
CGTTCGACATGATGCGATACAAAACTCATATGTAACTCCTTTTTAATCACATCTTTAAGTTAATGAAAATCCAAAACAAAACCAACTTAAATAACTATTAATCTGAGACTTAATGGTATTATTGCCTTGCAAAGGTTTCATTTCGTTTATTCATCAACTTAGTTGATGATTTAAATTGACCTAAAAGGTGATTCACGTAAATTTGCACAACAATTCTGAATTTTTTCCGTACTAGCACTGACGTGAGTCGTAAGAATTATTTTTATCTTGGGCATCACGTAATTTTTTTTGATCAGATGATTAATCAAATATAAAGTGCAGATTCATCGAAAGAATGAACAGCTATTTTACTGTTCTTTTTAATTTTGCATTTTATTTGAAGTTGAAATAAGTTAAGAAGTAAGTATAACACACTTCATAGTATGGATAACAAGAAAGAAAATCATGGGTTTCTCGACTTTGCATACCAGATGTATAAGACGATGAAAACCAATGAAATTAATTTGGTTTATGAAGGTGAGGTAACTCAGGAAATAACTAAAACCTTTACCTCAATTACAGAAAAAAGCCTTGAAAAAAGTCAGGAATCCAATACGGTTCAGCGTAAAGTTTTTAATGTGATGGTAGAATGCCTTCAAAACATTAGCAAACACGCCGATTCGCTGGATGATGACGAGGAAGAACGTCGTGGTATTGTAATGGTAAGCCATGGCGAAGTTAGCTATAACATTATTACCGGTAATGTGATTAAAAATGAAAAGATTCCTGAATTGGAAGCTAATCTTGAGCAGGTTAACAGTCTTGATAAAAAAGGGCTGAGTGAACTGTACAAGAAGCAAATGCGCGAAGGAAGAATTTCGGATAAAGGAGGTGCAGGTTTAGGTTTTATTGATATTGCTAAGAAAACAGGTAGCAAACTAAGCTACGAATTTAAACGTCTGAACGACGAAGTGAGCTTTTTTATCTTAACATCAACTATTAAACGCAATTAATCAGAAAATATAATGGAAGTAATCAATATTGCGGGGACTGATGATACCCCTAATGTAATTCTGGATAAAGACAACGCTAAGTTCGAAATATCAGGACGCTCTCTTCCTGAAGATGTGAATATGTTTTATGAACCAATTTTGGAATGGATAGATGCATATGCAGAAGCACCGGTTGAAAAAACGGAGTTTCATTTCAAATTGGAATATTTCAATACAGCTTCATCAAAAGTAATTCTGGATATACTTTTAAAATTCGAAGAGATTGTTGAAGGCGGAAATGATGTGGTGATTAAGTGGCATTATCACGAAGAGGAAGAAGATATGCTGGAAGCAGGTGAAGAATATGCTGACATCGTTGAAATTCCATTTGATTATATATCATATACCGACTAATAGAAACTGATTGAGAATTAGAATATGAGTGAAGAAATTCTGAAAGCACTAATGCAATTGTTTGGTCTGATAGCTAAGCAAGATGGTGGTGTTGAGGTGAATGAGACAGAGTATGTGCGTACCTTTTTAGAGCAGCAACTGAATGCGGAAGCTGTAGAAGAATACTATTCGCTCTTTCTTAAATTTTCAAAAGATTCTAAGCTTGGTAAATCCGATGCAGAAGGTAAGGTTAAGCTAACTTCGATGAAGGATTCTGTGAAGATTCTCGGAATCTGTAAGAAGATTAATAAAAAGCTTAACAAAGAGCAAAAAGTAGTTGTTCTTTTGCGTTTGTATGAGTTGGTTAATGCCGACCATAAATTTACCGAGCAGCGCATGGCCATTATCAATACGGTGGCCGATGTGTTTAAATTGCCTAAAGAGGAAATTGAAGCCATTGAAACCTACACGGTTAATAATGATTTGGCCAATCTCGACCTCGATGATGTTTTGGTTGTCAATCATCAGTCATCTGAACATCAAAAGGCTAAATACATTCAGTCGGGTGAATTAGATGGAGAAGTACTGATCTTAAGAGTAAAGAGTGCAGGCTTGTACTTTATTCGTTACACCGGTCAGCAAGATGTTTTTCTGAACGGATTACTTGTTAACAACCGTCGCATTTATCTGTTCCCAAAAGGAAGTTTTATCAAACTGCCCAAAGGACAACCCGTTTATTACACCGATGTTGTATCGCATTTTATGTCCGATTCATCGGTGTCAAAAATATCTTACGAAGTAAAAGATGTTGGCTTTCAGTTTAAAAGCGGAGGCATCGGGCTTCGGGATGTAAATATCTCTGAAGAACAAGGTAAACTGATTGGAATTATGGGTGCCAGTGGTGCCGGTAAAACCACGTTGCTAAATGTTCTTTGTGGTAATGAAACGCCCACAAAGGGTGAAGTGTTGATTAATGGTTACAACCTTCATCATGAACGCGATAATGTTGAAGGGGTAATCGGTTATATTCCTCAGGACGACCTGTTAATTGAAGAGTTAACAGTTTATGAGAATTTGTACTACAACGCAAAGCTCTGTTTCAAAGACAAAGATGAAACAGAGATAGCTGAGATGGTGGAAAATACGCTGATGAGCCTTGGCTTGTATGAGCGTCGTAATTTAAAAGTTGGTTCGCCACTTAATAAAATGATTAGTGGAGGGCAACGAAAGCGATTGAACATTGCTCTGGAGCTAATTCGCGAGCCCGGAATCTTGTTTGTTGATGAGCCAACTTCCGGTTTATCTTCACGTGATTCAGAAAATGTGATGAACCTTTTAAGGGAATTAGCACTGAAAGGCAAATTAATCTTTGTAGTTATTCACCAACCATCGTCAGACATCTATAAGATGTTTGATAAGATGTACATTCTTGATACCGGTGGTTATCCGGTTTATTATGGTAATCCTAGTGAATCGCTCATTTATTTTAAGCGATTAGATGCGCAAATTAATAGCGATCAAGGGGAGTGTGCTACCTGTGGTAACCTCAATCCTGAACTGATTTTCAATATTATCGATGCAAATGTAATCGATGAATATGGTAACTACACCAATAAGCGAAAAACATCGCCTGAAGAGTGGCATGAACATTATAAAGAAAACATTGAACTGCCGCAGGTAGAACAGGTAAATTCCAAACCGCCTAAATCACTAAATATACCATCGTGGTTTAAGCAGTTTTTCATTTATACTTTACGCGATTTCAAATCGAAAATAAGCAATAAGCAATATATACTACTTAACCTTCTTGAAACTCCTTTTCTAGGCTTTGTACTGGCTTATTTAATCCGATACATCGTTGATCCGGAATCGGATGTGTATGTATTCCGGGAGAATGAAAACATTGCTCCATTCATTTTCATGGGCATCATTGTTGCTTTGTTTTTCGGGCTGATTGTTAGTGCCGAAGAAATATTTAAGGATGCAAAAATACTGAAGCGGGAAAAGTTCCTGAACCTAAGTCGCTCCAGTTATTTGGCTTCTAAAATCCTGATATTATTTACACTATCAGCCATTCAAATGATTACGTTTGTATTGGTGTCGAATGGTATACTTGGTATTAAGGGCTTAAGCTTTGAATTTTGGTTAGCTTTATTCTCTATTTCAGCGTTCGCCAATATTCTTGGCTTAATTTTGTCTGCCTCCTTCAATTCGATTGTAACTATTTATGTGTTAATACCATTGGTAATGATACCTCAAATGGTATTAGCAGGAGCTGTGTTTACCTTTGATAAGCTAAATAAGGATTTCACAAGTGTTGACAAAGTGCCTTTGGTGGCTGAGGTAATGCCTTCTCGGTATATTTACGAGGGATTAATTGTACACCAGTATAAGCATAATAACTATAAGAAAAACATTTTTAATGAGGAATTGAAGCAAAGTAGCTCCGACTTTAAAAATGTTTATTACCTGCCAGAAATTGAAGAGATTATTGATGCCTGTCGGGATGCAGATAAAAACAGTGAGGCTTATGCCAGAGATTTGGCTCTCTTGCGCAATGAGTTAACAAAGGAAATGCAAAGGGTTCCGGCTATCAAATCTGCTAATTTAGTTGAGAAACTGACAGTTGATCAGTTTAATGAAGAGGTTGCAGATCAGGCAAAGACTTATCTTGAAGAGCTTAAAAACCATTACCGTAACATCTTTAATCAAGCCGATAATACCATCAACAGATTCCTTTCAGAGAATATTCGAAACAACAAAGAGCGTTTTAATGCTATTAAGGATGCTCATTACAATGAGAGCATTACTGATATTGTTCGTAAAACATTTGATAAGAATAAGATATTGCGTGATGGTGATAAGTTGATACAGGTGGTTGATCCTATTTATCAGATACCAGAGCCAGAATCATTGGTATCGTTCCGAACCCACTTTTTTGCTCCGCAAAAGCATTTTGCCGGTAAGTTCTTCGATACACTATGGTTCAACATTGTTGTTGTCTGGATTTTGACAATATTGCTTTATGTGGTGCTATACTTTGACTGGCTTAAGAAAGCGCTTGATTTCTTCGGCGAATTAAAACTGTTTAAAAAGTAACCTTTTAACAAATATTTGAGTATAATTGCTTCAATCGAAATTAAAAACGTACTAAAATGTTGAGAAAACTTAGTTACCTAACCATGATAATCGCTGCAATTAGCATATTATCAGCTTGTTCAGGTTCATCAAAGAAAAGTAATGAATCAGACGAATTAACACTTTCTGCACCTGCCGAAAGTGGTGCACTTGAACTTTCAGAAGAAGTGATGAGTGACGTTATTCAAAACATTTCGTCGCCAGTTGAGATGGCAGCAATTATTAAAGCTACCGGCGTTGATTTTTCTCAAAAAATACTTAACGACGCTGATAAGGTAGATAACTATAACACCAGCTACAAACGAGCTTTAAACCTTGGGGTTTACAGTGCCGATTTAGGTTACATTAATACTTTTGACAAGAATAACATTGTTGTATCATATTTGGTGGCTATTAAGTCTTTATCAGAAGGTATTAAGGTTGGTCAGTTCTTCGATTTCAATGCATTAAAAAGAATGGCAACGAATAACAATAACCTTGATTCGTTGATGCAGATTTCTATTTCAAGTTTTAATCAAATGGATTCTTATCTACGTAGTCAGAAACGTAGTAATGTTTCTTCATTGATCGTTACAGGAGCCTGGATTGAAGGTTTATATTTAACAGGAAACGTAATTGAGCAAACCAATAACGAGAGCTTGGTAAACCGCATTGCAGAACAAAAAGATATCATCAATATCATTGAGATTATCATTAAAAACTATGGTAATGATCCTGATTTTGCTGAGTTGGCGCAGCGCTTGGGCAAATTAAAGAGTGCCTACGATGGCGTTAAAATCACAACCGAATTTGCCGAGCCACAAACCATCGAGCAAGATGGAAAATTAATCATTGTTCAGGACGAGATCAGTCATGTAGAAGTTACGCCTGAGCAGATGAATGCCATCATTAACGAAATTAAGTCATTAAGAGAATTCATTGTGTCGTAGGTCTGAACGTTTGAAAAAAAGTTATTTTTGCAAATGTTCTTACCCAGATCAATTAAAATAGATACCATGAAAAAATTAATTTATAGTTTCCTGATTCTTTTCACAATGAGTGCCCTAAGCGCATCTGCACAATGTGGCGATGACTTGCTTAAAACGGCATTAAAAGAAATGGGATCAAGCCAGTATATCAAAGATTTTACTGTTGAAATGGTGAAGGAGAAAAAAGACACCAAAACAGGCTACGTAAAATTTTCGGTGGTACTGAATAGCAATACACAATACAAATTTAATATTGTAAATGGCGCTGGTAATTCTGAAAAAATGATCCTGCAACTTAAGCAAAGCGAGAAGTTAATTAGCAGCAACTTTCACAATGGCAAAATGTACGATGAATTTCAGTTTGTTTGCCGTAAAACTGGTGTTTACCACTTGTATTTTTCATTTAAGGGAGGACAAGAAGGTTGCGCCAAATCGGTTCTGTCGCTTGTGAAGCAGTTGAAATAGCGAATTATAAAATACAAAATAGGAAAGCCACTCAAATGAGTGGCTTTTTTTTTTTGTTACATATGAATCAGTTTTTCTATAAGCCATAAAAAAACCGCCCCGTAAATAAGGGCGGCATATTTTATAATGGCTTGCGAATAGTTCAATATCCGCATTTGTAGAAGTGGTCTTTAGAATAATGAGTAAATAACAGTTAGTCCTGACATTACAACAGATACCATCGTCATAAGTTTAATAAGAATATTTAACGATGGACCAGAAGTATCTTTAAACGGATCACCAACGGTATCGCCAACCACACCGGCTTTGTGTGCTTCGCTTCCTTTGCCTCCAAAGTTGCCCTTTTCAATGTATTTTTTAGCATTATCCCAGGCGCCTCCAGAGTTGTTGAGCATTACTGCAAGGGTAAAACCAGTCACCAGTCCGCCCATAAGCAAACCAATAACTCCGGCAACACCAAATACCAATCCAACAATGATTGGAACAGCAATGGCAAGGATTGACGGCACCATCATTTCGCGTTGTGCACCTTTTGTTGAAATAGCCACACATTTAGCGTATTCGGGTTTTCCGGTTCCTTCCAATATACCCGGTATCTCTTTAAACTGACGGCGTACTTCGTCCACCATCGCGCCTGCAGCACGACCAACAGCTTTCATAGTCATGGCACAGAAAACGAATGCCATCATGGCACCAATAAATAAACCGGCCAATAAAAGCGGGTTAAACATATTCAATTCATAAAAATCAACGAAGTTTTGAATGGTTGCCTTAGTTAAACTTTCTGCACCCGTTACTTCAAGGAATTTGTCACCCAGTTCTGGTACTTTCTTCAACCATATACGTACTTCTTCCATGTAAGCGACAAGCAATGCCATAGCTGTCAAGGCTGCTGATCCAATAGCAAACCCTTTACCCGTAGCTGCAGTTGTGTTACCTAACATATCTAATGCGTCGGTGCGTTCACGAACTTCTTTTGGTAATTCAGCCATCTCGGCGTTACCACCTGCATTATCAGCAATTGGACCAAAAGCATCAGTGGCTAATGTTATTCCTAGGGTTGATAACATGCCCACAGCAGCAAAACCAATACCGTAAACTCCTTCACTAAAATCAGTGAATCCTCCTGCAAAGCCAAATGCTGCAATAATACCTGCAACAATGGTTATTACTGGAATCCAGGTTGAATACATACCAACGGCAATACCATCGATAATGGTTGTGGCAGGTCCCTGAAGGGCTTGTTGTGCAATGCCTTGGGTTGGCTTATAGCCATCGGATGTGTAATATTCGGTTCCTTGTCCAATGATGATACCTGCGATAAGACCAGCCACAACGGAGCCGAAAATGCCCCAACCAAACCAGCCAAGGTAGGCCATTACACCAATAGCAATCAAAATTAAGATAGAAGAACCGGCTGTTCCTACCAATAGCGAATTCAATAGGTTCTTGGCTGTAGCATCCTCTTTAGTTCGTACCATAAATACACCCAGAATTGAGAAAATAATGCCGATTGCAGCAACCAGCATAGGGGCAATAATGGCTTTCTCATTAAAAGTTCCTGAGTTCATTGAAATAGCAGCTCCCAAGGCCGCCGTTGCCAATATTGAGCCACAATATGATTCATACAGATCAGCACCCATTCCGGCTACATCACCTACATTATCGCCCACATTATCTGCGATGGTTGCCGGGTTACGAGGATCATCTTCCGGTATACCTGCTTCTACCTTACCAACAAGGTCGGCACCAACATCAGCAGCTTTGGTATAAATACCACCACCAACACGGGCAAACAAAGCCTGGGTTGAGGCTCCCATACCAAATGTTAACATGGTAGTTGTAATATGAACCATTTTCGCGTGTGTCCATTCCGAATTAGCCACAAAATCACTAGTCCAGTTACCCATAAGGCTAACTTCTTCGGCCACTTTTAAGCCCAATCCAAAAATGTTATGATCATAAATGTAATTTAACAACCAATACCATAAGGCAATGTCAATCAATCCAAAACCAACCACTACCAAGCCCATTACGGCTCCACTTCGGAAGGCAACCTTTAAGCCACGGTTAAGTGATTGAGAAGCTCCGTGAGCGGTTCGTCCTGAAGCAAAGGTTGCTGTTTTCATACCGAGGAATCCACATAGCCCGGAAAAGAAACCACCCGTTAGGAAGGCAATCGGAACAAATGGATTTTGGACGCCTATAAAGGCCAATATGGTGAGAATAACTAATAGAACCAGAAAAACGATACTTACCACTTTATACTGGCGCGAAAGGTAAGCCATGGCACCATCCCGGACGTGTTGAGCAATCTCTTTCATTTTATCGGTACCTTCCGACTCTTTCATCATGGATTTGAAAAAGATCCATGCAAAAACCAATGCTAATACAGAAGCAAATGGAATAAACCAAAAAATTGAATCCATAGAAATGTTGTTTTAGTTATTAAATGAGTAAGGTTATAAGAAGTTTTTGAGGGGCATGGGTGTAGTTTTTGTCGAATAAATCTTGTTATTCGATTAGCCAAATGATGTTGATAAGTCGGTTTAATCCGGCTTAGATATTTCATGAGTTTTTGTTTTATTAGGATACTCTCCAATTAACTTTTCTCACATAATTATCTGCCCCCGCAATCACAAGATAATGATTTTAAGATGCCAGATAAACTATTCGGCTAAAAAATATTTTAGAATCAAACTACCAGCCGGCAAAAATATTGATGCCAAATTCACCTTTTTTAATCTGATTTTGGTGGAAAGGGAAGCCGTAATAGGGTTCCAGAATCATCGCCCCAAACAGATTGATGCGATAGGCCAGGCCGCCACTAAAAACCGGAATGCGTTGTGCATTACTGTTGGTTGTTAAACGCGCAACCGGGTGGGATTCTTTATTCCAGCTAACACCCCCATCGACAAACAGGGCTAATTCGCTAAATAAAAAGTTGGACGAGAACCAGGCAATTTCCTTCGGACCAGTAAATGGAATGCGCCATTCCAGGTTACTTACCAAAATGCGGGTTCCGATTAATTGGTTCATGCTGATGGTGTTGGCATCAACAGATTCGTCGCCATAAAAACGTCCTACGTCATAACCACGCACAAACCAGGGCGAGCCAAGAAACAGTTCGGTCATGCGTTCGCTGTCCGAGTCTTTTCCGTATCGACCGTAATGGTAAATTCGGAAAGCCAAACTGTAGGGTTTCACAAAAAAGTATCGTCGGAAATCAATCAGGAGCGTTTGCATTTGCATTTTATGGAGATAGTGCTCCATTTGAATACGGAGACGTTTCCCTTCAACAGGAGATGCCAAACCCATTTTAGCATTATCGATGACAAAGGCCGCATCTAATATACCTGTGCCAAAACCGTCAGGTGCCGGCAACCGTTCCTTTTCGGATGTATAAATCTGAGAATAGGAGTTGATGTTTTTATACTTCTCAATCCGATAATTATAAAAAGCATACGAAGCTCCGAGTTCAAAGCGCCGAGTTTTATTGATGGGGATAAAGGTGAATACGGAAAGCTTATCTTCAAAAGTACGGCGGAAGAGGTAGTTCAATGAGCGGGATGTATTTCCATCGGCTAATGAATCGGTTTGGTATTGATAGGTACCTGTGCGATAAGGTATGTGCGAGAGCCCAACACCAACTTTAATTCTTTTTCGTTGAGATATATAAGCAATCTGTCCACCAAAATCGTAAACCTCGCCATTGATACTAAGAGCTGTATACAACATGTTTTTGCCCAAAATATCACTAAACATGGCCTCGATACTTCCTGCCATACCAGTCCCAAAACGCCCGGTCATAATTCCGGCTGTAGTATTTCCGATGTAATCCAGTTTAAACTTGTTTCTGATCTCATCATTAAAGAAGCTGTCGACATTGAGGGCATAGGGTTGCCGGTTAAAATATAAGTTTGTTTCAACCTGTGAAGGAATGGCAGAATATGGAAATAGCCTTGATGCTGTTAGGTTCGCTTCACGTTCTTCGATGACCTGTTTTTTTTGCTGTAGATTAGAAATTGTTGTTTTATAAATGGCATACTCACCTTTCCAAAGCATTGTGTAAAGTAAGGTGTCAGCAGAAATGGTTAATGCGGGTGAATAATCTGTCATGCCTATAATTCCGGTCGGGTAGTCAGTTACCTTCGCAATCGTGCTGTCAGAGGTATTTAAGAGATACAGGTTTCGCCGACCATCCCAATTAGACAAGAACAATACTTCGTTATTGCAGGCTGTAGCTACAGGGTTAAGGTTCTTGGCTCCGTCAAAAGTTCTAAAATATTGGTGCTGATGTCCATCTCGGGATATTAAAGCCAGATTTAAACCATTTCTGGAAATGACATTTCCAGATAACTTTTTATCGCTTACGTAATAAAGGTGTTCTCCATCTGCTGTCCATGATGGTTGTATGCAGGAGTATTTGTTATTGGTGATGTTTTTATATTGATCATTATCGAGCTGATAAATAATAAGATCAGATACTCCATCTTTTAGTGCTGAGAAGGCGATTTGATTCTGATTGGGCGACCAGGCCGGCCAGCTTATTTCATCCAATTCGGCCATGTGGATTTCTTTTTTGACTTGCCGCTTTTTAACATCATAAATCATGCACACAGATTGACCTTGTTTGAATGCAATAAAAGCGAAATATCGCCCGTCGGGCGACCAGGAACCGGATGTTTCGAGGTAATTTAGAGCATCAATTTCATCGTGACTGGTAGCAGTATATAAGCGAGAAATTATTTCACCATCGTCGGTTTTCGCCAGAAACAGATCAATGTCGTATAAATCGCGTTCCGAAAGAAAAATAACATACTGACCATCAGGACTAATAGAAGGATTAAGATTATACCGTCCACTGTTTTTTTTAGAAATAAGACGATCACCAATAATGGAAAAGGTCGAATTGATATTATCACTTAATAAATGATCTTTTAAAGTTTTCTTCCAAATAACCGACAAGGAATCATCTGTCAACATCAGCACATCACTTATAGCTTGCTCATAGCCATTGTGAGCTGCTGCTTTAAACAAGCGAGGGATGTACTGTTCGCCATACAGGTGTGCGATAAATACCCAAAAAGCATGACCGTATCGATAAGGCGAGTAACGGTAACTCCGCGTCATCTCTTCCAGAGTTGGGAAGTTGTTGTTGATAAGAGCATCTCGCATCCAAAGAGTTGTTTGGCTATTGGAACTACCCAGCGATAGATATTCGGCCATGCCTTCAATCATCCATAAAGGCACGTTGTTAATCGCCATGAGGTTAATTTTATCATCGTTCGAAAGCATGTGGAACTGAAAAGCGTGAACCAATTCATGACCAAGTACATGGTCGGTTTGTTCGCGTGTAAATAAAACCGGCATTACAACACGTCGTTTCATTCCTTCGGTTACTCCTCCTGTTCCAACATCTATGCGACTGCTAACAGCAGTTGTTTGCTGAAAATCGGCATGATTACTATAAAAGATAATGGGATTTCGGGAACTTAATGTGTCCAGTAATATTTGCTGATGATAGTAATACCATTTTTCTGCGTCCTCACCAAGCTGCTTTACAAGTTCGGGATTCTGGAGATAATGATACAGTTCAAAATTGGGGGTTTTATAAAGTTGAAAATTGAACTTCTCGTAGGCTGGCTTATTTTGACCAAAGTACTGCGCCTGCAGTGTAAATAGACTGCATACAACCAAAAGTAGTATGGTAATTACATGGCGCATGATAGATGTTAATTAACAGGTTGTTATAACTACGCATAGCGAGCAATAATGTTGTTAATTTATGATAATAAAACACATTTGAAAAGAGAAAGGTCAATCTGTTTTTTTTCTTAATAAACGAATTCCTCCAAATCCGGCAATAATTGAAATGTAAAATCCAAAATCGTACCACCAACCTGAATTAAATGTTTCGTATATAGTTATGTCTTTATTAAACAATGCAAGGATTAATGATACGGGAGCAATCCAGCCATGCCAAATGCCTGTGAAGAAGCCTGCCGGCTCGCTTGGCGAATAATTACCTCCTCCCGGTAAGCAAGAACTCAGAATTGATAAAAGAATGAGGGACGAAATGATGACGATAATAGTGGGAAACTTTTTCATATCCGTTTTTTTAATTTGTTATATCGTTCAGATTATGTGAAGGATATCAAATTTAGTAAATTTTAATTTACAATTATTTGTCGCAGCCTTTTGATAATAACAAATTCCTTTCTATTTTTGCATCCGCTGAAAAGGTTTTAACCTTATAAAGCCGGGCCTATAGCTCAGTTGGTTAGAGCACCTGACTCATAATCAGGGGGTCCCTGGTTCAAGCCCAGGTGGGCCCACCCCTTTAAACAAGGCACTTCCAGAGATGGTGGTGCCTTTCGTTTTTTAGGCGGGTACAACATGGGTACAACAAATTTTTCTTCCTCATGAAACCCTATGCTACTCCATACTAATGAACTGCAGATGTTTTTTGAAATCGTATGGATTGTTTGATATGTCATGTTTCACTTATTTCAATACTAAAAATAAGTGAATTAAACCGTAAATGCTTAAAATGTGCTTGCTTATTTCCCTATCCCATCGATTTTTGATAAGCAAACTTCTTTGGTTAGTTTTTGAAGAATGCTCACTCTATCTCCAAGATATTGTAAGTCCTCAAAAGTAATTAGGTATTCATCCATTTTGTAACGTGCATCAATGTATGCACGATGTAACAACCGGAAAAGACTTTTCTCTTTATCTGTTTCTCTTGGAAATGCTTCTTTTAATCGCTCATCCAACATTTCTGCACGGAAACTAAGAGCATCTAGACTATGAGTTTTTGGACGATATCCAGTAAAAACAAGAAGAATAGTAACATATAATCTTTCTGCAGCTTGATGAAGCTGAAATGCTCCATTATGCATCCTATTAGTTTGTATAGCATTATTAAACTGAAAGATAAAATCATCAGAACTTCTATACCATTGATCGAAATATTCTTGAGCTTTTAAGGCGAGTTCCTTAGAGGTAAGGATTCTTGGTTCAACTAATGAACTTGTTCCTTTACGTATTAATACAATTCCTTCTTTCTTTATATCAGTAAAGAAATAATGTCCTTCTGATAGTGCTTCGTTAACCTGATCAATCCCATGAAATATACAGGAAACAGGGGTTTTTAACTTACCCGAATTAATTAACTCCGTTTTGATGCGATTTTCAAAGTGGTTTTGAAGTGACATATCATCATTGTCAAGAAGTATTAATAGGTCGTAGTCACTTTTATATTCAAAAATAACACCTTTCTCCAGGTATCTATCTTGAACCCAGTTCCCCCTTGCAAAACTGCCAAATAGAACAACCATTAAAACTTTGTCTGAAGAACTGAATAGTTCTGCTAAAGCTTTTAGTTCATCCTGTTTATTTTCCGGTAAATGCTCTAATGAGGTGTTCATGCAGTTAATAATTAACCTTATTAAAATTCTAAGATAGAAAAAGCCACCAAGGGGGACAAACTGTAACGTCTTATTCACCTTTTTGGTCACATCGATTTCATGTTATTAAACTTTTTTCATACTAAATGGTATCAAACAATACCAAACTGTGTTTTCCCCGTGATTGTCATTTGTTTTCATCTATTTGTTATTATATTTTTATTGTAGTCTTTAGAAGTGATTCAGGAAAAATGAAGTATTTTGAATTGTAGAAATACCCATCAATAATGGATAAAATCATTCAGATAACAGCAAGAATATTATTTAGGACTGATATCAAAATAAGAAGAGTCTTTTATTCTCGCATCATGCGAAATAACACTTCTTTGATTTTATTTATATTATCTATCTACTGTGTGTACATTTTAACCTTAGGATTGGTACTGGATTTTTCTCTTCAAGTAGTTATAATCCTTTCAGCTTCATTTATACTAGCATTGTTCCTGCTATTATTCTTAGTTGCCTCTTTAAGAGAAGCGAGAAGGTTAAAGAGAGAGCAATTATCCAATACGCTCCAGTTTAAACGAAGTAATCTGAATGGCACTTCATTGGATGAATTAGGTTTTTCAGAGATCCAAAGAGAAGACTTAATTATGGTATTAAACAACCTTAAGCCAAATAAGAAGATTGATTTTCAATTGGTTTCTGATAACCGAATAGCAGCTGACTACAAGAAATTATTCCGAATCCTACATTTACTTGCCGATGGAGGCATTAGAGAATTTAAAAAGGAACGAAAAGAAATGCTATTCAAATTTATTGAGGTAACTTTTACTATGAATGGTTCAGAGGTTAACAGAGCCAGTTTAAATTCAAGGTTTTCCGAGTGGATTAATGAAAATGAAACCGAATTTTCAGAGAATCTTAAACCTATTCGAAAAAAACTTTCGATTTAGACGGTATTTCTCCCGTAATTTACCCGTAATAGCAATTACTTTCTTGATAGAGTAATGGATACAGCCACATATTTGCTGATGAAAATTTTACGCATCAAGCGTCATTTATTAATCAAATATGTAGCATATGGAAAATCACGCATTTATCTCGACACAGGTTCTAAATGAACTTAAACAAATTAAAAACCTGCTTTTTGAAAACAAAACAGTATTAAATGTAGAAGAGCTTGCTCAGTATACTGGCCTTTCAAAAAGCAAGATCTACAAACTACTAAGTAATAAACTCATTCCTACCGGAAATAATGCAAACATTAGACAAAAGTTCTTTTACAAGAAAGACATTGACCTTTGGCTAATGGGTATTTCACAAGAAGAATTGGAGGTAGAAAAGGAGTTTAACAACATGCTCTCTAAGAATAGGAAGTTATAAGCTGTATTGTCATGAATGAAATGTCATACATACGAGTGGGTACTTCTTATTTTAAAAAAGTTAAGGCTCCAACGATCTCGGGAGACTTCAACAAAATTCTGGTACCATGGAACATCGATACAATCAAACAAGATCATGGGAAAACCTATGTAGCTGATGTTCCAAAATATGATGGATTTACCTGTATACCTAGTCATGTTCATTTCCAACAAGTTTACTCAGGATTTTATAACAAGTATTCACCACTAAAAAACAAACCGGAGGAAGGGGCAATTGATGCTTCAATATTATTTGTAAAGCACATTTTTGGAAATCAGTTTGAATTAGGATTAGATTACCTACAGCTCCTATACCAGAAACCAGTTCAGATACTTCCTATACTTTGCCTGGTATCGAAAGAACGGTCAACAGGGAAAAGTACATTCTTAAAATGGTTAAAAGCCATATTTGAGAATAACCTAACTTATTTAACCAATGACAGCTTTGGAAGTCAGTTTAACTCAGATTGGGCTAATAAGCTTTTAATCTGTATAGACGAAGTTCTTTTTAATAAAGAGGAACTAACCGAACGAATTAAGTATCTCAGTACAACCAATCACAATAAACTGGAGGCAAAGGGTAAGGATAAAATTGAGGTAGAGTTTTTCGGTAAGTTTATTCTATGTAGTAACAACGAAGATAATTTTATTCGGATCGACGCATCTGAAGAAAGATTTTGGCTTCGTAAGGTCCCTAAATTTAACACAGAAGATACGGATCTACTTGTAAAATTAACTCAAGAGATTCCTGCTTTTCTATTCTTCCTTCAGAACAGACTGCTTTCAACTCCACGAGCAACACGTATGTGGTTTACGCCTTTGCAGATTAGAACAAAGGCTTTACAGAAACTGATACAACATAACCGTAGCCGGGTTGAAAAAGAATTAGCCAGTATTCTTTTAGTGATAATAGAGAAGTACAGTCTGGAGGAAATCAATTTTTGTCCCCAAGATGCCATGTTTGCTATTAATCAAACAAGGGTGAAGACTGACCTCACCCAAATTAGGCAGCTACTGAAAAAAGAATGGAAATTAACACCAAAACCAAATTCTCTGACTTACGAAAAATTTGTGTTCTGGAATAAAGGAGAAATTCTAAGGGAAACAGATACCGGACGCTTCTACACGGTCAAAAAGGAATTCTTGCTTGAGAATTTTGATGAATTGATGAATGAATAAATAGAGTACTGAAAACAAAATGATTAACACTCATCAAAGTCTCGTCAAAAACTCATCAAAATGAAAAACGATGAGAGCCATTTTAAACTTGAAAACAGAAATGATGAATTGATGAAGAAATGATGATGCATAAAGTACTGATTATTTGATAACATGGGTAGCATCTCATCATTTCATCAAAAAAAACTTTGAAACATTGCTGATGAAAAAACAAGAACTACAATGCAATACAGCCAGAGATATTTCTATTATTGATTTCCTAAAAAGGGCAGGGCTATACCCTGTCAGAGAAAATCAGAATTCAGCCTGGTACCTCAGTCCCATCCGGAAGGAAACCGAAGCCTCATTTAAGGTATCCAAGGTACTAAACCGATGGTACGATCATGGACTTGGTAAAGGGGGAAACATCATTGATCTGGTAATCGAAATGAATAACAATTGCAGTGTTAAGGAAGCACTCACGATTTTGGGTAAAAACACCCCATCTTTTTCTTTTCAACAGCAAAATTCATTTGCTGCGGTAAAACCAGAATCCAGGATTCAGATTGATAAGGTTATGCCTATCCGACATCCAGCCCTTTTGAATTACCTTAAGAGAAGAAATATTAGCATTGATGTGGCATTGAATTATGCGCAACAAGTCTATTACCGCCTGGATGGTGCCAGGTATTTTGCAATTGGAATGGAGAATGTTTCAGGTGGCTGGGAACTACGTAATCCGTATTATAAAAACTCTGTATCACCTAAGGATTATTCCTTGATTTCAACTTCAAAACCGATATTAAGTGTCACTGAAGGGATGTTTGATTTGTTTAGTTTGCTTACCCTTTACCCCCTTTTACCGCAAAAGTCCGATCTCCTGGTTTTAAATTCTGTCTCCTTTGTAAACCGCATTCAAGAAGTTGCCCTGCGGTATTCAAAAGTTTGCTTATATCTGGATAATGATCTGGCAGGGAGAAGGACCACTAAGCAATTATTGAAAGATCTCCCAAAGAGTGTTGATATGTCCGCTCTTTATGAAAACAAGAAAGATTTAAACCAGTTTCTGACAGCTTCTAATAAAAGGCGAGGTAGAGCTTTGCGGTAGGCTATTTCAAGAGGTGCCAATGTTGCACAGTTGGCCTCTTGCTTTGCTCCTAAACTCGCAAAGGGATGTAATATATCAGGTAATAATTATTAATGTTTTAAGCCATGATCACACGGACAAAATATATTTCATTTAGGGTAAGCAATATTGAAAAGAAAGCCATTGCCATGGCAGCTAAAGAATGTAATTTAAGCACCAGTGAATTTGCCCGTCGCGCATCACTGAATATGAAAGTTACCCTGCGATTTTCACCGGAAGAATTACAAGTTTATAATGATCTGCATGCTTACCACAGGAATTTCAAGTCGCTCAGCAACCTGATAAAAAGTAAACACTTTCATAAAAACGATATGATCCTTTATGAATTGGAAGTGCTAATAAATCTGATGAAAAGTCATCTTGGAAAATTCGAACAATGATCGGGAAAGCAAAAAGTATATCGCATGTTGCCAATGCCATTAATTATGCAAGAAACAAGAAAGATGCACTGGAAATTAGCAGAAACAGGGTAATTGGTGAGACTGGAAGAGAAATAGCAAATGAGTTTCGAATCTTCCAGAATCTGAATGCCCGTTGTGACCGAAATTCATTTTCAATTGTACTTAGTCCCACTATCCCAGATGGAGCAAAACTAAGCAAGGTTGATTTTGCCAAGCTCACTGATGACTTCCTGGTCCAAATGAACCTGAAGGATAACCAGTACATCTCTATTCTACACTCTGATGAAAAGCATAAGCACTTGCACATTTTCGTCAATCGAATTAATGCCAATGGAAAGGCCTATAAAGACCATTTTATTAGCAAGAAAGCACAACGAATTGCAGAAAGTGTGGCAAAGCAGTGGAATTTTACAACAGCAAAGGAAATTCAGCGACAAAAAGAAGAACGATTGAACGGACAAATTGTGGATGCCCACAATAAAAGCTTACTACAAAAACCTCGAAACATCTTCGAATATAAAGAACAAATGAAGTTGTACGGCATCCAAATGCATCTTAAGCAAGCTTCGGATGGCAAAGTTGTAGGTGTGAAGTTCCAAATTGGTGATGATTCAATAAAGGCCAGCTCAGTACACCGTTCGTTCAGTGCCGCTAAATTACAGAAGGTAATCAAGGAAAGTTTTGATGCCTTAAGTCACAACTCCCAGGTGGGACATAAACGCGCCAGACTCAAGAAAACAAAGAAACCACGTTTCAAATTATAGGACTATGAGAAAGAATTTGTCACAACAGAAGTTGCTGGAAATTCTAATTGCTGAAATTGAGCTTCTTCAGCAAACCAGTAAAGGAATTAAAGAGCTTGCTCCGGAAATTGAAAGGCAGTTACATAACCTTAAAACTTCAAAGCTTAAGTTTGATCTGAATACAGAACACCTTGAACAGCTTTTGCTCAATCATGAGAATCAACTGAAAAAAAGTGTGCTTATACCTAAGTGGTTCTTGTATTTGATACTTGGTGTTTTATTCACTTCTATCGTTAATTGGTTTGTGTAGATTGAGCATATGTGCACTGACTATTATCGCCAAAAAACAGGTGGCAACAGGAAAATAATACGATATTATAATGACCTATTATATGTATTAAGATATAATTATCTAATAAAATCAATATATTATATCATTTTGCATATAAAATCACTATATTTCAGTTTTTATATCTAAAGGCATATAATGAAAACATTGGCTGAATTTGTAAAGCAACGTCGAAAAGAGGTGAATCTGACTCAAGAAGAATTTGCTGAACGGGCTGGCGTGGCCTTGACGGTTGTTCGAAAAATAGAGCAGGGCAAAACAAATATGAACCTGGATAGAGTTAATCAGGTATTGGCCATGTTTGGTCATGAATTGGCACCTGTTAATTCCAGGGAGCTTCAAACAAATGAATGATGAGACAAGCTAAAATATATTATCAGGATATCTATGCCGGCTTATTAGTTGAGACTGACGATGGAGATTACGTATTCACTTACGATGAGCAATATTCAGAGAAGTACCCTCAGCAGTTTTTAACTTTTACTATGCCAGTTGTCAAGCAGACCTATAAATCTAACCGTCTATTCCCATTTTTTGAAGGGTTGATTCCTGAAGGTTGGTTGTTGGAGATTGCTTCAAAGAGCTGGAAAATTAATCAAAATGACCGCATGGGCCTTTTGTTAGCTTGTTGCCAGAATTGCATTGGTGCCGTGAGTGTTGAACCTATACCTGAAGAAGATGAATAAGTGTTTATATTGTTATCAACCAATAAAGGGAGAAGGCGACTTTCATGAAGCATGTAGCCAGAAATTCTTTGGATCAAAAGTGCCACCTGAGTTACCTTATTCCATCAACCAAATGTCAGAATTGGCTAAAGACGTGGTGGAGCGAAGTGTTACAGTTCCTGGTGTGCAGCCAAAACTTTCAATGAGTTTGGTGGATGAGGCAGGCAAGAAGACTGATAAGCGTTTAACAGTTGTTGGTGCTTTAGGTGGAAACTACATCTTTAAGCCGCCTTCAGCGGACTATCCTGAAATGCCAGCCAATGAACACCTGACCATGCGAATAGCTGAAGCTTTCGGAATAAATGTAGTACCATGCAGTTTGATTCGTTTACAATCAGGTGAGTTGTCCTACATTACCAAGCGCGTTGACAGAACATTGCAAGGCGATAAAATACACATGCTGGATATGTTTCAAATCACCGAAGCCTTTGACAAGTATAAAAGCTCAATGGAAAAAGTAGGAAAAGCAATTGGTGCATATTCTGCCAATCCTCTTTTGGATAAACTGTTCTTGTTTGAGCTAACTATATTCAGTTTCTTGACAGGTAATAACGATATGCACCTGAAGAATTTTTCCATGATTCTAAGTAATGATACATGGAAGTTGGCACCTGCTTATGATTTACTCAATGTATCCATTGTATTACCGGAAGATACAGAAGAACTGGCATTGACACTGGGAGGTAAAAAGAAGAAACTATCTAAAGCTTACTTTGATGCATATGGACAGAATCTTGGTTTGAATAAAAAGCAGATAGATGGTGTTTATAAGCGCTTTGTAAAAAACAAATCCTTGGCATTGAAGTGGATTGATGAGTCATTTTTAAGTGAGGAGATGAAAGGAGAGTATGTGGCGGTTATTGAGGAGAGGTATATTCTTTTAGTTTGATTAAAGGGGGGGGGTAGTTCGATAAAACCTGGGTTTGGTGAGACAATTTGAAGATACTTTTTTTCAGAAACACTACATAAATGTCCCAATCAAACACAAATACCAAATCGCATCATTCATCGAGTTAATGACATTACATAGGTTATTAATGTAAATCAAGTATAAGTTACACTACCTTAACAAAGTCGTCTTTCTCAAAACCAAAACATTTTCAGTATTCATCTTGGATATTGAGGTCGTTTGTGTATGTGTTCTTATAAGGTTTTTGAAAGACCCTTATCACACTCTCTCTAACTATCGCATTTGTGTTTTGGTTTTCGTTGCCGTTCTTTATTTTTTCAGGCATCAAGATATTTTGGGATTAAGGAAAATATTAGATAATGAACTGAATTCATTTTGTGTATATTTGGTTAGAAAAAAATATTAAAATGGCAAGAGCTGATTTGTTAACGAACCTAATAAAGCATGGTTTTTCTGGAAATAAAAACATGTTTAAAAAGGTCGTTGAGGCAATAATTGCTGAGGAGCGGAGTAAAAAGCATACAGTTTTAGCAGCACAACTAGAAGAGCTTTTACACAAACCCAATATAGATAAAAGTCTAAATAACAGAACAATTATTGATAATAGAATTGAAAATTTTGTACATGAAATAATTCCTCAAAAGCAACTATCTGACTTAGTTCTACCAAAAGAAGTTGTTGCGATATGTAACGATATAGCCCAAGAGCAACATAGAGTTGATTTATTAAGGTCATACAATTTAGAGCCTAGAAATAGATTCTTGTTTATGGGACCTCCTGGTAATGGGAAGACTTCATTGGCAGAAGCAGTCGCAAATTTACTAATGGTACCTCTATATACCGTTAGATATGATGCAATTGTTGGAACTTACTTAGGTGAAACGGCATCAAGGTTAAAGAAGTTATTTGAATTTGTTAGCACAAGACAGTGTGTTTTATTCTTTGATGAATTTGAAACCCTTGGGAAAGAGAGGGGAGACACTCATGAAACTGGAGAAATCAAAAGAGTAGTTAGCTCATTGTTGATGCAAATAGATTCTCTTCCTAGTCATGTCGTAGTTATTGGAGCTACTAATCATCCTGAGCTTCTGGATAGAGCTGTATGGAGGAGGTTTCAAGTAAGAGTTCAACTGCCTTTACCTACGAGAGAAAAAATAGAAAATTGGTTAATTAGATTTCAGAAACAACACAAGATAGAATTTGGATATGCTGCAAGTACGATTTCAAAAAAACTAACTGGGACTAATTATGCTGAAGTTGAGGATTTTGCAACTACTGTACTAAGAAAATATGTATTGTCTCAACCAGAGGGAAACGTAAAAGCAATTACAAAACAAGAATTAGATTTTTGGGACAAAAGAACAACTAAGATAGAACAATAAAAGAACCTCCTATGCCCGAACTTCCGTTATTACTATTTCCTGAACCGACAAATGCCTCAAGAGAAAAAGGGCAACGAGTTATAAATAAAACTCATTATCCAGGAAGAGAACGACAATCAGAACGTGTAACTCCTATTTTTACGCAACTACAAAGCAACTTTAACAACCGTAATGTTGAGATACAGCAATCTACACCAGGGATTGATCCTGAGCAGGTTATTGTAATAGAGACTGTAGGGTTGGTGGATGATTTTGCCAAAGCAGCAGCAAAGATTGAGGGATTGGAGTGGTTAGCGGAATTTGATATCGAAAGTATTTCGCCAGACGAGGATTTTTTTAATACTGATGATGAAGAAAAGAGTCTTTCAGGAAGGCTTTACTTGATAATGAGTAACCAAAGAGCGATGGAAGAACTATTATCTCTTTGGAATAGAATTAAGGATAATCCTGATCTTAATTTTAGAAGTGGTGAATTAAGAGGACTTGGGAAGTTTAAGGAGATGTTCATACATCTAAAAGACGTTAGGAGATGGGGAGTACAAGATCGTTTACAAGAAACTGGGGTAATTGACTATTGGAATGAGCTACTTCAAGTATATCCTGAAGAACCTGTTAAGTTTGAGATTGAGTTATGGCCAAGAAAGACCCCTGAGAAAAACCAGGAGGCAATTCAAGAAATTGAAGGTCTTATAAATGACCTTGAAGGAGAGGTTTTAGATAGAAGCTTAATAAGCGGAATAGGATATAATGCCGCTCTGGTTGAATTACCAGCAGAGGCGATTAGTAATATAATTGAACATCAAAATACAGAGCTAGTTAAGTCAGATTCAATTATGTTTTTTAGAAGTACAGGTCAAATGACATCAAATGACTTGGAATCTGATGAACTTCCTGAAACTCCTGAATACCATAAGCCCCCTTTACCAACAGAGCCTCCAATAGCTGGAGTTCTTGATGGTTTACCATTGGCTAATCATGTATTGCTTTCTGACAGAATAATTATTGATGACCCTGATGATTGGGCTCAAAACTATCAAGCATCTCATAGGAGGCATGGTACAGCTATGACCTCATTAATAATACATGGCGATCTCTCAAATAATGACTCCCAAATAGATTCTACCTTGTACTTGAGGCCGATTATGAAACCAAATCCTAGAAGCCTTGATAATACAGAATTTGTGCCTGATAACATTTTGGTTGTAGATTTAATACACAGAACTGTTAAAAGGATGTTTGAGGGAGAGGGAGTTGCAGAACCCGTTGCTCCAACGGTACGTGTAATAAACCTATCAATTGGAGATCCAAGTAGATTATTAGATCAAGCAGTAAGTCCATTAGCAAGGCTGATTGATTATCTAAGCTCAAAATATAATGTGCTGTTCATTATAAGCTGCGGTAATAGAACTCAAGATATTGTGCTTTCTGTTACTGAAACAGAGTTTTTAGCCTTAAGCTCAGATGAAAGAGAAAAAGCAATTCTAACAAAAATACTGGAAGACTCTAGAAATAGAAGATTGATGTCGCCAGCTGAAAGCATTAATTCGATAACTGTAGGCGGTCTGCATTCGGATGAAACGGAGTTTCGGCTAAATGCTGGTAGAATAGATCCTTATCAGAACTTTCTTCCTAGTCCGACTAACACAATTGGAAGCGGATTTAAAAGATCCATTAAACCTGACATTGTCTACCCAAGTGGTAAGCAGATATACAGCCATAGGTATAGAGGAGAAAATGAACCTATTATATTAACGCCTGTAAATAATTACTTAAAACCAGGATTATTAGTTGCTTGTCCTGATGGAGCAGAGGGAGGCTTGGATAAGGAAGCTTATATAAGAGGTTCAAGTAATGCTGCTGCATTAATTACTAGGTCAGCGATAAAATGTGTCGAAGAATTGCGAAGTCTGTTTAGTGATGTGTTTTTAATTGACATGCCTGTTCAGATTGAGGCATGTCTAATTAAAGCCATGCTTATACATGGAGCAGAATGGGGCGAAACTGGAGAAAAGTTGTATACACTTCTTGACGATATAGGCGACAAAGGAAAAGTTAAAATACAAATTAATCGACTAATTGGTTATGGCCTTCCTGATATAAATAAATCCTTGAGCTGTACTGAACAACGTGCAACAGTAATGGGCTTTGGTCAGTTAAAACAAGAACAGGCTCACATTTACGAGTTTCCTCTTCCTCCATCGCTCAGTTCGGTTCGCCAAAAGAGAAGGTTGACAATAACCCTTGCTTATATATCTCCTATTTCGACTACGAATATTAAATATAGACACTCAAATATTTGGTTTACAATTGAGAATAATAACCTTGCATCAAATAGAATAGAATCAAATCATAATGCAGTAAAAAGAGGTACAATCCAACATGAGATATTTGAACAAGAAAACGCAGTACCATTTGAAGATGGAAATACTATACGAGTTAAAGTAAATTGTAGGGCAGATGGGACTACGAACAAAGATGATGTGATTCCCTATGGACTAATTGTATCTCTAGAGGTTGGAGAAGGTATAGAAGTGCCAATTTATGAAGAGGTTAGAACAAGAATAGCAACTGCCGTTCAGGTTCAGCAACAGGCTTAGTTATACATCCATACTAGCCCATTGAGTTTTAGCCAATCAACGTGGTGTTGACATTGGGGCATTACATTACTTTATCACCTAGTTCTGATCTTTGGTAGAATCCATTTCATAACTGTTTCTTTTAAGGTTAAACCGTGAAACCCATTATTAAAAACAGTTAATGAGACTTTCAATGGCAGTGCATGTTATAGAAGATAAATTTGTCTCAACAAACGGTGGTTTTACAACTATTAAATTCCTTAAATAAAATTGAAGCGTTTTAGTGTTAGGTTAACTCGTATCATTTCACTAAATACTTCAAACCAACCTTTCTTCCAACATACTCTTCCACATAAAATACCCCTTATTTTCTCCATTGTAATCATGCACAATGCGGCTAAAATTATTAGGTGCATTATGAATAAAGAATTGTCGACCTTTGTTTCTCATAATTGATAAGTCGTTATTGATAGTTTTTAGCTGGTCGTGCAAATTACTTTTATCAATATGCCACAGATAGGTAGCCTCTTCAGTATCTAAGGTTTCAAGTACAATATGATATTGCTCATCACCTTCAATTAAAAATACAAAAGCAAAAGGACTTAAAACAAAACGGATTTTTAAGATATGGGCTTGATGGCGCTGGAGTAGGAATCTTATTTGTTTCTGATGTTTGGTATCTTGATTGCTTAGTAATTCATTGATAAAATCTTCTTCATCAATATCTGGCAATAGGTTATTGGTGACATTTTGTAAGCCTAGCATTTCCTCTTGGAAATCATGAGGTCTGCCTCCAATAACTTCTTTCTGAACAAATCTAAACTTTACACTTTCAATTAGCTCGTCATTTATTCGTTCAATATCAGTAGACTGTACCTCTTGAGCGATTAATATATCATTCTCAAATTCAGCATAAATGTCAAGAGTGACCTTTCTAAGTCCAAGCTGTTTTGCAAAGTATGGTTTAAGGATTGTGAATTCTGGTCTGATGATATCATTTTCAACTTCAAACTCAATCAATTCGCCAGTCTGTCTATTGACATAGTTGAAAGCAACAATTCCATATCTGAACTCTAGTTCTTTAAAATCTAGCTTTATCTGCTTTCGAATGCTATATGTACTTGGCTTTTCTTCCTCTTTATGAGTATTGTTAAAAAGAGTATGTTGTTTCTCCAGTTTACGATAGTAGGTATTTCTTTTGAGAAATAGCTTATTTAAGTAATCAACTCTGTAGTCCCGATAATCGTATATAACTGGTGTGTGCTCAGAGCGTTGAACACGCCCCATATATTGAATTAACTTACCTTTAAATGAGAAGGGATAAACCAGAAAAAGTCGTGAAACATTCTGCAAGTCACTACCCTCTCCAAAGAACTGACCAGTCGTAATTAATGCCTGAAAATTGCCTGCCTTCAATAGATTCCACTTGTTCGTTCTATCTTTTTGAGAATCATCACCAGAAAGGCAAATCGTTTCGAAACGATGTTTCAGAAACTGATTAAGTGTATTGATATGCTCTTTGCGTTCTGTAAGAATTACAGCGCTATTTCCATCATTAAGCTCCTTGATTATATCTTTAATGATCAAGTTATTCCTGGCAAGGTCGTGTATTAAAATTTGCGATACCGTTTCAAATGGGTCTGTTTTTGGATTATATGGTACATTAAATGCTGTATTCCTAACAATTACCTGAGCATGTTTATGGTTTTCAATTTGCTCAGGTTGTATTTCACAAATGACATCGCCAAGATGAATGAAAATGAGTTTACCTTCATTGTGCTTTCTAAATGGCGTTGCAGTAAGTCCATATAGAAAATAAGAGTTGAGTCTGCTAATCGTATTCCTAAATGACTTAGCTGGAATGTGATGACACTCGTCAATGATAATTGTTCCAAACGCATTACATAATTGAGCATCCTTATCCAGGTGTTTAGATAACGATTGAATCATTGCTACAGTTACTTGTTTGCTATGTTGAGCTTTCCCCTGGCCAATCTTTCCGATTTCATGATAAGGGATTCCCAGAAATGATTCAATACGCTCAAGCCACTGTTCCATTAATTGTTTGCGATGGACTATAATTAATGCGGGTTGTTTTCTGTCGGAGATCAGTTTAAGGCCAATCACAGTTTTGCCGCTTCCGGGAGGAGCAACAATAACACCAAAATCTTTTTTTGAAACGCTGGCAAGTGCATCTTTCTGATGGGCTCTGAGTTCAATGTTACAGTCGTAGTTTATGGTAGGAAGTTTATTTCTCTTATCCTTAAAGTTGTAAGCTATGGATGCTTGTTTGCAAAATTTTAAAAAGCTTCCTGTCATTCCTCTCGGAATGGTAATGATATTATCTTGTTCTTCGACGAAGTTAAAATAACGCTCCGTTTTATAGGTACTTCGGTTTTGCTTTATCTTAATAAAGAATTCTGGGTTTGCAAAGTTGAGTTTATCCTTTAAAAAATTAACAATAGGGGGAGTTAGTCCGTTGCGATTAAAAGACAACTGATTACTTAGTTGAATGTTTAATTCTTCCGAAGTTGATTGAAGGAGAAGTTCTTTGTTTCGTTTAGGGCTATCGCTAATTTCTTTGTATAAGGAGTTAAAGTTAGCCGTTGATAACTTTTGAACCGATTGAAGGAATGAATATTGATTATCGAATGGAGTAAAGTTTTCAGTATCAATAAAACAACTATTGTCGTTTTTTAGAGCCATACCATTCAATGGAAGTGCTATTAAGTTGCCTAGCCCTTTACCGGAGAGGTAATTTTGATTTGGAAATATCCTGTCAAAGCTAGAACCCTTATCAAAAACAGAAAATGCACCACATTTTTGTAAAATGCTAATAAATAGTTTTCGAGTTTTAACAGCTGGCAAATTCTCTTCAAAGAATATCCAAACATGCCCACCATTGCCTGAACGAGACCGTTCAAGATACGCAGGAATTCCATTTGAAATACAAGCTTCAATAAAAGAAAGACATTGTTCTTTCCAATCTCTCTTGTCGAAATCAGCAACCAAAAACCAGCTTGTATAATCTTTGAGAAGAGGATAAATACCTATAAATTGATTTCCATTCAAGTGCTTAATCAGCTCATCGCTGGTTAGTGGCTTGTATGTTTTATCAGGAAAATTTGAAAAAGTTCCTCCATTATTTTTATGCAAGCGGTATTGATAAGGATCGTAAATATATGCAGGGGTGTATCCTGCTTTTGTATTTTTCTCCCACCTAATAGCAAAAACATCTTGGCGACCTTTGAACAGATTATTTATGATGGATAACTCTCTACTATTCATTTTTAATAATTTCCCATCTACCAGTTCTGTCTCCACCAACCCTTCTTATAATGTTTTTCTTTTTAAGACTTGTAATGTTTTTGTCTATTGCAGTCGTACTGATATCCAGTCTTTTCGCCATTTCTGATTTTGAAATACGAGGCTCCGCCAAAATGAATTTGACTATCATTTTTTGACTATCTGCCAACCCATCTACCAACCCATCTGCCAACCCATCTACAAACCTTGGTTCAAATTCTTTATTTATTGGCAATTCACATACGAAATATCGTCTATCAGGCTCATCAGTTTCGAATTTTGGAGATGGTGAATTATTATTCTTCATAGAACTTATAATTGTTGGCACACCTGTTCCTCTGCCTTCAGTTAATTCAAGCTCTTTAAGAAATTCACCAATTCGCCGATTTCTATAACGCCTTATTCTAATAACACCCTTATTGAAATCAGTCTGTTTAAGTGAGGGGTCAACGCCATTATAGCTAATGATTTCAATAGCCTCAGGTAGCACTCTGACTTCAATAGGTTCTCTTAATTCATAATTTTTGTGGTAAACGGCATTGGCTAAAGCTTCTTCAAGTGCATCATATGGGTAATTACTTATATTATCGGCTTTTTCTCTATCAGCATATTTAATCACTTTTCCTTTAATGATATTTACTTTAAGGTATGATAAAGCATCGGTCAGCTGCTTTTGAATTGGCCCTTCAAATATCTTTTCATTAAATGCTTTTGCACCGATGCCATTTGGAAATTCAACAACATCAATCTGGACGGTAGGGAAGTATTTCTTAGGTTGATCGGAGAACATCAATAATCCTACATTTTTAGGAAATCGATGTTCTTTGGCACCTTCACATAAGTTCATAGCTTCTGCCAATTCTTCTATAGACATGTTAATGCTTTCACTGTATAGTTTGCTCTTTGTCTTGTATAGATGTTCACGCATTAGACCAAAATCCAGGTCATTAACACTGGCCTGTGTATTTACCCTGTCATCAAATGGAATTTTGGCAGTTAACTGTATTAGTTCTGCTTCTTGCTCAAGGTTGGGGATTACTGTGCTGGAATATTGACGAATCCTGTAATTATAAGTCTTGTTCTTTTTAATTTTTACATCATCAGGAACTCTATATGGTCTAACGCTTCCGGCAGGAACCCAGATCACCAGGACATTACGGTCATCAATCTCCTCAAGAGATAACCTTGGCATATAAGGGGGCTGAATAAGATTGGCGTATCCAATCATTTCTTTCTGAACTCTCTCTAAGGCATCAGGATTAAAACCACTAACCGGACGTAACGGTTTGCCATTTTCTTCTTTAACCCCTACTATGATGTAGCCACTACCTTCGTTTTCAAAATCATTAGCAAATGCACATACTGTACGCATGATGGTCGTAGGATTCCAGTCTTCCTTAAACTCAATTCTGCTTCCTTCTACTAATTTTCCAGATAAAAGCTCTTCAATACTAATCAGTATGCTCATTGCATTTTTCTTTAGTTTTACACCTTGAAATTACTTGTAATTGTTTATTCAAACAAAATCTACTCTTCCTTTTGTAGATATCTTTTACCACACCTCGAAATAGAGAAGGCAAATGAAGTAGCTGTAATAATAGGAGAAACTTTATATTGTGAGAAATAGCTAAAAGTGCAGGTTAATTGACAGAATTTCATCTGACAAATGATAATACTTTATCAACTATGATTATTTATTTTTCATATTATAATATAACAATTTGATTTTGCTTGAAAAGTTTCAATTATACTTGAATGTTTTGATCAACTCTTCCTTTTAAGGAAACACATGGTTATGAATCAAATTGATTAATCAGAACCGGGCTATTGTGCTTCTTAATTACTTAAACTAGGAAGATTCAACCCTGCTACAAAATAATTAGATTTTTGAAAGATCAGCCCTCCAGGTTTTCAAAAGCTTCCGGCATAAACCATTCATTCCAAAATCGGAAGAGTTAATTCCACCCAGCACACAATTCCTACTTCAAAAAGACTTAACCTCGTATACTTCGGTTAAAACTTTTTTGAGATCCCACATTAACACTTCCGCCATTTACATTCATTTTTTATTCCTTTACAAGGTAGTCTTTAGAAAATCTCTAATATACATATGCTCTATTCCTTCATAACCACCTCCAGTAAACTTGTCCATTGATACCACAATTTTTGAATGGTTATCTTCTATTTTTAAAAGATTACCAAATTCTCTTTTGATGGTCTCCTCTTTTTCTAAAAGATAGGTGACCTGTACATATTTTTTTTCATTCTGCCTTTCACAAACAAAATCAACTTCGAGGCCTTTTAATACACCCACTTTAACTGTATATCCACAATATAAAAGATGATTATAAACTATATTTTCCAGAACTTTTGCAATATCATTGGCTTTATACCCTACAATTGCATTTCTAATACCAATGTTTTCAAAGAAATATTTATCCCCTATCTCGAAGATTCGCTTTCCTATAATATCATAGCGTCGTGCTGGAAGAATTATAAATGCGCTTGATAGATACTTAATATAATTTTGGATTTGCTGGGATGAAATATTAACCTTCTGCGACTTTAAAAAGTCACTGATTTTTTTTGCAGAAAATAGGCTGCCAACATTATCTGCTAAAAATGTAACCAAACGTTCGAGAAAGTGAGTATTTCTTAAATTGTAACGACTTACCACATCTCTGTAAATGATAGTACTGTAAATATTTTTAAGATACTCGAAAATTACTTCATCATTAAGAGGTAGGTTATTTATATACGGAAGTCCTCCATACTTCATAAACATAGCTAGGCTTTCATCAGAGTCATCGAGTGAATGAAACTTTAGAAATTCAAGATATGACAAACTATATATATTAAATTCAATATATCTGCCACTCAAGCTAGTAGCTAATTCGCCAGAAAGCATTTTTGCATTACTGCCTGTTATATATATGTCGATGTTATCCTTTAGAGCTAAAGAACGCAATGCTTTTTCAAAATCTTCTACATCTTGTATTTCATCAATAAATAGATAGTTCTTATTTTTGAGTGACAGGTTTTGAAGTACATAATCATTTAAATCATGAGCAGTTCTTATATGTTCAAATGCCATATCTTCTAAATTGATATAAAGGATATTGGCCTGTTCGTATTTTCTAGAAATAAGATCTATCAATTGGAAAAGAAGATAAGACTTACCAACTCGTCTTTGTCCAGTTAAAACCTTAATAAGTGTAGTATTAATAAAGGGCTTTATTCTTTCAATATAGCTGTCTCTTGGAATTATATTTTGAGGAATATTCATTGTTAGTTTTTATAAAGTATAGATGAATGTTTTTCAAAAATAATACAATTCTTCATATATAGTTGAATGTTTTTGTAATAAATAGGATATTTCAAATATAAATGAATGTTTTTGAATTCATCTAAAAAGTTTCAATTACACTTTAATGTTTATCGTCATACCCCCCAATGCTGGTTTGCACAATAAACCTACTTAGTTTAGTGTGCAAAATCAGGTTTATTATATTGGTATTCACAAAGATTCAATCCTACTACAAAATAGCCACATTTCCGAAAGACTAGCCCTTCAGGTTTTCAAAAAGCTTCCGGCATAAACCATTCATTCCAAAATCGGAAGAGTTAATTCCATCCAGCACACGATTCCAACTTCAAAAAGACTTAACCTCGTATACTTCGGTCAAAACTTTTTTTAAGTCCCGCATTAACACTTCCGCCATTTACATTCATTTTTTATTCCTTTTCCTTTTGAAAATATTTTAGGTGTTGTTTACGGGTTTGAAACAAGAGTGTGTTGCTATAATTCTATAACAAAACCTTCATAGCTTCATCAACCAATGTGTTATCTAATTCTTTCAAATAAGCTTGAGTAATTGCCAAATTCTGATGCCCCAATGATTCGCTAATAATATCAGTTGCAATACCTTTTTGTTTTAGGCAGTTGGCATAACTATGTCGTGCTACATAGCTGGAAAGTGGCTTTGTAATTTTACAAACTTCTCCGATTTCTTTCAACCTGTTATTGTAGCGTTTTAGCATCTTCCTTTTACGGTTTTCCAAATGTGAAAAGGTCATTTTATCTTGAAGCAAAATTGGGAACACATATTTTGTTCCGCGCTTTTGCGCTCTATAATAGTCAATAATCTTTTGGGCAGGTGGTAGTATTTTAATCTGAAACTTACTTTTCGTCTTAGAACGGACATAGTAAATTCTATCATCAACAATATCATTCCATTCCAATGTCATCATATCCGCAAAATTCATTCCTCGGGCGAAAAAGCTAAAAACGAAATAGTTTCTATAATCGATCAAGGTTGGATGTTCGCTTAAATCAAAATTGGCAATTTTATGAATATCCTCTAAAGAAATGGCTCTTTTTACTCCACTCGATTTATGCTTTGAGATTTTATAAATACGGAAGGGATAAAGATTATCTTTAACCAAACCTCGCCTAATAGCTGTATTAAAAAGAGCACGAATGCATCTCATCCTTACACCAATCCCTCCGCCGGTTCCACCGCGTGAACGCAACCAAGCTTCATATTTTTCCAAGAATTCAGGAGTAATTTGGAAGAAAGTTAATTCTTTGCCATTTCTGAACCTTTTTACAGAGGTCAGGGCCTCTGCATGCACCCTAGCGTTGCCTGTTCGGCCTGCTAGCTTCTGTTCTTCAATTATTTCTTTCCAAAATGGGTACAACAATTTGCTGTTTGGATTGGTCTCCAAACGAAGCGCCCCCTCTACTTCTTCAAGTGTATAATAGCCTTTTACCTGCTCTAATTCAGTGATGATACTGGTGGCCCTATCTAAGAACTTAAACAGTAACCTGTTTTTACGCAGGTGATCGGTCGCTTTTACAGTAAATATGCCTTGGTTAGCGTCCCACTCATTTTCAAAAGATGTATACGGAGTTCGGAAAAATATCGACTTCCGATTCATAGTTATTCTTAAAAAAATGGGGTACTTACCCGTTAATAATTTCTTCTTCTTTAAAACAGTCTTAATACTAATCATTTCATCAAATTTGGGTACAACATGGGTACAACAAATGGCCAAATAAAGGTAAATAAATACCATTTGGTCTCAAATGCAAAACAGCACAAGATATTGAATGTCAAATAGATATAAGCATATGAAATTTGATGAAAAAGATATTTTTCCCGCTCATAATCAGGGGGTCCCTGGTTCAAGCCCAGGTGGGCCCACTTAAAAATCAAGCAGTTACGACGATTGAAAGTTGTAACTGCTTTTTTATTTTCATACTTCTTTCATACTTTCGAGGAGATTGAGTGATAAAAAAAACCGCTACAAAAATGCAGCGGCTTGAACATACTCCGTAAAACATCCCTATCAAGAGATAACAATATCTAAATTTCCGGCAAAAAAGCTATTAGCAACATCTTTACCATCTTCTGAGATAAAACCAATAAAGGCCTGAACTGTGTCTCCCGCGAAAGCATCCGGTATCGTAACTGCTCCACTGCCTACACTACGGACTGGTCCTTCGATGGTGTACACTGCTTGTTTCTTAGCCTCATTATAAATTAATAACAAGGATTTATCTGTGGCTTTAGCATTTCCGATTCCTGAATTATCAGGCCAAGTGAATTGCACGGTGCTTCCTGCAGCGTTGGTTACTGTTGCCGAATCAGCTCCCTTCAGATTTCCTCGACTTACCAATGAATCTGGATAACTAACTTTAAAATCCGGATATGTGCCAGTTACAGCGTTTTTAAGATTGTAAGACATAGCACTGTTGAACTGTGTCATTTTGATGGCATAGTTCTTATAGCCTACTCTTAAAAAATCGGTCATTGGTTGTAGAAAGTTGAGTACTTTCACAAACTTGGTGCGTTGATCAACCTGATCTGGTGTTTGTGGATTGGCTACATTAGCCGGTTTAATGCGCATATAGTCTATGCCCTTCCAGTTTCCACCAACAACATTCCCTACTTTACCTGAGAATCCTCCTAATATTCCTTGCTCAATTTTTCCCATGATTCTGCTTTTTAATAATAGTTAAACCTGGACTTGATAAGGAGATGGTACGGATATGTTGTTCGTTCGTAAATATACGAACAATGTTTTGTTTCTGCAAAATATATTCAGCTTATCTATCAGGTAATCTGTAGGTAATGCGATTTGTTTGTTGAATTTTATATTTTTTCGTCTTTTTATTGGCGTAAACAACTTTTCAAGGTATGGAAGCCGAAGAGTCAAGGATTTTGATAATTTGTTTTGACAAAAAATAATAAAAATAGAACAAAAGAAATTGGAAAAACCCGGAGGGCTTGTCCTTGACCTGAGGGTGGAATGCATTAACTTTTGAAGCCTAATAAAAAGTAGCTGGTTTAGAAATGATGTCATATGGTAAAGTTTTCCTTTAAATCCTTTTATATCTGAAATAGCAGTTGTTTAGTATGGTGTCTTTAATAAAGGTCCAACAGCCTTGAGCTAGCGTTGGGATGAAGGTGCAATGAGTGAAGAGTAACGTAACGGGTTGCACTGAATAGAGCGTCGAGCCGATGCGAGTGGAGCAAGGGTGGCAGGTTGAGAATGACTTTAGAGAATGGAATCTGGCATAGGTGTTTATCACCCGAGGGGTGGCGCATTATTTGCCTTGGCGGTTAATGAATAATGGTTATTAAAATGAAAATGGTTACTGCTTTAGGTGGCGATAATGTTGCTGATAAAATGTTGAAGCCATGCAAAAAATGTGACCCTTTAGGGCGTAGCACCCCGAAGCCCGCAGCGACTAAGCGGCGAGCTAAACACTGGCTGAGACCGGACTGATGGCTTATGCCGGAGAGTAACGAAGGCATGTGCCGGAAGGACGAAGGAACAGCCCTGAGGAAGCTGAAATGAACTGCAAAGATGGTGACGCTTTGGCGACAATTAGAAGTGAGAGATCAGAGGTGAGTGATGAGATACAAGCTATGAGTAAATTGCTAATGAAATGTGGAATGAGCCACCCGAAGGGCAGGGCGCTTTTACTGAATCGATTGAAATAAATATTGAAGTAATAGCGGCCTGATGCGGCGACAGCTTTGCTGAATGAGGCTGACGAAGACCGATGGACCGGTGTGGTCAATCTATAAGTGGATAATATAACCAAAGCTCAGTTTGGTTCTTTCTTAAAAAATAAACTTAAGCTTAATAAAAAAAATATTGCCTTTATTGGTGACTCAGATGCAGATATTGGTCTAGCTAAATACTCAAATTTATCATTTGCATATAATACTTAGTCTACAAAACTTATTGAATCATCCAATTACAAATTACAAACCGGACAATTGAATAAAATTTCTTCGGAATATTTGTTACTAAATGAAGAATAAATCATTTAGTGTTTTGTTACATGGCAATACCTCTTACTTTTTTATCATACAGCTCATTAAACCATAGTCGCTTAAACATTGTGTTGGCACGGTCTTCGGATAGCTTGTTGTAAAACTCAAGTTTGGTATTGATGAAGTTTAGTAACTCACCGTCAATTTCCTCATTGAATTTTTCCTGAATATTGTCTTTGGTGTTATTTGGGTTAAAGAAACTCATTAACTCCTCGTTTGAGTAGATGCTGTCTTTCATCTTTTCAAAGTCTACACGGTCGTCATCTGTTAAATCTAAACCAAAAGTGTCGTTTAAAACTTTAATGATGTTTGTTAAAAGGTCAAACTCTTCTTCGGGATTCTGACTACCACCACCTGGAGCCATACCTTCCATTTTACCATCACCTGAGACCAATTCTAAGTCGGTAGTGTATTTGTGTTGTATTTTATAACTGTGTAGTTCAACTTCACTCAATACATCTAAAGGCAAACTCGATTTGATATAAGGCAATTTCTTTATTAATGCTGTTAAGAAAACATAGTACTTTTCTAACTCTACATCAGTGAAAGTAATGATACCTCTCAAAAAGCGATATAGCTTAACAAAGGACTTGGCATCACCTTTAAATCCTGTTTGTTGTTCTTTATCCAATTCTTCCTCATATCTGCGGCATACCTCATTTAAAATGGGTTGAAGTTTCTCGTAGTTATCCCCTTTGCGGAAAAAGATATTGGCAAAAGCATCAATCTCGTTTTCATACAACAAATTATAAGAGTCGATTTTATTTTGAACATCATATAGGGCATTAGGGTCTGTCTGATGCTCTTCTTCCATGTAATTTTTACCATAGAACTTTTGAAAATCTTCTTGTACCAGTTCCGGGTCGTTTACAAAATCCAGCACCATCGTTGAATCTTTCCCTTTAGTTGTTCTGTTTAAACGACTAAGGGTTTGTACTGTACTTGTGCCACCCAATTTTTTATCCACAAACATCGTATGTAACAAAGGCTCATCGAAGCCTGTCTGGTATTTATTGGCAACAATCAATAAGCGGAATTTAGGCAGCTTTAAGGCTTCCGGAATGCTTATTTTACCTTGCAGGTTGTTCATATTTGCTTCGGTGTAGTCTTCGCCTGTTTCATCATCACGAACCGTACCAGAGAAAGCCACCAATGCACTATATGGCAATTTCATTTCGCGCATTATATCATCAAACTTGCGCTTGAATCGTACTGCGTGTAGGCGAGAACGAGTAACCAACATGCCTCGTGCTTTGCCCTGAATTTCGTTTTGAGTCTGTGCCACAAAATGCTCAATCATTATTCGGGCTTTCTTTTCGATGGCATGGTCTTGCAAATCGACATAAGAACCCAATAGCTGCACTGTTTTCTTTTTCTCGTATTCTTTGTCTGGAATTTCGCTGCGCTTTACAATTTTGTAGTAACGCTTAAAAGAAGTATAGTTCTTTAATACATCAAGGATAAAGCCTTCTTTGATGGCTTGTTCCATTGTATACTTATCAAATGGTTCTTTCCTTCCATTATTTTGAATTGTACCGAATAGCTCAATGGTTTTTGGTTTTGGCGTAGCCGTAAAGGCAAAAAAGGAAATGTTTTTTTGAACGCCTTTACTTTTTATTTCGTCAGCTATAATTTCGTCTAAATCTTTGTTTTTTGATTCTAATTGTTCAGCGACTTCTAATGATAACGATTTACGTAGGTGTCCTGCGGCATCACCTGATTGCGAACTGTGTGCTTCATCAATGATAACTGCATAGTTTTTATTGGGCAGCTTGGCAATGGTATCGGAAATAACCGGGAACTTTTGCAGGGTAGTTACAATAATTCGTTTGCCATCAATAATCGCTTGTTTTAAATCCTGACTTGTTTTGCGTTCATCGATGTAGGCAACAACACCAGGTGTGTCATCCAATTGACGTATGTTTTCCTGAATCTGTTTGTCCAGCACTCTACGGTCCGTTACAATGATAGTCGAATCGAACATGGCTTTATCATCGGTGTAATTTTGATAAAAACCCGAGAGGCGATATGCTAACCATGTAATACTATTTGATTTTCCTGAACCTGCCGAATGTTGCCCTAGATATTTACCTCCAACACCGTCAATGCGAACCGCGTCTAACATACGGTTTACAATTCTGCGCTGATGAAAGCGAGGAAATAATAGTTTGGTTGATGTTTTTTCCTTTAAGGCTAAGGTTTTTTCATCGTAGTAGGTGTCCTTATCGGTTTGAATACTTATGAAGTTTTGTATTAAATCCAACAAAGAATCTTTACGCAATACATCTTCCCAAAGGTATGAAGTGGCAAAACCATTGTCATTCTTATTCTCTAATCCCTTATTGAATGGCAAGAAAAAGGTGGAATCACCTTTTAACTGAGTAGTCATAAAAACCTTTTCTGTTCCCACCGCAAAATGAACCAAACAGCGTTTAAACTCCAAAAAGGCTTCTCCTTTAGGATTACGGTCTTTTATATATTGCTTTATAGCATTGTGGTGGTTTTGACCTGTTAAGGCATTCTTTAGCTCCATAGTAAGCACCGGAATACCATTGATAAAAAGTACAATATCAATTTCGTTGGTGTTACGGTTTGAATATTGCAACTGACGAACAATGGCTAAGCGGTTTTTTTTATACCAGGCTTCATGTTCGGGGGTTTTATCATTAGCTGGTTGGAAATAAACCATGTCTAGAGCCTGCCCACGGTCTTTTACCTTGTTGTGTAATACGTGTAGGGTTTTATTTTTACTTAGGTTGCGAGCAACATTGCTTACGATTTGCATATCCACATCGGCTCCGTACTGCTCTTGTAAAGCTTTGTATTTTTCTAACTGCGTATCTTTTACAAAGGCAATTATTTCACTTGGAATTACACACAAGTCCTTATTGTATTCCTCAGGAGAAACAACATGATATTCCTTTACCTCATTTACCAGGTAATTTTCGATATGTTCTTCAAAATGTATTTCTGATGTGCCTGTTGCCATACCCTAATTATTGTTTTCAGGTTTTACCCAATCTCTTACATCAATTTTACCCGTTACTGCTTCTGAAATAATGGATTGACGGTAGAGTTTAATTTTTTCGATTGACTGCAATGAAGCTCCAATTACACTTTCAAACTTCATCTTGCTTTGTAGTAACTGCTCTGCAATTTCTTTTTGTTCTTTCATTGGAGGAAAAGGTATCTGGATATTCCCTATTTGTTCTTGAGAAATCATTGGAATTGCAGCACTTCTAATTAAATTAGTTAACTGAGTAATTGAAGCTTTGATATTATAGAAAACGTACTCTGGCACACCAGATATTCTTTTCAAGACTACTAAACTTGGATTTATTGTAGCTTTATCAATTTCTTCAGATACGATTCCTACTTTACCACATGTAGAACCTCTTTGAACAATTAGAATATCACCTTTATCCACCATAATTTCAGGAGATTCAAAATACTTATCCCAAGAAATATAGACCGGTGAATCTAAAACAATATCTCCTTCCCAGTTGATGTGTGAAGCTCCTAAAGATAAAGCTCCTTCTCCCTTTTCAACTAAATCATCAGTAGTATAGCCTCTAAATCCAATCCGTCCTTTTACGTCAAGTATATATTTTAATTTTTTTAATTCCCAATGCTTAGGAATCTCGCCTAACCATTCAATACCACTATCCTTCATTGAAGCATTAGGATTTAAACCTTTGGTAACTGCTTCGTTAATGATTGCCTGGTGTTGTAGTTTTAGTTTATCTATGAGTTGTTCTTTTTTCTCAATGAGGGTGTCTATTTGGGTGGTTTTGTGGTCGAGGTAGTTTACAATAGAATTATAATCGCTATCACTCAGTTTAGGTATGAATATGTTGCCAATAGTATCTGTATTTAAATTCAACTGAGTGCCTACCTTTCCTAAACCTATAAATGGTAAGCCTGTTTGAAAAACATAAAATAAGTATTCTGGATTTATCTTTAATTCAGGAAACCAAACAAATCCATCATGAATACAACACTTTATCTTTGTGATTATAGGTTTACCAACAGAGCCCGCAATGCTTAAAAACAAATCACCAGGATACCTTTTCACACTTAATGAAGCTCCTAGTTCTGATAATCGTTCTGTCGTATGTTCCAAATATCTTTTACTAGCACTTACATCAGCAATTCTAACCCATGCAAATTCACCATTCTCATCAAAGTACTTTGTATCTGCAATTGGTCTAGGAGATGCTCCTCTATAAACAGGTGTCATCCATTTCATTTTAGTAGCTTCCCAATGCTCAGGAATATCACCTAACCATTCAATCCCACTTTCTTTATATTTTTCGTACTTCTTCATTAGTCAAGTAGGTCTTTTAGTAATTCAGCTATTCCTTTTTCATCTGTATCAGGATTACCTTCTTCAAGTAATTTGATTTCTTTGGCTATATCTTCAGAAGAATCCAAATACTTGTACTCATAGAAATACTTGGTAAAGTTGATTTCATAACCAATACGCGTTTTATCTAAATCAATCCATGCCTCAGGTACATGAGGCTTTATTTCTTTTTCGAAATAATCTTCAATGTCAGCTGTTAAAGCCACATTTTCTTTGTCTCGCTTTTTGCTGTCGGGTTTTGGTTCGCCTTTTTTGTTGGTAACTATATTGTCCTTATCGTCCAATTGTGGTTGCTCAATGGTTAGTTGGTAATAACCAAAATGGTCGTTGTCGTATATCTTGCAATAGGCACCCTCTTTAAAATTGTTATAGATGTCGGTAACATTGGCAATAAACTGCTCTTCCATGTTGTTGCGCTTGTTACCCAAGCTTTTTTTCATGGGGTTGGCAAAGATGTACTCTACCTTTTTGCTGCCGTTTGTTCCTTTCTCAATATTGGCGGCTGCATTTATTAGCTGTACTTTGCCTTTACGTTCCTGGCTTTTTTTGTTTGTAATAAACCAGACATAGGTGTTAATACCTGTGTTGTAGAATAAGTCCTTTGGTAAGGCGACTATACATTCCAGCCAATCATTTTCTATAATCCATTTGCGGATTTCGCTTTCTCCACTGCCGGCATCACCTGTAAAAAGGGGTGAGCCATTGGTAACTACTCCTATTCGACTGCCTTCACGTTCCATTTTAGAAATCATGTGTTGTAAGAACAACAACTGACCATCGCTTGTACGTGGTAAACCTGCATAAAAACGTCCTGCCGGATTTAAGGCTTCGTTTTGAATAAACTTTTGGTCTTTCTTCCAGGTAACTCCATAAGGAGGATTTGCCATCATGTAATGGAAATGCTTTCCTACAAACTGGTCTTCTGAAAAAGAGTTACCGTGTTTGATGTTATTGGCATCCTCTCCGGTAATTAATGCCTCCGATTTGGCAATGGCAAAAGATTGTTCGTTTATTTCCTGACCATAGGTTTTAATCGTAGGCTTGTTTGAACTATCGGCAAGTAATACTTCTTCGATGTACTTTTTACCCAGGTTAACCATACCACCCGTACCACAGGCAGGGTCGTAAATGGTGCGAATGATACCGGGCTTGCTTAGTTCCTCTTTTTCTGGTGCAAATACAATGGCATTCATTAATGCAATTACATCGCGAGGGGTAAAGTGTTCCCCAGCAGTTTCGTTGCTTTGTTCGTTTGAGATTCTGATTAATTCCTCAAAAACATAACCCATGCCGTGATTGTCAATCTTGTCGGTGTTTAGATTCACCTTACAGATGGCATCAATCATTTCGTAAAGCAGCTTGTTTTTTATCAAGCGGGCTACTATTTTGTCGAACTGGAAGTTTTCGAGAATGTCCCTTACATCAGGATTAAAACCATTCAAATAATTATTGAAGTTAATCTCAATGTTTCGAGGGTCGTCTTTTAAGGATATAAGCGTATGCTTTGACGTGTTGTAAAATTTTAAACCACCTGCGGCTTTACGCAAAATGGGGTCGAGCTTATCTTCCGCTACTTTGTCGTGAAAGTTATTGTAGGCATCGCGCACCTTTTGATTTACTTTCTCCAAAATGCAATCTAAACGCCTGATAACAACAAATGGTAAAAGTACATCGCCAATTTCATTTTTCTTAAAGGCATCCCTCAACACATCATCTGTAATTCGCCAGATGAATCCTACTTCTACTTTATCGTTGTTAATTATATCGTTGCTCATATCTTGATTCGATTTCTTAATTTCGTTGACAATGCAAATATATATTTAATGTGAGCAGTGATTGCGCATCGGTTAATTTAAAAGGCGATTATTTATCACTGTTGATTCATTACCATTAAGAAACAGTCTATAGTATCTGTCATGCTGTCCTTGCTGAATCAATTGTCTCTCCGCTTCGCCTTTAATCTGAATCAATCGTTTTAGTAATTTTTTGCGTTTTTTAATTGATGTAATACCCATTTGTTCCTTTAGTAAAGAATGAAAGTGTATTTGCATATTAAAGTCATTGTCGTTTCTAACTCTATCACGATTATTTGGAGAAAAGATAGCAAAACCATGTTCAGAATCGCCAAAATGATAATTCTTTAAGATTCTTCTTTGATGAGTTTTGCTATATATTGCCGTAGAACGATGGACAAATAAAACCTCCACATCAATTACAAAAGGTCTTAATTGCTTAATACTTTGTGTCAGGTCGTTTATTATTCGATTTCTAAATCGTTCTGTTTCTATTCTCCCTGAATTTTCTGTAATTAATAAAATGTCATAAGTAGTATCTAAAGAGGTAGGTAAAACACAATCGAAGTATCTTAACATATTACCTATGCCAACATTTATCCCACGTTCTTCATTAGAAAATAAATTCCTATCCACTATAATTGTTCCGTTTGACTTTTCCGCTTTGAAGGAATCTAATACAAATTCATATCCTTTTAGAATACCAGCTTGACATTGAATTGTCTCATTTTCTTCGAAATCAAAATCTATTTCAAAGTCCTGAATATCCTTTAAACTCTGAGAAGAGAAAATTTGAATGCCATATTTCTCGCTTAATTCATTTGCTTTTTCCTCCGTTATGTCTAATATGAAAATACCATAAGGTTCATCAATTAACAATTCTTCATCATTGGCAAATTGAAACTGTGTGCCTAAAGCCTCAGGTTTTTTAGCGGCATCGTTTTCGTGATACCAAAGAAATAAAAGGCTTTCATCATCTTCATCATCGCTTTCCATTGCAGCATTTAAACTAGCTTGGTCGATGTTTAAATAAATATTTGCCTGATTACCGATAACCTTTTGCCAGTTTGGGTAGTCGTCTGAGACATATATATCTTCTATTGCTGAAACTTCTGAAAATATATTTACCATCCTACTTTCTATTTAATTTCAACATTTCTTTGGTAGAGTCAGTGGCAACATTCGTAAAGCCTTTTGCAAAACTTCGGTCAAACTTACCTTCATTGGTATAGTTCATCGGATATGGACCTTCCGTAATATGGAAGTAATATACTTTAAAAGGATTTGGATTTAGTTCTTGGTCAATAAACAAACCTTTCTTTAAGCCTAATACTTGAGTTTTGCGAATAATGTATTCTGAATGAGTTTCAATGATGAATTTTATGCCGTATTTGTCGTTAATTTCAAAAAAGAAATCGGCTAATTCACTTTGTAAGGATGGATGTAGATTTAACTCGGGTTCTTCGACAATTAAGTTAATGCCTTTTGTCTCCTTCTTGTAAATACGAATCATGGTCGCAATTCTAAACAGCAATTGCATTAATTGTAGGGAACCCATTCCCATATCAGCAAGATGCGTTTTTACTTTATCATTGACAATGTAACATTCATAAGCTTCACCGGAAATAAATTCAATTTCAAAAGAATTTCCAATGTCAAAGGCTTTCATCCAGTTTTCAATGAAAAGATATTCTGGTTCTCCTTCCTTAATTTTCAACTGATAAAATTCGTGTATAGCTTGTCCTAAGGCATTTTCTTTATCACGTAAATTAAAAAGAGCGGATTGTTTGGATGGATTTGCCCCTAAATAGAATACTTTCTTTGTATTTAGTAGGTTAACAAGTTTTGTGATTGATTCTTTGATGTTATTACGTTCTCCATCAATACCATTGATTTGCTCAAACAGCTCGTTTTCCTCATGAGTTAATGTTGAAGAATCTTGACGTTTTCCGATGTAAAATACCCTTAAATCATGGTTGCGAGATAGAAAATCGCTTACAATTTCTTCAAATACGCTTTCCTCTGTTGAAGTAGTGGAAAAGTCCTTTATTGGGTATTCCAAACTATACTCAACATCTGTTATTTTTTTCTCCGAACTTTCAAAAGTTATATTCTCTAGTTTTTTTAACTTGTCATTAAGTCCATTTATTTGATTAATAAGATTTAATCCTTCACGTGATGTCTTGTTTAAATCTTCTAACTCTCTCTTTTTCTGTGCTATTTTATGAAGTAATTCACTTTCAACTTCTTCAATATTGAATACATCCGTTACTTTTTTAGCTAGCTTTGTTATACGAACGTTTTCTTTCAAATAATCAATCTCCAATTCAAGTGATGTATCTGTATCACGGATAGTTATATTACTGACATCAGCGAAAGTCCATTTATCTTCTCCCCAGATTGATATGCTTATTTGATAGGATTCTATTTCAAAAGAAAAGTCAATGGTTGCTTCGTTCTGGTGTTTGCATTTAGCTCGTTCGAATGTTACAATGTTAGCATCGTTTAGAGCTTCATTGGCAAATGAGAAGGTACTATTTTGTTGATTTCTTAAATAATCAAGAACCAATAGAAGTGCTTTCACTAAAGTAGACTTACCTGAGTTGTTTTTTCCAACCATTAAGGTTATTTCACCTAATTCAAGAGGTTCAAGCTCTTTGAAACGCCTAAAGTTTTTGAATCCTATTTTTTTCATGTATATGTATTTTATCACACGATATGCTCCTGCTAGTTATTACCACATTTGGATTGTTATAAAATGTGGTCGTATGTTTGCTTATTAATTCGTTTATACTGGGAGCTTACCTATAAATTAGTCTTTTCTATCTTGATGATACTACTCTTCAATATTGTCAATGATCCAATTTTTAATATACCAATGACAGTATACTTTAATGCAGAATTTTGGAAAGGCAGATATGTAATTCAACATTAATATCAATTTGGCTATTGGCAGGATGTATATTCAATTGCAGTTTTAATTACGTCCTTTAGTTTTGAGTTTATCTCCTGAGTTCTAGAATTTAGCTTTTTTGACTCGGTACTTTTATTAAAGCGATCCCAGGTTCCATCTCCTTTTTCATTTGATAGTTCAAATTGAATAATTTCATACTCCTTCTTGTTTAGGAATTCAAAAGTACTTTCACGATTATGCCCATCGGTTTGTTCAGCAAGAAAAAGGATTTCAGGTGTATACCCCATATCTTTAATCCTATCTTTTAGCTTATAGTCAGTTTCTGATGGGGATGCCGGAACAAAGTATGCATGTAGTTTAAGTTCCCATAGGTGTTCTTTATAGATACTTAACTCACGCCAGCCTGCTCTCATTTGTTTTTGTCGACGATCAGAATATGTTTTAACGAACTTACGTAATGTTTCCGTTTTACCGGAATTTTGTTCTCCTAATATTACAATTGCTATTTTCATTCCTTGTATTTTTTTCAATTACCAATTGTTACTTCTGTTATATACTTAATTATTAATCATGAATAATCAATTTCAAATGCTTGTCCCAATTTTTTGGGGTTTAGAATATGAGTTTATGAAATAAGATTATAAATGTTTAGTGTAATTAGGTTTTTGCTATGCCTTGTAATTCACATATCTTTATGAACAAATGTAATATGAATGATTAAATAACAATTATATATTTATATTATTTTATATAACTTATTATTTTTTTCTATTTTTCTTTGTCATTGGTTGTAATCTTTCACCATTTTCGATTTTCTTACGATTGTTGTTATAACGGTTAGAGATAGAGTATGAAAGAGCTGAAAGTGTTTGATCCATAATCCTCATGAAATTTTCAAACTTTCTTTTAGAAAGATATTCATTTATTAAATCCATAAAACTATCTGGATCGGTCTTATACAAATTATAAAGTCCTTTGACTGATGCAATCCGACTACCTTTTCTTTGTGAAGTTATATCAACACCTGTAATAATACACCTCCTTTTAATTTCAGGTTTATTTATGACCCTAATGTCTGTTTTAATTGAAGTGTACTTTAAGGTTGTTTTTAATAACTGTTCTCCTTTTTCTCTAATAAGATTTGCAATCTTTTGTTTTATATTACGTGAATTGTTTTGAATGAAATAACGTAATTTTTTTCTGTGCCTTTTATATTTTTCATCGGCTTTCTCGTTGATGAGGTTTTTCCAATACATTGGATTTTGAAAGTTCAACAGCGTCAGAATATCGCTTGGTTTAGAAACCGAAATTGTCCAATCATAGAAAAGTATTTCGTTCCATTTATTAATTAAATCATTTAAAAATATGTGAGGATCAGCTTGCAGATAATCATGCATGGTATAAATGCCCATCTTTTTAAGTTGTCTTGACTTATATTTTATTTCAATCCTAAGTAGATTTCCGGGTGTATTTAATTTTAAATATTTCTGTTGAGAAGTTTTGTTATAAATCTTTATTTCGTAATAATTGGTGTGCTCAACGCGTTTATAGTATCCATCTCTCACTTTTTGAATTTCGAATTGCTTCTTTTGATGAAAAAAGCAAGAATCAAGTATTTTATTAGGGTCCTCTTTTATTATTAGGTTAATTCCAAATTCCATCTGATTTAGTACCATGTTCTCTGGTTCAATTCCAAATTTAGCATTGATCTCATGTAATGACCTTATCAGATTGTCGTTGGAGAAATCATTATGGTTATGAGTGCCTTGGTTCCAAAATTTATGGATGCTTCCTGACAAATTAATAGCACGGCTTTTGTGAATCTTGAAGGTCAAGTCTTGATATTTCGCACGATGGTATGATGAACCTTGCGGAGAATTTGACCATGGTTTAACTTGGCCAGTTTCCGGACAGATCGGGATATCAAACTCAAGCAGTTCATTTTGAAATAAACTATCTGGCTCTATTCCTTTGATCAGTATCTTCCAGAAATCCAACATCACATCGCAATTCAATAGTCGATTATTTCAATTTGAAATTTTGCGCTCTGCTAATTATTTCGTCTTTTGACGGTCTTCTATTGCTGTTGAGGTACGTGTTTAAATCTTCGATTTGGAATGTTAATCGGCGACCAGGTTTAGAACTTGCGATGATGCCTTGTTCGGCGAGTTTATATAATCGGGATTTGCTGAGGCGGAGATATGAAGCTGCTTCTTCAATGAATAGAGGTTTCCTAGTTACTGTGTTCATGACTTTTCGCATTTAATCGTTATTGATGGCCGCAAATTAGTCAGTGATTCCGCCTATATTACCTTAAGTATTAGATGTCGATATTGGTGTCGACTTTTTTTTATAAAAAAAGCCACTTCATTTCTTTTGAAGTAGCTTGTTAACTGCTTTTGGGGATAGTTATATCGTTTAAATCAGAAATAATATTTAAAGATTTTTGATGGCAACATCGATTTTATCCATGGCTTCTTGAGTTGGTTTGTGTGCTTTTCTGAGTTTATTCCTTTCCACTTCTTCATTAGGAAATTTAAAACATATACTTGCCAGGTACCATTGTTCATTTTCGGGGCATTCTATTCTGGGGTGGTTATACAAACTCTTAATCAAATAATGGAGTTGATTTTTATTAGGTTTGACAATGATTTTATTTTCAAATATCTCACCTGAAAATATTGCTTTAAAATCTGAAAAAGTGGTATTCTGGTCAAATAATGAAAGATTATTTATTAAGCTGGTCATAAAGTCATTCAGGTTTCGGTCTTGTCCTTTGTACTTGAATGATTTTGGTAATGGCTTAATTCTATTGCGTATAACAAATGTGTTTAATGGTACGGTGCCAGCATTATAATCAACATAAAGAGATCGAATGGTAACAAGTTCATCTTTAGGAATGAATTGAGAAAAGTGATTCTGGATTTCCATATATGTACCGATCAAACACACTCGTGCCAGATTCATTATATAAAGATTGGATTTGGCATATGGGTCGGAAAGAGATATTGAGTACCCTTGTAGCATCTGACTTATTGTTGTCAGAAAGTGTTTGAGCTTAAGGGTTATAATGTAGTCGATAATGAATTGCCTGTCCATGTTGGTTTGCATTTCGCTAACCATGTGTATTAATTCACCTCTTAACCGGATGCAATCATTGTATAGTAAGTCATGGTAATAATGGGTTTTTGAATCAAACCAAGTTTCGAATTTGATATTGTATAAGAGCCGGTACGTGTGTTTATTAAAAGTTACAACGACTTTTTCATCTGTGAAATCCTTCTTTCTATTCTCTAATAATGACGGTTGTAATTGACCTTGTACAACGTTTTCTAAATTTGAAAATAAGTTATCGATAATTTGCGTTCCAACAGTTGGTGTGATGAATTGATTTCTATTTTGCAAGGGTGCAATCTCTGTAATTGTATCATCATCTTTTCTATTAATTTCTGCTATTGGGATACTGCAGTAGTTAGGATATCTATAAGTCAGTTCCTTCCCAATACATTCTAAGAATGCAATTGCAAGGGTAATTATGATTATTTCTTCATTTTGGGGTTTTCTTTTCGCAGTTTCAAGCAGTTGTAACTGTTTTGTTAGTAATCGTTGGTCATCAGCGATCACATTAAAAATTCGATTTAACTCGTCACATATTGCTTGGTAGTTTCTTAGCTCATTTAGTGATTTATCCAGATTATTCAGGAATAGAATCACTTGTGAATAACAATAGTTGTAATAGGAGAATAGCGGTGTACTTTCATTAGGTTGTTCCGGCATTATGACATGGATTGTTTTTGTCGGGTGCGCAACTTGTACATTTTTGAAAGTTGGATCGTGTTGATTGATCCGGTTATTAGAATAATAGGGAAGATTAAGTAAGTTCATAAGAGTTATTTTAGTAGAGTTCTTCATAATATTTGCCATACTTTGCGATGCCTAAAGAAGCGAGATATTTTCTTGTTGTTTCCACGTCGGTTTGGCCCAATATTTCGCAAATATCTTCTTCAGAAGCACCAGCCTTGTGAAGTAATGTGGCGCATGTATGCCTGGCTACGTAGGTTGTTAGTTTGATAGGAAGATTAAGAGATTGACCGATCCGTTTAAGGTATTTGTTCGTTGTTTTTGTGAACTGTTTAATCTTTGCCGTCTTTTTCTCTTTTGAATCATCTTTTGAAACAACATCAAAGATATAGTTATTATATACCTTATCTTTTTGTCCCCATTTTTCGATTAAAAAAATGAGCTGTGGATACAATGGTATGGCTGTTTCTTGAGTGAAGTTTTGTTTGGAGCGGGCTGTTTTAGCACGAATATATACAATCGAATCTGAGTGTAGGTTAGCAAATTTTAAAAGCGCAATATCCTTCATGTTAATGCCATTTGCCCAAAAACTTATAAGAAAAATATCTCGTGCCTTATATTCTTCTTCACTACGGGGTACAAAATACCTGATTTTATCAATTTCATTTTTAGTAAGTGCTCTTTTGTTATTTGATCCATGAGGGATAATGTATTTTCGCTTACCGAAAGGGTAGGCATCTCGTTTCATGATACCTTCTTCAATTGCTATATTTATAATTGTGCGGAGATATCGGACATAAATACCAATTGTTGTAAGTGATTTATCATTGGATTCCATCCATTTTTGATAAGCATAGAGCCATTCCGGGTTTACTTCAATAATTTCAAGTGAGTAATCTTTATTTTCTTTATGAAAAACTTTAAAGCTGGATAGGGCACTTTGATAGTTATCAGCTGTATTGTATTGGTCCCTATATCTAAGCTTGTCGATATACTGATTCATTAATACAGGGATGCTACCATTTTCGGGAACTTGTTTATTGAACTCTTTTTCAAATTGACTAAACGTAAAAGGCTCCAATTCATTTATTATCCTGATTGCTTTTGCTTCTAAGGTGTTCAAATATAGCATTCGATCCTTATTTGCTCTTTTGGCATTGGGGTTATGCATCGCTAGCCATTCTTTTTTGGTAAGGTAGACTTTAAGCGTGTAGTATTTTTGTTGCTTCTTCAGAGTAACCCGTAACCTTACAGCAGAAGTGCCATCTTTTTTCTTGTAGCGATCATCGAAAATGAGCTTTGTCTTAGCTTGGGGAATAGGCATAATAGTCAAATAATATTTTCATACTTTTTTCATACTAATCGTGTTATTGAACGATTAGCGTATGGATAAATATAGCTATTAAATGACTAATAAACAAATAGTAAGGGGTTTTATTGTAGTGGTGGTAATAGTGTAAAATATAACTCATAATCAGGGGGTCCCTGGTTCAAGCCCAGGTGGGCCCACCCGCAAAAAATAAGCCACTTACATTATTTTTGTAAGTGGCTTTTGATTTTCTCACCACATACTATTTGCATACAACCGCCGATCAGGGATCACATCATGGATAGACTCTTTCGGTAAATCAAAGCTAAACGTTTGATTTCTTGAATAATCATAGACACGAAAAGGTGTAAAAAAATTGTTCCTTAATTAAAACAATTATAACTTTTATACAGTACAAGGATTTATAAGGCGTGGTTTAATTTTCTTAAAATAAGAATCATGAGTCCAAACAATTTAGTAAACACCAGCAGGCTTTACCTGCATTTTACCAGTTTTTTATCTTCTAAGTTTGGAGTGGTATGTATAATCCTTTTGTTTCTTTTAATAACTTCTGCACAGCAGAACATATTTGCTCAGGTTCCAATTGTATCAAATGAACAGATTACACCTTTGCCCGTTATAAGTTATTTCGATAACTACGAATTTAGGGTAGATGTGGCCCCCAATGGAACGACGATTAATGGCGTTTCAATTACCTCGACAAAGGTAAATGGAGAAGATAGTGACCACAATAATCCAACTGTCAGCTGCGATTATTATAATAATGGAGAATCCTATTCAGATGGTCCAAATGTGAATGCGCTGTCAAATCTTGGAGGAGATATATATTCATACGGTTCACTCAGGCCCGATAACTTGTATCCTGAAATTTTCTTCACACCCAATGGTGTAGACTATAACAATTCTCCATTGGATTTTAGACCGAATAGGAATGAATATCATATTCTTAAGTTTACCAATCCGTTTAAAATGGTTGATAACTCCAGCTTGTTTATTGAGTTATATGCAAACCCAAGATTTAGGCGACTTAGTGTGGATCTTCAGGTATATGTTGTTGGGAATGATGAAGGAATTGATTTTTTTCAGGGCGATGACTGGCGTTCCGAATCCAGTGCCGAACTCGTTGGAACCATTAAAAGAAGAGATGATTATAACCATACTCATGGACCCAATGCCAAGCATCATGTGGTGAGATTACTGACGAATGATGATGGTACTATTGGAACTAAAAATATAAATGTTGATGGATCATTTTGGGTAGTGCTTATGGCACCTACACGATTTCGGAATCGCGCGTGGACTTTAAAATACCATCCGAAAGAAGTTAATGGTGGTCGGGATAACGATGGTTTGGTTGATCAGGCTTTGTCAGCTAATGCTACCTGGTATAGGGGCAATTTTTCGACCTGGACAACAACCGCACAATCGGGTTTGCCTTGTTCACATATTCATATTGTAAGAGATGGAACCGATGGTACTGACCCGGTCAAAGATGCTATTTTCGTAGAAACGAGTGTTGATTATTCCTACAACGGGACGGACGATACCTTAGAAGAGACTGAAATTTTCTATTATAATATTGTTCCTGATCTTCCACCCAATGCAAGTAGTGTTTTAGACCCTGAGCAATGTGCCTATAGCTCCACCATTGATATTTCATGGGTGCCAGCATCCGATCCGAATGGTGATGACCTTACATACAATGTTTCGGTAGTCGACCTGGATTCCAAGGCTTTGGTCAAATCAGTGGCTACTGGCATCAGTACAACATCTGTAAGTAACTTTGATATTAGCGATGTGGCTAATGGTTTTTACGATATCGAAGTAGAGGCGTGTGATGCAAGTTCATGTACGCCGTTTTATTGGACAGGCAGATATAGTGATGACGGTGATTTTTTATACCTGGGAGATAATGGTTCCCTTTTTCGTAGCACTCAAAGTGGAACTTGGACCGATTACCAAAATTGGGAAAAGAATTCGGGCGATTGTGTATGGACTCCGGCCTCCAGTGGTGAATATCCCTCTGCCAATTGGGCTTATGTCCTCGATGGGCATAGTTTAACCATTGATGATGGAACGACTCATAGTTTAGATATGTATGTTGAAGGTCATTTGTCATGCGACATGAATTTCACTGCAAATAAAGTGATTGGTCTTAATGATGCCTCTATTTCCAGTTCAGGAGACTAGTCGGTGAGCAGCTTTTTACCTTCTAACTCTACAGTGACATTTACCGGGGAAAGTTGCGCGATAAATACCAGCAATGAATTTAACCAGCTTGTTGTGCAGGATAATGCCACTTTAACCATACCATCTGCCATTGAGGTGGGTGTTGAGAGTGGCGTATTGGTAGAAGCAGCAGGTGTGCTTAAGCAAAATACAGGTTCGACATTAAACATCTCAGGTAATTTATATTTAAAGTCAAGTACCGACATTAATGCCAGCTATTTGCCCAATGGAACACTTAATATAGATAGTGACAGTGTTTTTATTGAGCAGATTATAAGTTATACAGGACATACCTATTCCATTGCTTCACCTGTTTCAGGCGTAACACCTCAATCCTTAGAAATAAATAATGGTATTTATAGTTGGAGTAACTCGACGGGAGCCTGGCAGGCCGTTGGTGCCACCAGCCCTTTAAGTGCAGGTGTGGGCTATATATGCAGGAGTTCCAATTCACCAGCAATCTTTACAGGTGCTATCAACACCGCAACAATCAATGTTCCTTTGTCAAGATCTGAAGCCGGATACGGTTGGAATTTAATTGGCAATCCATTTACTGCTTCTTTAAATTGGGATCTGTTGGGAATAGATGGTGATAGTGATATTGAGAATTCATTTTGGATTTGGTGCATCCCTGATGATGTTTATTGTGCATACAATACCAACTCTGGGTTATCAACTTTAGATGGAGGTTCTGTTATCCCTTCACAACAAGCGTTTTTTGTAAAGGTGAAGGAAGGCGTTGAAAACACGTCGATTGATTTAACACCAACTGCCTTGGTGGCCAATGCGCATACTTACCTTAAATCATCCGGTGAAAAGCCTGAATTTGAATCAGTTCAAATAACAGGAACTTGTGGCGAATCGAAAGATAAAGCTGTAGTTGCCATCAATGAAGATGTGGAGGCCTATGATGCTTCGTTTAGCACCGAAAAGAAGTTTGGCTATAGCTCTGGAACCATCGAGGTTTATAGTGTAAAAGAAAATGAGGCCTATGCAATCAATTGCACTTCGTTACCTGATTCAAAAAGAATTTCCCTGGGGTATAGTGTCAGGCAAAAAGGAAGTTATGGAATATCGGTAAAGAACAATACTCATAACTATAATATACGGCTCATCGATACTTATAAAAATGAATCTCTTGTGTTAGATTCTGATGATGTATATGAATTTGAAGTAGAAAATGCGGGTATTGATGAAGAACGTTTCCTTCTTGAGTTCGAAGAAAATGTAAGTACTGAAATTCATTATTCTAAAGTAAATAGCATTAATTGTTTTGTACAAGGAGGTCATTTATTGGTAAAAGTACCGGCTGGGTCCGGCATTAAATCCGGGGTGATTTATGATGTAATGGGTAGTCCACTTAAGATGCTATCTAAGCTGAACGAAGGACTGCATAACTTGGGAGCACTGCCGATTGGTATCTATCTGGTAAAACTTGAGTTTGCTGATGGTGAAGAAATAGAAGTGTTTAAGGTTCAGGTGAGTGAGGTCAATTAGTCTTTTGGGAGATGGTGTAATGAAAAGAAGAATTTACAATAAACCTAAAATAGAGCTTGTTTACATCGATAAGGAGTTTTCTCTTGTTTTGATGTCTGGCCTGCCTGACCCTAATGACCCTTGGGGAGCTGCACAGGAGCAGCAAAGCTTTAATGAAGAAGGTATTTTTCCAAGCAATTTGAACGATAGTCCATCTTATCAGGAACCTGATTATTTGGACAGAAGAGATGTGTTTGGTGGAGATTCGCCATTTTAACGCTACCACAAATCAATTCTGTCAGTTGTAATTACATATAACTGAACATTATTATTTGAACCTATAAATCTTTTACACATCGAAAGCCAACTGCAAAATCGCACCAACCCGGGCTAAGGCCTTTACGGTAATAAACGCGCTTACACATGGGGCCTGAGTGCCAGCTACCACCCCTTAATACGCGTCCGGTTCCAGTCTCTGGTCCTGATGGATTGTTGTAGGAGCTTTCTTTGTAATAATTGGGAGAATACTTGTCTTTAACCCACTCCCATACGTTACCACTCATATCAAAAAGACCAAAACTATTGGCAGCACCATGCTTGCCAACCGGGTGAATCAGGTTAACCCAACCCGATTTTTTTGTTTTGTCTTTCTCGTATTCCCATTTATTGCCATTGGGATATTCTTTGTTTTTTAAACCACCACGAGCGGCATATTCCCACTCCGCCTCTGTGGGCAATCGCTTACCTGCCCACTTGGCGTATGCTAAAGCATCACCATACGAAACCCCAACTACCGGATAGTCAGGATAACTCTCGCCACTCTTAAAAACATCCGTATTCCAAAATTCAGGAAGGCGATGATCAGTTGCCTTGCAAAATTCCAGGTATTGCTTATTGGTTACTTCATACCGATCGATATAGAACGAATCTAACTTAACCTTATGTGCCGGACTGTAAATGCTTGCATTGTCTTTGGTGTCTTTCCCCATCACAAATTCCCCACCTTTAATCAGTAACATGCCATCAGGCGTTTCTTGCGAATAACATTGTAATGAAAGCAAAAGCGATAACAGTAAAATCATTGACCTCATAGCAATATAAATTAAGTTAGAGTGATAAAAATAGTGATTATGCTATACACTCAAAAAGAATTATAACGCCTTTGTAAAGTTATTTTAATCACTTAATAAACAAGTTTCGAATATTCTGAAGAGCTGCGTATCTTTGTACCATGTATTTGATTTTGCAAAATCCGGGACATAACCGGGTCTATTATAAAGAGGCAGCTCAACTGGCTGTATCAGAAGTAAGCATTGCTAGTAAGCGATTGAGTGTTCCTTGTAAAGCGGTTGAAGTGGTGAATGTGGCAGGCGTGCGCTACATTGCACTTAAAATTGAAGATGAGTTAAGCCCTAAGGATGTGGGGATCCTATCCCGCCTATCCTTTACGTTTGCCATTTTTAACCAGTTTGGTATTTATGCTGAGGATGGTCTTGTACCTATTCCAATGGAAACCTACGAATATTTAGATGGAAAGATTAGTACCATTCAGAAATATGCCGGCAAAACAAACGAATTATTTACCAAGATGATGGTTAATGTGGCATTGTTGGCTAGTGATTTCAGCTATGATGATAATATCACTTTGCTTGATCCGGTGGCCGGAAGAGGTACTACTTTAAACGAAGCTACTGTATATGGTTTTAATGCTTTAGGAATAGAGATTGAGCATAAATCGGTACACGAAAATCAAATCTTTTTTAAGAAATACCTGCAAAACGAAAGATGCAAATTCCTGGCAGATAAACGCATGGTTTATGGCAAAAACAAATCAGAAGCCATCTACATGCACGAGTTTGAATACGCCAAGAATAAAGAAGCTTTTAAAGCAAAAGAAGAACGTAAGAAGCTGGGGTTGGTTAATGGCAACTCACAGGATGCTGATAAATACTTTAAGAAGAATAGCGTTCATCTGATTGTAGGTGATTTGCCTTATGGTATTGCACATGGTAATACCGGAGCTAATAAAAGCAGTACCGGTACACGTAATCCCTCGGAGCTGATTAAAACCTGCCTGCCTGCCTGGAAAGCTGTGCTAAAAAAAGGAGGAACAATTGTTTTGGCCTGGAATAGCTTTGTTGCCCCAAAACATAAGTTAGCTGCTCTTTTTGAAGAACAAGGATTAAAAGTGATGAGTGGAGATGCTTATGATGGCTTCGAGCACATGGTGGATAAGTCTATTAAGCGCGATATTATTGTGGCGAAGAATATTTAAGTGAACAAGTTCTGGAAGATGAGGTGTATGACTGATCACTTCACTTTGTTACATCGATTGCTTTTTAATTTCTTTCTGATTTAGATACAAATCTTGTCCATATTTTAACCAGGTGCTTGCAAACTTTTTAAAGCGACTACATGGATATATTGGGCATTGATGGCAGTGCTGCAATCCTCTTTTTTCGATGCAACACACATAAATGCCCTTACATTTCCGCTTTTTACAGCCTGCGTCGAACCCCGGGCATTTATTTTTTGTCCGCTTGAAATTGGGGCATTCGGCGCAATTAATGCCACACGGAGGATATAAAACAAAATCAGACTGAGAACTCATTCGTTTACTTTTCTGTGCAATTTACTGCAATAAAAATAAAAGAAAGCCTTTTTAGGTATAAGCTGAATATTACCAATGAATCTCTTTCATATCGCGGAAGAATTTACCCGTAAAACTTTTATCCGGTAATTCGGCGGCCCAAATAATTGTCTCTGCCCCTTTTTTCGGACTACGAGGTGCAGCCAAACCTCCCATATCGGTTCTTACCCAACCGGGGCAAACGGCATTAACCAGTATGTTTTTGCCTTTAACATCGACAGCCAGTTTAATGGTAAGTGCGTTTAATGAAGCTTTGGAGATGCTGTAACCCGGCGTTCCTCCTCCCATCTCGTTAAAAGAGCCGGCACCACTTGAAACGTTCACAATACGACCATATTTCTGCTTTACCATCATTGGCAAAAATGTTTGAGCCATTCGCCAGGCTCCTATTAAATTGGTTCGGAAGGTTTCTTCTACCTCATTCAAATCAGCATTTGAGGCGGTGTGCCAGCTGTCGTAATTAATACCCGCATTGTTGATAAGTATATCCAGTCGACCAAACTCTTTCTCAACATAGGCTTTAATTTGCTCCACGCTATCCGGATCAGCCACATCTAAGGTGTGGAAATAAACATCGCCAAACTCCTGAAGTTTGGATTGGGCGCGTAATCCATCTGCCGCTTTTCGGGCCGTTAAAATAACTTTATAACCCTTAATCAGTAATTCTTTTACGGTAGCCAATCCTATACCTCTGTTGGATCCGGTAACCAATACAATGCGTTGTTCCATGGTGTGTATTTAATTAATATGAGGATTCTCTCAATGTTAATCTCATCGATAAATCGACCCCGATTTATAACTTTGCCTTAAACCACTGCGTAGCTAATTCAACTGCCAGGCTCACCTCTGCCTCCTGATCGTAGAAATTGAATTGTTGCATTGGAGAATCCAGCTCAGTTTCTACCCATTCCAGTTGTTTGTCATCCGTTGCAATTTTCTCAAAGAAGTTCTTGGTATATTGTGGCAATACGCATCCGTGGGAATGGATCATTAATGTTGCCGCATTTAGTTTGTCAGCAAATGGCATTGGATCTAAAGTTAGCCAATCTTCCCAACTCATGACGGCAAATTTATCCTTACTCCATTCTTTAATACCTCCACGTTCGGGGTTTAGATAATAATCATAAGGCCCATACATAGCGGCATCAGGATTTGATGTTGAAATGGTTTCGATGTATTCCACCACTCCGTCTTTTGCAAAGGCTTCTTTAGCTTTGCGGGCAGCGGCAATTTTTTCGTTAACACCTTCGGCTCCTCCATAGAATAACTTTACAGCTTCGGCATCTTGCAACCACGATGCGGCTGTCGCCACTGCTTTGATTCTATTATCTTCGGCAGCTGCCATTAAAGTATACATTGATCCGGCACACACTGCGAAAGAGCCTATTTTGGCATTATCCACCTCTGGTAACGTTTCCAGGTAAGTCAAGGCATTTTTGATGTCTTCTACTTTCATGCCTGGATTTTCCCAGAAGCGCGGTTCTCCTTCACTTTCACCGTAATTTCTAAAGTCAAAAGCCAGCGTAACAAAACCCTGTTTGGCAAAACGTTCCGCATATAATCCGGCCATTTGTTCTTTAACAGTGGTCCAGCTTCCCGATACAACGATTGTTGGATATGTTTCGCCTTTTTTATAGTTATCCGGGTAATATAGGTTACCAACAAGCTTTAATCCTTCACTTTTAAAATTTATTGTCTCCACCATTCCTTGTGTTTTAGAGGTTTTACTCGTTGATTATTAAAACTGCCCACCTTTAAGAAGAATCTTTTTGGTGGGCAGCTTTATAGTTTTACTAAAGATTTACTTCAATTCCCTAGTCATAAATTCAGCTACGCTGTTTACTGATTTCTCAACAGGCTCTGCCTGGTCATAAAAGTCAAACTGAGTTACTTCGGGTAAGTTAACTGACTCAACCATATCACCTGCAATTGCTTTAAAAGCGGTACTTCCCTGAGGCAATGCCATTGATTCTGATTCTACAAATAATACTTTTCCAGGGATTTTATCGGCATACTGAATGGCATCAAAAGTTAGCCATGGTCTCCAGGAAGCAACATTGAATTTATTGTCGTAAGCTGCAATTAAACCACGATCTTCTTCGGTATAATAGGGTGCCTGATACATCAGTGAATTTTCATCGGAAGTACTGGCTGCAGTAATGACCTGTAGTTTTCCTGTGGCTTCGTATTCTTTCTGAGCCTTATCACCCATTGCAATCAGGTTCTTAACCGATTCCTCTCCTCCGTAAACAGGTGTTGCAATGGCCTCATTATGTAACCATGGTGCTACCAGAGCCACTGAGTTAAGCGCATTTTCAGCATACGCTTTAACCATGTAGCCCGAACTGGCACATACACCTAGTCCACCCAATTGTTTTGGCGCCACATCAGAGCGGGATTTCATATACTCTGCTGCTGCAACAATGTCGGCTGTTTTGCGCTCAGGGTCTTCTAAATAACGCTCATCTCCTTTTGATTCGCCCCAGCCACTAAAGTCAAACACCAATGTGATAAATCCTTTTTTAGACAGTTCCTTGGCATAAAGTGTTGGCATTTGTTCTTTAACCGTTGTCCATGCTCCTGTTACTATAATGGCAGGATATTTCTCACTTTTATTATAATTTTCAGGATAAAATATTTCACCTGTCAGTTTAACACCGTTACTTTTAAAATTAACTTTTTCCATTGTTTTGTTTTTTTGAGCTATCACTGATATACTTACCAACATAGCTATGGCAACTAATAATTTTCTCATGACTATTTAATTTTATCGATTAATCCGAAACCTTTGGCAGCAGTAATAGGATTGAAGATTTCGACATACTCGGTTATTTTTCCTTCTTTGTTAAATTTAAATGTTGAGTAATAATCATTACTGTAAACTCCGGCATTGTTCTTAAGCTTAATGTCGCCCTTGTATTTAACGAAAACCATATTTGGATCTTCCATGGCGTATATTTCCTGGATGTCGAATGTCATTCCGTCAAAATTTGGAAAAACCGGGGTCCAATAGGCTCGAATGCCGTCTTTACCCTCGGCACCGGCAGGGAAAATGCCTGCGTTATATGGGTTGATATGTTTGGCATTATCATCGAATAATTCAACGATGGATTCAACATTCTCAGCCTCTAATGCCTTAAAAAAAGCGAGGGTATTGTTTTTGTTCTGCTCTGCTATCTGACTTTTCATTGAAAGTTCTTTTTTCAAGGTTTCAACTTCTTTTTTGTATTCTGTGTGACAAGCCGTCAGCGCAACCAATGCTACCGCTAAAACTGATAATACTTTTCTCATGGCTTTATTTTTTTACATTTTCCATGGCAACACCTGGTAACTTTGTATTACCATCCTGATACTTGTAGTTAAGCTTCATTTTACTAATATGCCATGTGTTACCATCTTTTATTAGTTCAATGTTGTATGAACCTACCACGGTCCATATGTTTCCTTCCTCATGCTCCAGATAATGAGTAGCTGTTCCGTAGCAATAAACATCGGCTTTTGAGCCATTTACCGTTGTAATAAAATTACCCAGTTGATGGTGTGTTGTGGTAAATCCTGGTAAAAGGGTTTTCCATGCATCCGTAATTTGCTTCGGCGATAAAACCACAGCCGGATTGCCGTTCATGCTTGAGTAGTCAAGCTCTACTTCATCGGCAAAAATTGCTTCTACTTTATCCCAATCGCGCTCATCTGTTGCGACGAATAATTCCGATACTACTTGGTTGATGTTTTCCATATGCTGTGCATTTATACTTAATGAAATAATGCTAAAAAGTGCGATTGCTAATGTTCTCATATCTCATTGGTTTTTAATTACATTACAAATTTAAGTAGATCTTTACCTAATTGCTTTTCCATTTCAAAGCAAGAAGTATAAATTTCAAAGAAGTTGTTGTTTAATGATTCTTGTTTGAGAATAAGAGCTTGTTTGTTAAAACAATTCCGACCAATCGATGTAGATATAATACTCACTAATGAGTGTTCCTTCCATTTTAAATACATCACAGAATGGAACGGTTAATTGTGAACCATCCAAACGCGTGTAAGTAACGGTTCCCCGGTGTACCAATGAATTACCTGATTCGAAGATATCTTTTACATCATGTGCGATTGATTTAACGGCCGGAAAAAAGCTTTCAAAAGTATTGGCAATGTTATCCTTACCCATAACTGGCTCGCCGTTACCAGCCTTTAGGATACAATCGTCTGTTAAAAATTCCAGCACTTTGTTTAATTGCTTGTTATCTAGTGCTTCTGATAATTTATCTAAATGCTTATATTTTCTTTCCATTTGATCTAATTTGTTTGTCTTGATTTATTTAATGTGTATTGTTATTTGTGCTGGTCTGAGTGATTTGTGCTAATTATGAGATCTGAATTGCAGTTAAAGGGCTTGTAACAATTAGCGATATTTACCTGTCCATTTGACAACTTTGTCATTTTCAGAAGTAAAACGGTATTCAATAGGAGGCTCGGGATTGCTCCATCCTTTAGGCTGAAATAAACAATGCACAACCTGTTCCTTTCCCTCATTAAATACTTTCTGAATGGTGTAAGTGCCACCAATAACATCTCTTTGAATAAAGCGGCGAACTTCATCAGTTCCATTAAAAACCATTCCGGCAATATTTACATTGATGTTACTGGAAAATCCACCGGTCGAGGCATCTAAATCAGCCTTTTCAACTGCATCGAAGTATATTTTTACTCCTTTATCCATATTATCCTGATCTTCATTAATTTCTATTTCAGTTTCTTCATCTGTTTCTATCTCATCATTAACACCTGCACATGACATAAATAGAATGGCGGATAAAATCCATATGTATCGTTTCATAGCTTTTTGTTTTTGTTTATGTAATCCTGTTTATTATTCAGGTATATTGTAGTTTACGATTGCTTAATTGGCATATTGTAGGGACATGCGCGTTATTTTTCCATCTTCATCCCACCAGTAATGGTAATGCGCCACCCAGCTTAACCAATTAACTTCCGTTTTTGCATAGCCTTCACTTTGCTCCAGAATTCGGCGATGTTTAAAAGTTTGTCCACTGGGGATTACTTCCCTTAAAGCCCAGGCTCGCACATTGTCGCGTCCTGATATCTCACGACTCACGTCCAGAATTGTTATTTCATCACCAAAAGCTGCCATATAAGTGTTAATATTTTTACTGTTGGCACCAGTTTGGTAAGCTAAAATTGCTGTTGGAATGTTTTCTTCCTCATTTTCTTCAGTCGTTTCAATCTCAGTCTCCTCTTCCGGAATAAGCTCATCATTATCGCCTGAACAGGACATAAACAATACAGCTAATAAAATCCATAAATAGCTTTTCATAACTAATAGTTTTTTCAAAGGGCACACATTACAAACAGGTTAATTAATCGTTCTTTGTGTAGTCAAACCCAATCAAGTCTCCCCGTTTGAATGCGTGTTCAATCAAGTTTCCCTTTGTGATTGATTTATAATAATGTGATAAATTTCTTCCTTTCTTGATGGGGTGTATAGTTTAGCTTAGTCAAAATTGACATCCCTGGATACTTCTTCCCATTTTAGCATATCATCCAGTAATTTTGTTGAGTGAGTTCGGATAGCATCTATGGCATCTCCGCCCAATTGCAGCCTCAAAGGCATTTCATCGGCTTGAAGTGCTTTATAGATAGCGGCCGGCAACTTAGCCGGATTACTTCCCAAGCCTTGTTCTGCTGCATTATTAACAAATTCTCTCACACCACCTACTGTTTCTTTGTATGCGTCCATGGCGGCTGTATGTTTAAAGGCACTACCGGCAAAGCCAGTATGGAATGCCCCCGGTTCGGCAATTAATACTTTAACTCCATAAGATGCCATTTCGCCGGCCAATGCTTCAGAAATACCTTCTAAGGCAAATTTAGAGGCTGAATAAGGACCAAAACCAGGCATTGAGAACTGACCAACACTGCTGCTAATGTTAACAATGGCTCCACTTCTTTGGCTGCGGAAATACGGCAAGAATGCCTGAATGACTTTTACTGCACCAAAAAAATTAGTTTCGAACTGAGCCCTTAAGTCTTCTTCTGAAGTTTCTTCCAATGCGCCTACCATGCCAAAACCAGCATTATTATAAAGCACATCAACCTTTCCAAAACTCCTTATAGCTTCTTCAACAGCGCGTTCAACTTGTAGTCCATCGGTTACATTCATCTGAACTGGTAAAACCTGCTCCGGAGCTTCCTCCTTAATCGCTTTCAGAATCTCCATTCGCCTGGCAGTAACGACTACCTTATGGCCTTGTTGAATGCCATACCTTGCTATTTCTTTACCAAAACCAGAAGAAGCCCCTGTAATAAACCAAACTTGTTGTTCCATTATATTTTGTTTTCGTTTGTATATACAATTAAATAATTGTCATTAACACTCTACAATGCAAAATTACAAGGCTGGAAATAGATGGGATTTAGCATTTCAAAGCAATTAGTATGAATTTCAAAGAATACGTATTTCAGGCCCATTGAACCAACGGAAGCAGTTATATTTGTTAGATCAAAAACATAAATGATGAAGCATATAAAATTTAATAAAACGCTTTGCGGAGTTGATTTTCTATTGAATGTTATTAATGTTGATGCTTCAAATCATGAACCTTTTTCCTGTGATCTGCAAACTGCTGATTTCTTTCAAATTGTTTTTGTGCATCGAGGTGATGGGAGTTTGTTATTAAATGACCAATCCATTGACCTTAGAGATAATCAGGTGCTGTTTATTTCTCAAAATCAGAAGTATAAATGGGATACAGATCCGGCTAGTTTGGAAGCCACCTTTTTAGTTTTTCAGGAGGATTTTTTAAATGCCTTTTTCTCCGATCAATATTTCACCTATCGTTTGCTCTACTTTTATCAAACAGAGTTTCCCTTGTTGCTGCAAATAGATATGGAAGCAAAGCTGCAATTTGCCAGTCAATTGCAGGAAATTAAGAGTGAATTAGTAAAGCCTCAAAGCGATAGCGTACATCTGATTCGTTCCATACTTTATTACCTGCTGGCAAAACTCAACCGAACTTATGCAGGTGAGTATGAAATTTCAGTATCGGATATGACAGAAAACCTGGCTTTCCAGTTTCGTAAACTGGCAGAAACTAATATTCGAAGCAAACAACGTGTGGACGATTATGCCGATATGATGAAGGTGAGTCGAATTACTCTCAATAAGGTGGTAAAAAAGCAATTCAATCAAACTACATCAGAATTTCTTAAGTCGCGTTTGATTCATGAAATTAAGATGGAACTGATTTATTCGAACAAGAGCATCGATCAGTTATCGCAAGATTTTAGTTTCTCAGAATCCAATCATTTTTCCCGTTTCTTCAAAATGCAAATGGGCATAACACCATCCGATTACAGAATCAATTATCAAAATGGTAGTTTATAACCAGAAGATGGTAGCTTAATTATAGGCTGATATACTGAATTTTGCATTGTAAACAATAGTTAACAATGAAGAAAGTAGTATTCGCGATTGTTACAATAATTGCTTTAAGCAATTGTACAACGCATAAACAAAACGACATGGAAAAGGTAAACATTCAGTTAATCAGAAACGCAACACTTAAGTTGAACTATGGTGGTAAGACATTATTGCTTGATCCGATGTTATCGCCCAAGCAGAGTTTTATGTCATTTGTGGTGCCGGATAAAAACTTAAATCCAACAATTGATATGCCTGTATCTGTTGATGAGGTAGTTAATGGAGTTGATGCCGTATTGTTAACCCATGTGCACCCCGATCATTTGGATCCTGCAGCTGTGGAGGCTTTGCCAAAGGACATACCGTTTTTTGCACAAATTGCAGATAAAGAACCTTTAAGTCAAATGCCATTTAAAAACGTCAGCCTCATAAATGATAAAGAAATGTACGATGGAATTTCTATTATTCGTACCAACGGCAAACATGGTCCTGATGAGTTGTTTGAGACCTTAGGAACAGTTTCCGGTTATATTCTTCAGGCAAAGAATTACCCAAGTATTTACATTGTTGGAGACTGTTTGTTAGACGATGATATTCGAAATACCATTGCCACTTATCAACCCGATATCATCATTACCAACTCTGGCGGTGCTAAGTTTATGGGTACTCATACCATATTAATGGATGCTGATGCAACTGTTCAGGTAGCTAAGCTTGCACCTAATGCCAAAGTTATTGCTGTACACATGGAAGCATTGGATCATTGCACAGTAACGCGTGAAGCTTTGAAAAATGAAGCAGAAAAGGCAGGTGTGCAAATTGTAATTCCAGCCGATGGAGAAATTCTTGAGTTGTAAGATTAAAAGAGCACTGGGCAGTTGATCGTATCAACTGCCTTTTTATTTTTGGTTACGATAACCAAGTGGTGTTAAACCTGTATGTTTTTTAAAGAAAGCACTAAAATTATTGGGCGATTCAAAATGCAGGGTATAGGCAATTTCCTTAATGCTACTATTGGTTTGAATCAACTCCGATTTAGCTAGCTTAAGAATGTGATTATGGATGTGATTAAGGGCCGTTTTACCAGTGATGGATTTAACTACAGCGTTTAAATGATTCGGGTGTATACTCAATAATTGTGCATAATACGAAGGCGAATGCAGGTTGGCAAAGGTTTCCAGTTTCGCTTCGGGATAAAACCGGGTTTTGATTAATTTCTGAAAGCGTGATAATAGCTTAAGATCGGCTGTTCGTATCTGAGCTTCAGCTTTTTTTGTGTCAACTTGTTGGTTAAATAAACGCTTCACCTGATTAAGCAACACTAAAATATAGGCCTGTATAAAGCCAAATTTGTCTTCGTTATTGCTATGATATTCACCATAAATACGTTCATAGATATTCAAAATATCAGGCAGGTCTCTCTCACTAATTTCAAAAGGAATGGACTCATCAATCTTTAGAAAAGGAAAGTCCTCCAATAATTGTGTAAAATGGTGCGAAGAAGCCAGAAAGTCTTGCGATATCATCAAATAGTAACCCGACCAGTTGGGCAGTATATCCCATGATAGAATCTGAAAAGGAGAGTTAAAAAATATGGTTACACCCTCCGGAAATTCGGTGTGGTGACCTGTTATGGCTTTTCCTCCGCCATCCGCCTTTATAGCGATGGAATAAAACTCGTGACGAAAAGGAGGCATTTTAGAGATCACCTGACCCATATTATCTTCAAACTTTCGTATATCGAAATGGGGATGCTTAGGTGAAGATATCCCAATGGCTTTGCAATAGTCTGTTATGGTTTTAAAATGTTGCACATACAAATATAACAACTTTTTAATCTGCAGAAGGTTTCGACTATATTACTTTAATAAGCCCAAAGCGTTTGCAACGCGAACAGCTTCAATTGAGTTATTAACTTTTAATTTCTCAAGGATATTCTGGCGGTGCCGATTAACTGTATTTAAACTGATCTTGAGCCGGCTTGCAATCTCTTTGCTTAACAAACCCTTGCTTACCTGAAGCAAGACATCATGTTCACGACTTGTTAACAACATCGAACAGTGCTCAAAGCTATTAACCTTTTTACATTCACCGGTCACTTTATTTACAATTATTCCCTCAATACCTACTTGAGGCAGTGTATCAAAAGTATATTCGTAAATACATAAGCTTAACCACAACTCACCTTTCTTATCCATTCTTAAAAATGTGGTGCGGTGTTTTATGTAATGATACTCTCCATTAACGTTTAAAGCCCGGATTTTACAGTTTGTTTCAAAGTTTAATCGTTCTTCAGCAGCCTGTTGTTTTAAAAAATTATAGAACTCTAATTCCAGCAGATGTCTGTCCAATAAATCATCCGGATGAATACGCTGGTAGATGTCGTCTTCCCAAATCGAATCAACCGATAAAGTATTTGGAGTATCCATGCCCAAAAAATGCCCAAATGTTCCTACAAAAATGTAGCTGGTATTCTGGTTAAGATCTGACAATACGCTTAAGGAACCATCTACATTGACAAAATCCTGAACCTGCAATAAACACGCTTTGAGTTCCTTGCTAGCTGACTTGTCAAGATGCAGTGATTCAGCCAGTAACTTCCCTTCTAATTTCTTTACTATGTTTTTCACTATTCAATATGGTTATTTTTCAGTATTGCCAAACCTAAACGATTGGTTCAATTTTGCATTGAATTGTAATTTTAATAAAAAGCTGGATATATGAAAACTAAATTTTTGCTGTTTACGTGCTTACTTACATCACTATTTGTTAATGGACAAAAGATAGAAACGATGCAATGGATGAATGAACCTGAAAAGTGGGAAGTAAAGGATGGAAATTTAAGTATGTATGTTACTCCTCAATCAGACTATTGGCGAGTTACTTATCATGACTTTATTGTGGATGATGGCCCTTTTTACTACACAACAAGGGGTGGTGAATTTGAAGTTTCAGTTAAGATACAAGGAGAATACAAAAGTAAATACGACCAGATGGGATTAATGCTTCGCATTGATGAAGAACATTGGGTTAAAACCGGTATCGAATACGTTGATGGCATCTATAATTTTAGCACTGTTGTAACCGATCAGCACAGCAGTTGGAGCGTTATACAGCTTGATGAAAAACCTAAGGCAGTATGGATTAAGGCCATTAGACGTAAAGATGCCGTTGAGATTTATTATTCGTTGGATGGAAAAGATTATAAATTGAGTAACCAGGTTTACCTGGCTCAGCATAAGCCTGTAATGGTGGGTATGATGGCTGCCAGTCCGGATGGTGATGGTTTTAAAGCGACTTTTGAAGCGTTTAAAGTAAAACATCTGCCCGATTTACGCAGGCTGGAGTGGCTTAAAAAGCAAAAATAGAGATAAAGAGAGGTAGCTTATTAAGACATAAGCTACTCTCTTCAAATTTATAATTTACACACCAGTCATCTCAAAGGATAACTCCATTAGTCGTTTTCTGGCATCGCTATCATAAGCCATGGAATCAGCTCTTTCCTGCGTCTTTTTAAAGAAATATTTACCGGTGGTATCGGCTACGCTTTTATTGACAGCCAGCTTCACCACAGAGCTCACACCATCGGGAATCGTGTCCATGGGGAATTGTACAATTTTGGTTGGCATCATACTGGCCGGATGCAAGGCATTAACAGTAATGCCATCTTTGGCATAGTCATCGCCTAACTCAATAGCCAGCATAATTTGCGCCAGCTTGGATTGGCAGTATGCCTGAATGCCAGTCCATCCGTTTTTCTGGTTAATATCATCAAAGTTAAGTGGTGCCTGACCAGCCGAAGCCACTTGCACAATGCGCGCTGGCGCCGATTGTTTCAAAAGAGGACGTAATAAGCGTGTTAGCATATAAGTACCCAAATAGTTGACCTGCCACAACATTTCATTGCCGTCTTCACTCATGCGTTTACCAGATTCAATGCCCAATCCGGCATTGTTTATCAAAACGTCCAGGCGTGATTCATTGTCAAGAATTTGTTGGGCCAGCTTTTCAATCTGTGCCAATTCTGCAAAATCAGCATTGTAATATTTCAGATTTTTATTCCCAGTTTCATTGGCAATTTGTTCCATTATGGCTTTGCCTCTTTGAGGGTTTCGGCCATGTAGTAACAAGCAGTGTCCTTCTTTGGCCAGTTCTAAGGCTACTGCTTTTCCTAATCCGTCAGTAGCACCGGTAATTAATATGGTTTGCATTCTATTTTGCTTTAAGATGAAAGATTTAAGAAGGAAGAAAAAGGCTTTGAGTTACCCTTGCAAATCACCCTAACGTTCTGTTAGTTAGGTTTATTTATTTTCTTCTGCAATTAACAATAGTTTTCCTTTAACCAATCCCTTCTGTAATTTCTCGTGTGCAGCCCTGGCCTCACTTAACGGCATGGTTTCGAATACAGGTTTTATTTGGCCTTCATCCAGCCATTGGTAAAGTTCTTTTAAACCTTTATCAACCAAAGTGTAGTTGTTAAAAAAAGTGGCATATAACTCCGAAAAAGAAAGCGTTGGCGCTTTACTGAAGTTATTCATCATTTCCTGCATCAGGTTGAATTCGCCCATTCCTCCCAAAAAGCCGAACACTACAACATGCCCCAGCGGAGCCAATAATTCCAGATCGTTTTTGATACTATCACCTGCCACCGGATTAAAAACATAGTTAATGGCGTTTTCACCCACTGCTTCTATTACTTGTTCCTTCCAGTTTTCATCAGTAGTATTAAAGGCATGATCAGCGCCCATCTGCAAGGCATTCTTCACTTTTTCATCACGGCGTTCCAATGCCACAATTCTAAGCTCCAGCAATTTGGCAATTTGAATCAAGGCGGTTCCTACTCCACCGGAGGCAGCATAAACCAAGGCCGTTTTTCCCTTTTCAACCCTGGCCACATTCTTGAGCATATGGTATGCGGTAAAATAATTGACCGGTAAGACGGCGGCTTCCTGTAGGTTGGCATCTTTGCTTAATACCACCAGTTTATCGGCATCCACCAGAGCATATTCAGCGTATGCTGATGAACCAATCACACCAAGAAATGCCACTTTATCGCCTTTGTTAAGATGAGTACAATTGGCATCTTCAATAACACCGGTACCTTCAACACCAGGTACAAAGGGCAACTCAGGCATCATCCCCGAAGGCATGTTACCTTCTCGTAAAATGGTATCGATAAAGTTAACCGGAGCAGCGTGTATTTTTACCAACACTTGTCCATGCGAAGGAACAGGCATTTGTACATCTTTGTATTCCAATACTTCGGCTCCGCCGTTTTTTGTAATTTGAATTGCTTTCATGATATTTTGTTTTTATTGTTTCGTTATAAATAGATAATTAGACCATAGACGTAAGACTGAATTACATGCCGTTTATAAACTATTAAATACAAATCTCTGGTACATCTTAATAGTTGATTGGCTATCAATGGAATGCGAAACCTTAGCGAACAATTGATTTTAATAATATTCAAAAATTAATGTCTTGCATCTATTGTCTTAAATCTTGTATCTAACTATTTAATTCCATGGTAATTCCTTGCCAAACTGAATGAGCTTTCCTGATAGTTCAGCAGTTGGTTTATCTATTAATTCAATAATGTGCCCGGCAGCTTCATAGGGTGATTGAGCCTCGTGCATATTGTCAAAGAAAGGACGTGAAGCATCGGTATCAACCAGGCCTGGACAAACAGAAAAGATACTTTTATTGGATTCTTTAGCTGCAATTTTGACCATGGCAACCTGGCCTATTTTTGAAGGAATATTAATCCATTCAGGCCAGCCTTTTTCATCTTCTCTTTCTGCTTTTACATCTCCCACATAGTTTTGCATCGTGGCATTAATATCTTCCAACGAGTTGGTTCCGATATCGAATAAGTTATGAAGATTAGAGTTGAGATGCATTAAAGAACCAAAGGCACTGGCTACAACAATTAGTTTTCCATTAGTAGTTATTAGTGGCTGGAAATGCTTCAACATATAATAAGTGCCCATATTATTGGTTTGGATAAAATTCTCAACCTGCTCTTTATTGGGTGTATCTGGAGATATGCGTGCTGCAGCATTTGAGATAACTAAGTCGATACCGTCATGTTTCTCCTGAATGGTATTTTTTATTGCTACAATGGTTTCTTCATTACTCACATCCATGTAAACAACTTCAAGGTGGGCATTGACTTTTTCAATAGTCTTGATGGCTTCCTTACCGGCTTCTGGACGTCGAACACCTAAATAAATGACATCACCCTTGTCGTATCGTTCGTTTAGTTTTTTAACTAAGCCCAATCCTAATCCCTGGTTAGCGCCTGTTATTAAAGCTACTTTGTTACTCATTGCAATTGATTTTAAATAATGACAATACAAAAGTAGCTCGCGCCAATAGTGAGGTGGTAATACTAAAAAAGGGAAAAATGGTAATAATTAGCGATTCTGACGAAAAGCTTTGGGTGTTTGTTGGGTATGCTTTTTAAAGAACTTGCCAAAATAGGATGGTTCAGAGAAGTTAAGCCGGAAGCTGATTTCGGCAATGTCAAACTCGGTATAGAGCAGCATGTTTTTAGCTTGCATCAAGGTGCGGTTAGCAATGTGTTCTTTGGCTGTTTTGTCGGTGTGGGCTTTGATACGATTATTCAGATAGTTGGCTGTTAGATTTAACTGCTGTGCATAAAACTCTACCGACTTTTCTTCGATAAAATGATTGTTAACCAATCGCTTGAAGTTGTTGACGAGCTGGTATTCGCCAGGTATGGCCTGCTCAATGGTTTGATGTTTTTGTTGCAGTAGTTTTGCTTTTTCCAGCAAAGCAAGAAGCAAGGCTTTCACGACGCTGGGATGTTGCTTTTCTGATTGAATACCTTTGAAAAGGGCAATAAAGTCTTTTTTGTCTTGCTGATTAAGCTGAAACAAGTTGTTTTCGCTACTTCTGAAATAGGAAAAATCAGATATAACATCATTCGTTAATGGAAGCAAAAACTCAGGCTTAAAAAATAGCAAGAAGCCTTTCATGGACTCTCCCCGCACAAAACTAAATACATGCTGTGGCCCCTGGAAAAACAGTATGTCGTTAAGACGCGCATGTTTGTCCTGATTAATTTGCATCTCACCTTCTTGTTGGCTTTCCAGAAAAATAATGGAAAAGAAATCTCTCCGATGAGCTGGCACCATTTTCTTAGTTGTCGGATAAGTTTCCTGATGGGTAATGATATCAAACTCATCCGAAAGGGGCTGGTGATGAAAACCGGTTAAGTGGTATAGCTCTTGTATGTTAAAGACGGTTTGAATCATTGTTATTTGCATTCCAACATCACGAATCTAGTAACATTTTAAAAACAATGTATCTCAATCAGATATTTCTTAGGATTTTTCGCTTTTTTAACCGAATAATTTAAATTTGTACAAAAAGATTAATATTGGTATAAGTTTCTATTAAAATGTAGTCCTTCCAGCGCTGAAGAAGAAATCGGGAAAGGTTACAGGAAGCTTTGAGTAAAATATACAAGCTCATACTTCAGACTCTGTTAAGAGGACGAAGTATGGGCTTTTTTTATTAACACAAAACAAGAAAAATGAGAATTAGATTAGGATTAGTTGCATTATTGTTTGCTGCCATCATTTCATCTTGCGGGAAAGACGAAGATGAGTTTGCAAAACTGGAACGTTTAACCGTGTTTAGTTTTAATGAAGAAGCCAATGTGATTGCTTTAGACGGTACAATCAATAGCAAAGCTTTTGATGATTTTAAGAAAGTAGCAGAGGCTCATCCGAATGTGAAGAATATACACATTATCAACTGCGATGGTTCTATAAACGACGATGTTAACCTTAGCCTTAGCAGCTATGTTTATGAAAATGGTTACAACACCACATTGAAGGAAGGAGGCTTGGTTGCTTCCGGTGGAACGGATTTCTTCCTTGCAGGCAATAAACGTACTTTGGAGAAGAATGTAAAGTTAGGAGTTCATTCCTGGTCGGATGGTAAAAAACATGCCACTGATTTTCCCAAGGGACACGATAATCATACACCTTATATACCTACTACAAAAGCATTGGAATGAGCCAACAGGAGGCCGAGGATTTTTATTATTTCACCATCTATGCGGCTCCACATAATGATGTGCACTGGATGACAGAAGACGAATTAGTGAAATATAAATTTGAACGCTAACTACTTTAACGATCCATGGCACGTAATTGCTGAAATTAATATAGCACTGAGGCTCACCTGTATGCTTAAACCTCAGTGCTATTCTAAATACATATAGAAACTATTTCTATTGTAGTTTTTTTAGTCAGCTAAAAGTTCCTTCCCTTTTAAGACTGCCTTTTCAGCCCCCTCTTCAGGAATTTTATCAATTTCGAATTCAGCCAGAACCTTCTCTATTTTTTGAAGCTTCTTTCTAGCTTCAGGTGTTGATGCCTCTTCCAGTTCCTTCACCAACAGGGATACCTTCTCATAATCCTGAATTCCTTCGCGTAATTTCTCCCATCGGATTGACGACTTTGGCCCCGGATAAATAAAGAACGTATCGCCAGCAGGCCAGGTACGAAAACGGGTATCTTGAATCGGATCTTCTACCCAACAGTTATATGCCCATCGCAAGAAACCATCTTGTTTTTTAGCATAAGCATACCAAGCCTGCCACACACCTTCGGCAGGAGGCGAAAAAGTAAAATTATTTGGGTATGTTGCACTGCAACATACATAATAGGTTGTTTTTTGTCCGTTTGCTTTACGTTGTGCCAATACATCATCGGGTAAAATATGACGTGATTCTACGCTTAAATCATACACATGTTCTGAAGTTCCCGGCGCGTAATTGGCTGCCGAGGTAATCTTCATCCCCGAATGCTCATTTATCAATTTTATGGCGGCCTTCATATCCTCCAATGGCCTTTCATCCATGCTTATGGTCGTAATATCCAGCCATCCTTTATTCTGCAAGTGCTGTTTAAAATCACCTAAAAATGGTTTCCAGTATTCTGCGAATTCAACTGTTGAGGGTGCTGCCACCATAAACGTATCTATCCCCAGAGCTTCATCGAAATACCACAATTGGTTTCCCCATGGAATAAGCGAATAGCAATTAATTTGGCTGGTGATGCCCAAATTCATCATATAGTTCACCCAATCGTCAAAAATTGCATAATCGTAATCCCAGCTGCCGTCTTGTTTGAGTGTATGTTTCACCATCGATTCATAATGATCCAAGGCCTGTCCGCCCCATGGTTTATGCACAATACTAGCCGTTATACATTTCTGCCCGGCATCGGCCAGCATTTTCATTGAGGGTTTCATGCTTTGCCAATGTTGCTCCGACCACAATTCAACATTATGCACACGTGCTGAGGCAAAGGGATTTTGCCAAATGTCGAGTTGGTATTTCCAATCTTTGGGGTCGGGTAAAATACGATTCGAAACCTGAAGCTCCAATTTCAGCAATTTCGGGTTCTCTCCTTTAGCTTTTACCTCCACTTCAGCAGAATAATTTCCTGGCACAGCATCTTTGGGTATATCCACTGTTAACCAGATGCCACGTGCCGATTGCTCGCGCATATTATAAGCCTCAACTTCTTCCAGACAGTCGGCTACCAAATGAGCCGTTTCTTGCTTTTTGGTTTTATAACCACATCCACCCAAAAACTCATCGGCGATAACATTTCTAACAAAAAATGATTTAACGGCTGAGGCTGCTATTGTGCCATCCTGCGATTCCAAATCTGAAATCACCACATTTAAATCAAGTAACGAATCTTTGCTCCAAACCACCATTTGAGCATTTAATCGTTCGTTACGCCAACCTGTTAGAAAATGAATATTGTTTTGAGTTACTTGAGGTATGTACTCTTTGTGATAACGTTTGTTACTATTACCCCACGTTACATTAATCCCACCTGGAACGGCATTCCAGTTTTGCTCTGAAACGATGGGTTGTGGATCTTCGGGCTCATCAAACCTTACTCCTTGTACATGATGTTTTTCAGTATTAACACAAGATGTTATCGCCAACATAACTGTGAAAATCAATAAAGCAAAGCTGTTCTTATTCATTTTGGTATCATTTCATTTATTGTAACAACAATAATACAATAGAAAGATAGTTTACAGTGTCATCGTTGTAAAATAAAATACCACCAGTGTAAAAAATATACAGGAAATGAGCTTTTATGAATAAATCAATTCTCTCAGAGGTCAATTACAAGTTACATGCAAACATCGGATCTGGCACTTTACATTTTCAGATGGCTAATTAACGACCATCCTTAATTGTTAGCTAACAATAGTTTTTAAATGCTCAAAGGAATTTTATTGCTTATACCAATCAGCTAGTGAAGGAAGTGGAAACGTGTACTTCCCACTTCCTATATCAAACATGTTCGAGGATGAACAATATTGGACTATGATGCGTAGTAAATTTCTCCTGATTTGCCTTCTTCAATGGCTTGCTTATATAGTTTGGCGAACTCGATGGCCGGTACACCAGCTGATGAATCCATGCCCATTAATTCCATGGTTTCTTTAGCAAATGAAGGACTAATAGCGTTAATGGTCATGTCTTTCATTTCCAATGCGGCACCTCTGACAAATGCTTCCAGACCCGCATTAATCATACCCAAAGATAATCCGCCTTCTACCGGGTGCTGTGCCAATATACCGGTTGACACTGCAAAGCTGGCACCTGTGTTAGCATATTTACGACCGATCATCACCATGTTTACCTGTCCCATTAACTTGCTGTTAAGGCCATCGTGGAAATCCTGAATGCTGTGCTCATCAATGCTTCCCCATTTACCATAACCACTGGTTGTAATTAAAGCATCAAAACCACCAATTTCTTTAAACATGTTTTCTACAGCCGTTGAATCGGCCATATCTAATTTATAATCGCCGCTGTTGCGGTTCACTGTAACTACTTCGTACTGTCCTTCTAGTATTTCTTTTACTTTTGATCCGATAACTCCTGTAGAGCCTACTATTATTGCTTTTGTCATGATTTTACTTTTTAAGTTCTTCTTTAATCTCAGTAACCGACTTACCACCAACACCCATATTATCATCGCTATATTCTTCGATGATTACAGTTATAAACTGATCGGGAGCCTGGGTTACTTCCCTGGTGATCTGAGTAAATCTTCGAATCAAGTCTCTTTTTTGCTCGGCGTTTAAACCGGCACCTTTAAAATTTACGATTGGCATTATTTTCTATTTTAATTATTGTACATGCAAATTAAGATTATCAGGCTGGTAATTAATTGATAATCTGTTATGAAACACTAAGCTTCAGTTAATTGATAATGCAAAATTAGACTGTAATTACAGGATGAGATTTCCAATATCAAAGGAGGTATTACCTATTTCAAAGATTATATCATTTTAATAAGTTAGGCAACTGCTATAATGCCGATAAATGGATGTCAGGGATAAATGCGAAGGAATAACTAATCGGTATTAGTTGTTCTTTCGATAGGCTAGAGGGGATACACCTGTATATTTTTTAAAGAAGGCGCTGAATTTTACTGGTGAGCTAAAATGAAGTTTATAGGCTAATTCTTTGGCACTGATGTTTGTTTGCGCCAGCTCGGCTTTGGCTAATTTTAGTATATAGGAATGAATTTGGTGCAAGGCTGAATGCCCCGTAATGGATTTAACCACTGCATTTAAATGGTTGGGATGAATGCTTAAGGTGTCGGCATAATAAGATGGTGAATGAGGTTTGGCATTAGATTCCAGCTGTGTTTCGCAGCAGAAGCCCATCTTTATTAACTCCTGAAAACGAGACAACAGTTTTAAATCGGCTTTGTGGATTTGCTCATTAAGGCTCTTTTCATCGGCTTGGTTATTCAACAGGCGTTTAATTTTATGAAGTAATTCTAAAATGTACACCCCTATAAGATTAATTTTATCAGCATTCTCGCTCCTGAATTCATCTTTAATCTTGTCATAAATATTCACGACTTCGGGCAAATCCTTTGGTTCAATTGTAAAAGGTTGCGATTCATCTATTTTCAAGAATGGAAAATCATCCAGAATCCGATCGAAATAGTGCGATGAACTTAAAAAATCCTGTGAAAAGATAATGTAATAACCTGACCATTCGATATTAATATCCCACGACTGAATTTGGAACGGGGTATTAAAATAAATCGTAACGCCCTCGGGAAACTGCAGGTTATGACCCGATTTAACCTTACCTTCTCCATGCGTTCTGACAGCAATAAAATAAAACTCGTGACGAAAGGGTGGCATTTGGGTTTTTATGCGATCACTGTTCTCTTCAAATCGGCGAACATCAAAATGCGGATGTTGAGGAGGGGTAATTCCAATAGCCTTGCTGTAATCTGTTATAGTTTTGAAGTGTTGCATATTTAGAGCTTTGTTTATTCCTGCAAGTATCACAAAGATTCGATTACAAAATTAAGCAATCAATGGCATCGCACCATTATTTTGGCAATTAAGCCTGGTGTTTAAATAGTTTAAGTAATTGTTCAATTTGTTCTTCATAGATGGAGTTTTTTCGATAGGCAAAATAGATTTGATTGGTGATTTTTTGGTTGCCCTGCCATAAGAGTTGAATTTCTTTATTAGCAATAGCATCGTAACACAGAAAATCAGGTACAATGGCGATTCCTGACCCATGTTTCAAACTACTGATAATTGAAAGGAAATTAGGTACTATATAGTTTTGTCTGAAATCAGGATTTTTATTAAAGTTCGCCTGCCAGAATCGCACAAAGTGTTCATTATCGCTAGATGCTCCATACCATTTTTGGGCCATTAACCATTCCAGTATTTTTTTATTGTCCTTCGTTTTTATAATCAGTTGTAGTTCCAGGGCATTAATGTCCTTACTTCCAATCAAACTAATTTTTTCAGTCATGATGTGCTTGTAAACAATGCCTTTTGTATCGGATTTATGGGGTGTAATAACCACATCCGTAATGCCTTTCTCTAATTCAGATAATAATTGTTTGTAATCCGAAAAGCGATTGACGAGGTTAAAATCCAGCTTGTGCATGTGTTTTTCAAGGGTAATCTGAAACGTTTCAAAACACATTCCGAGGGTGATGGTAGGAATTTCTGATTGAATGGTTCGTTGAAACTGCCGCTCAACACCCATTAAATCATTAAGCGAAGGACTGATGGAGTTATATAATATTTTGCCTTTTTCGGTGGGAATCATCTTTTTTGATACCCGATCAAAAAGCTTTTCACCAATATAGGCTTCCAATGAACCCAGATGCAAGCTTACACCCGGTTGGGATATATATAATTTATTGGCCGTAGCTGTTAAGGTCCCTTCCTCATATATCGTTTTAAATGTTCTGAGCCACTCTAAATTCATCATAGATTTATCTATTATAATGATAATGCAAATGTATGAATTAACTTATTTTTATAATAACAATAGTCAGAGTATTTTTGCTGCAAATAATTTACTAACAGAATATCAAAGGAATCTATTCCCCTCATAAGAAAAACCATTCTTGTTATGCAGCAATTAAAAAAGGTATCGCCATTTTATATTTTGGTTGGCTTGTATTGTTTCGTTGGGTTTTTAACCGTGGTTAACCAACAGTTTCAAATTCCCATCCAAAAATCACTATTAGAGCATTCGGCTTCAATGCAAAATGCGCTAACCACCTCAATCGTATTGGCGTTCTTTATAGGTTTTCCATTGGCCTCTTCGTGGTCGGGAAAACTAATTAATAAACGTGGATATCAATTTACATTGGTCACAGGATTAGGAATACTAATCAGCTCTTTGGTGTTAATTATTATCTCAGCCTTGTTAACTCCAAAGATGGGCACGATTCATTTGACCGATAACGCATCAATACCCGGTTCTTATATTATCTTTTTACTGGCATCAGCCGTATTGGGTATTTCAATGGCCTTTTTACACGTGGTCATCAACCCCTATTTGTCAAGTTGCGATGTAAAAAATACAACTTCAGCTTCTCGAATTACCTTGGGGAGCACTGCTAATTCGGTAGGAACCTTTATCGCTCCTTTTTTTCTGAGTTATCTGGTTTTTAATTCCTCTGCCGAAATAAGCATCAACCAGGTCATTGTTCCTTTTACTATTCTGGCATTAGTCATTGGGGTGGTTTCGTTTTTAGTCACAAAAATGAATTTGCCCTGTATAGAGGCAACTAAGATTTCATCTAAAAATAAGGATGTTAAAAGAGTGTGGAAGTATAGGAATTTAAAATTCGGAGTTATTGCCATCTTCCTGTATATTGGAGCTGAAGTGGCCATTGGTGCCAACATCAGTTTGTATGCCAAGGCTCTAGATGTAACGAAATACACCATTATACCAGTTGTAGGAGTGAAAATGGAAACCATTCCTTTAATGATTGCTTTGTATTGGGGAAGTATCTTATTGGTGCGATTATTTGCCTGCCGTCTTTTTAAAAACATTACCGAATCAAAGCAATTATTCTATGCAGCCCTTATTTCAGCACTATTCATTTTGATGGCTATCGTTTTTGATAATGTATGGTGGCTGGTATGCGTAGGCTTTGGCCATTCTATTATGTGGCCGGTCATCTTTAACCTGGCGATTAAAAACCTGGGGCAATATACCACCATTGGTTCAGGCAAATTAATGTTAGGCATGTTGGGGGGAGCTATCATTCCATGGTCTCAGGGAATTTTGGCAGATGTATTCAACTGGCAATATACCTGGTTTTTAATTATTGCATGCGAATTCTATCTGGTTTGGTATGCAATCAATGGTAGTAAAAACAAAACAGAAAACATTTAAAAAATAAAAATATGAAGAATACAGAATTAAAAGAGAGCTTATTCCATCCTTTAGCGTTTGGAAATTTCAAAGTAAACAACCGTATTGCCATGGCGCCAATGACGCGTTCAAGGACAAAAGAGGGAGATGTGCCAACAACAATAATGGCGAAGTATTATGAGCAAAGAGCGGGTGCTGGTTTAATCATCACCGAAGGTGCACCTATATCAATTGTAGGTAGAGGTTATTCATTAACACCAGGTATTTACACCCGGGAGCAAATTGATGGCTGGAAACCACTGACCGAGGCTGTACATAAAAAAGGGGGTAAAATATTTATTCAACTATGGCATGTTGGTCGTCGTTCTCATTCTTCTATTACGGGTGTTACACCATTGGCCCCTTCTGCTAAAAAAGTGGCCGATAAGGTTTTTGGTCCCTTGGAAGAAGGTGGTTATGGTATGATTGAAACCGAGATGCCCAATGCCATGACAAAAGAGGAAATCCAAAGCACCGTTATGGATTTTGCCAATGCAGCGAAAGCCTCAATGGAAGCCGGTTTTGATGGTGTTGAAATTCACGGGGCGCACGGTTATCTTATCGACCAGTTTTTACGCATCAATTCCAATGAAAGAACCGATGAATATGGAGGAAGCCAGGAAAACAGAATGAGGCTTTTGTTGGAGGTTGTTAATGCCGTTGTCAATGAAATTGGTGCGGATAAAGTAAGTATTCGCTTGTCGCCATTTGTTTCTGAAGGAGCCGGAGGTGTTCATGATCCTGAGATTGCTGAAGTAACGCTTAAGGTATTAAAGGAACTTCAAAAACTTAACCTGGCATTTGTGCATTTCTCTGAGAATATCTCTGACTACAAAGAAGTACCGGAATCATTCCGTAAGCAGGTAAGAGAAGTTTATACCAATCCGATAATGGTTTGCGGTAAATACACCAAAGAATCAGGCAGTGAAATCATTTATAAAGGATATGCCGACATGGTAGCTTATGGTCAGCCATTTATCACCAATCCTGATTTGGTTAACCGATTTAAAAACGATTTTGCGTTAACCGATTTGCATTCCGATAGTCATTCAATTTTCTATGGCGGTGGTGAAGAAGGATTTACCGATTATCCGACTTACGAGGAAATGAAAGCTCAAAAAAATTAATATAGGTGCAATGAGTAAACTTTTTAATTCATTAAAGCTGGGCTCAAGTGTACTGAAGAACAGACTGGTAATGCCGCCTATGACCCGTTCCCGTGCCGGGAACGGGGAAATTGCCACAGAAATGATGGCCGACTATTATGCTCAAAGAGCCAGTGCAGGCTTAATCGTGTCGGAAGGAACCCAAATTAGTCAGCAAGGAAGAGGTTATGCATGGACACCCGGTATCCATTCCGAAGAACAGATTGAAGGGTGGCAGAAAGTAACTCGAAAAGTCCATGAGAATGGTGGCGTTATCTATGCACAGCTATGGCATGTAGGACGGGTATCACATAACTCTTTACAGCCTGGTAATCAAGCGCCCGTTTCTTCTTCTGAAATTGTAGCAGAGGGAGTCAAGGTTTTTATCGACCCAGATAATAAAGGTCCTGAAGCCGGTGTCGGCGAAATGATACAACACTCCAAGCCTCGCGCACTAACAATTCCGGAGATAAAAGAAATTGTTAAAGACTATACTAATGCAGCAGTCAATGCTCTGGAAGCAGGTTTTGATGGTGTTGAGGGACATGCGGCCAACGGATACTTAATTAACCAGTTTATCGACTCAAATGCCAACAATCGGAACGATGAATATGGCGGGTGTTTGGAAAACAGACTGCGTTTTTTAAAAGAAGTGATAAGCGCTGTTGCCAATGAAATTGGGGCCGATTTAGTTGGGGTAAGGTTAGCTCCTTTCACTACTTTACAAGGTGCTGTTGATGCCACACCTGAAACTACTTATTTGGAAGCTGCTAAAATACTCAATGAAATTGGAGTTGGCTATATTCATATTGCTGAAGCTGATTGGGATGATGCACCCGGCTCACCTGAAACATTTAAAAAAGAACTGAGAAATGTGTTCAAAGGCGTTATTATTTATGCCGGGCACTATACCAAAGAGAAGGCAGAGCAAGCACTTGCCTTAGGTTGGGCAGATATGATTGGATTTGGTCGTGATTTTATTGCCAATCCTGATTTGCCATATCGATTAGAGAATAATCTGAAATTGAATCAAGGAGATAAGGATACTTACTTTGGCGGAGGAGCAAAGGGCTACACCGATTATCCAACTTACGAATAAATAAAAACGGTTTATATAAAGTGAAAATTCGGAAAGTCAGTATCAACAAACTGTTTTTCCGTTTTTTTTTACAAGTGAATTATGCAAATATTTGAAAATACAAAAATCAGAAATATAAAGCTCAACAATCGTATAATTCGATCCGCTTTATGGATGAATATGGCAGATAATGACGGACGCATTACACCAAAGCTTTACAAAGTTTACGAAGAGTTAGCCAAAGGTGGCGTAGGTTTAATCATTACGGGTTATGCAATGGTTGACCCAAATGACCGGCCTAATCCGGGAATGATGGGCATTTACGATGATTCGTTTATTGAAGAGCATAAAAAGCTGGTTGATATTGCCCATGGCAATGCTGCGCCAATAGCTTTACAGGTAGCCTATGGTGGCTCGCAAACTTTTCATCCCGATTACAAAAATACTACTTTGTTTGGTCCTTCGGCGGTTGAGAATCGAGTGACTAAAATTACGCCCAAAGAGATGACTAAGGATGATATTAAGCATGTGGTTAAAATGTTTACCAATGCGGCAGTTCGGGCACATAAAGCAGGCTATGATGCCATTGAACTGCACGGAGCGCATGGTTATTTGTTAAGTCAGTTTCTGACTCCTTTTTGCAATCGCCGTAGCGATGTATATGGAGGCAGCATCGAAAACCGAAGCCGTATTTACGTTGAGGTCATTGAAAGTATTCGTAAGGCAGTAGGAGATGATTTGGCCATAATGGTTAAGATGAACCACGATGATTATATGGATGAAGGTGAGGGATTAACAGTTCCCGAAGCTATCGAAGTGGCTAAAATACTGGAGCAAGCTGGAGTTGATATGCTGGAAATTAGCGGCGTTAATGAAACTTCAGGAAAAGGCATTGGTCCGGCTCGGACTAAGATTCATAAACCTGCATTGCAATCTTATTATCTGGAACCCACCAGGAAGATTGCCAAAGCTGTTAACGTTCCTGTAATTCTGATGGGGGGAAACAGAAACTATAAACGACTTCAAAATATCCTCGAAGAAACCAGTATTCAGTATTTTTCTATCGCCCGACCTTTATTGTGTGAGCCTGATTTAGTAAACAAATGGAAAGAAAATACGGATTACAAGCCGATGTGTGTTTCGTGCAATGGTTGTTATCGTAAAGGTGAAGTTGGGTGTGTACTGCAGGAAAAGCTTATACCATTATCGCCTTGAAGTTAGGGTTATTCTTTTATTCTTTTAAATATCTTTGTTGTTCTAATTTAACGAAGATGACTAATTGTTGTAATAGTTCTAAAACCATTCAGTATCAGGGTAAAGGGTACGTGTGCTCCTTAGCATTTACGCTTCAACTTATAGGTGATAAGTACAAGTCGTTGATTTTATTTCACTTAAAGGATGGTGAGTTGCGATCGGGCGAATTACAAAAGAGTATCCATGGTATTTCCAATCGCATGTTTACATTTTCTATTCGGGCATTGGAACGCGATGGATTGGTGGCGCGTAAGGTGTACCCCGAAGTGCCACCTAAAGTTGTGTACAAACTCACTGAAGCGGGGCAATCCATCATTCCCATCATTCTTCAGCTCGATGAGTGGGGCAAAAAGTTTGCTGCCGACCAGCAACTATACGATTCTGATCAGCAGCAAAAATAACACCGTCAGTTGTGTAATAAAATCATTACCATTTATTCCAATGCAGGTTTTCAGCTTTCCACTTGTCCTTTGGCTTCTCTGCGCCAGTAGGGTAGCCAATGGGAATCACGTTTAAGGGAATAATATGATCGGGTAGCTGAAGCACATTACGAACGGTTGCCATACGGTCTTCTGCCGGATAAGCGGCTGTCCAAACCGCACCAAGACCCATGGCCTCGGCCGCTAACAATATGTTTTGACTGGCTGCTGAACAATCCTGAATCCAAAATTCTTGCTCCCACCCTTCCAGTGCTTTTGTAAGATCGCCACATACAACAATGGCGGCCTTTGCCTTTTTGAGCATTTTGGCATAAGGTAGTCCATTTCCCAGGCTGTCTAAAGTGGCACGATCATCAATAGTGATAAATGCCCAGGGCTGTTTATTAACAGCGGTTGGAGCCGCCATGCCCGCTTTTACGAGTTGTTCCAACTGGTCTTTACCAACTTCCTGATCGGTATAATTGCGAACACTTTTTCGTTGATGAATAATTTCGAGGGTATTATTAGTGTCGTTCATGGTATTTTCCTGATTAGAGCTGAATTTTAAGATCAATAAAAGCACGCAGCCTGCCAAAAGTATATTGACAATTTGTGCGGTTCCGAAGTTTGTTTGTTTCATTGAATTGTTATCTGATAAAATTTGTAAATGTTTTCTTTTCGACTGGCGGCGCTTCTATCTTCCCCTTGCCGTATTCCATTAACTGTAAGAGGTAGGCCATGTTTTTACCAAGCACGCGCATAATCTGTATCCCTTCTTCATCCTGATGAACTTCACCTGGTGATGTTCCATGAATCACATTCCAGTAGTTGGAAGTTGGAATCATCATTTCGGTGTAATTCAGGTAGTTGTTCATTTCGTTGAAAGTTGGTAAACCACCCGAGCGGCGAACGGCAGCTAGGGAGGCTCCTACCTTGTGGCGAAATAAATTGCCATTCACCCCACTCACATAAAACACACGGTCGAGGAACGATTTCATGCCGGCACCCAAAGCCGCGTAATGAACCGGTGAACCCAGCAAAATACCATCGGCTTGCTTTAATACCTGAATCCAGTCGTTAACAGGGTCGTTTTTAATCACGCATTTCTCATCGCGGTTTTTGGCACACATACCGCAGGCAGTGCAGGCTTTCACATTTTTAATGCCAACCTGAATAATTTCTGTTTCAATGCCCTTGGCTTCTAATTGCTCACAAACAATTTTAAGTGCATGGTAGGTATTACCTTCTTTCCGCGGACTTCCGTTAATGGCTACAACTTTCATAATCTTGATATTTTTGTCTGCTATTGATACTTGTTTCCTTCTTTCCACGCATCGCCAACCCGCTCTCCTACCTTGTAATAACCTTTGTTAGGCATCTCAAATAAAAGTGGTTTTACTTTATTAAAATCAATCTTCTCATTTTCATCCAACACCGTTTCACTCACATAAGTATTAACCACTTTGACGATAAAATTGTCGTGATGCTCGGTTTCATACAGGTCAATGACTTCACATTCCATGGCAATGGGCGATGCTTTTATCATTGGCGCATTTTGCAATGTTCCTTCAAAATAATCAAACACCTCCGATTTATCAACATCTTTGCCGGAGTTCATACCCACATAATCGGCTGGTATCATCATCGCCTCCGAAACCATATTAACCGACAGGGTTCCGTTTTTAATGATACCCTGGTTGGAATGATGCGATTTATGCATGCTAAGTAGCAGGCAATCAAAGCCTATATTGCCAATGTGAGCAATGGCTATCCAGTTAATGGTGTCATTTACCGTTGTGCCCACAACAGTTGTAGGTGTGGGGTAAAGTGGCGAATGGTTGCCAATGTTCTTCTTCGGAATATTGGTGTAATCTATGGTATCGGATTGCTTACTTGATAAATCGCTGCTGGAATAAGTATTGATTTTAATAAGCAATAGCACCAATTACAGGGATAACTCGATTTACATTTTATTAATCCAGTTCAATACTTGTCCGGTTGGACAAGCGAAGCGGCACCATGGTCGTGGGGTAATAATGGCCATCAGCAGGCTTAATCCGGCAATGCCCAGTACAATTGGAGATGCATGCCTAAAAAGAAAGGCTGAAAAAGGTTCGTAGTTAACTATATCAGTTGCCATGCCCATCCACAAGCAAAAGAACAGACCAAGGGTGATGGCTGTTTGAAGATGCTTAAGCACCCGCATGCTTTTTTTACCGGGCTGCCACTTTTTCCTGTTTAGTTTTCCTGCCAATTCCTGTGCAGCACCAAAAGGACAAATCCAGGTACAGTAATAGGCTTTCTTTTTAAAAAATAATGGCATTACTATGGCCAGCGTCAACATCAGAATTACCACCAGGCTGGTTAATAAGTTCATGCCGTTGGCTGTCCAACCCAGTAAGGTTTGCAAAGAAATGAATTTGCCACACCAAAAACCCAGGATAAGCGTATTGAGTGCCAGTTGAATGGTACGTAGCCATTTGATTTTTTTGGCCCGAAATGAAACAAAGATGCCGAACACAATTACCAATAGGGCTACAATGGTTTTTAAATCAAAAGAGGCATACCACTGATTGCTGCTTTGCGTGTTACCCACTGCTGCCAGGCTCGCCTGTATGCTGCGGTTAATGGCATTGGACGTGATGGTGGCACCTGTGACTACGTCGGGTTTTATGTCAACACTTTCTGCAGGCGAACGGCCAATCCATTGTTGAATGATTCCCTGTTCATGCACCGAAACCATGAATTCAGGAGTCTCATTGTTCTCCAATAACAACACCTGTTTCAAACGTTGGTCTTTGTCCAGGTATAAATACATGGGTGTGGGACCGGCAAAGCCAAAAATACCTTTACTAAAGGCATTGGTGTTTAGAATGTACTCTTCTGACTGGCCGTTGGAAAAGGTCCATTTACCCTTTTCCTGTTCCTCCAGAATAACATTGTTTAAGCCCAAAGCACTTAATTGTGCCGCATCGGGCGCATCAATCTTTACCGTTTCCTTATTCGAACTAAAAAGGTTTTCGGGTTTATGGCCAAATAGTTTTCCATTATAGGAAACGGCTGCCATAAAAAACAACAATAAGAGCACCATGTTAGCGATGCTCTCAATGTAATGACGTTGCATAAAGTTTTATTTAAAAGGTCTGCAAATTTAATTAATCTTGTTTTAATAATTCAAGCATAGCATTCCCTACAGCAGCAGCCGATTGCGGATTTTGGCCGGTTACCAGGCGTTCATCAATTGATACTTTAGCTTCCCACATACCAGCTTTTTTAATGATGGCGCCCTGTTTCACCAATTCATCTTCGAGTGAAAAAGGTACAATGGTATTTAGTTCCAATTTTGCCTCTTCCTCATTGGTAAAGGCGCTCACTTTTTTGCCATTCACCAGGTAGTTGCCATCGCGAAGTTTCACATTAACAATGCCGGCTGGTCCGTGGCAAACGGCTCCAACAATTCCTCCATCGTCGTAAACTTTGGCTGCAATCTGGTTTAAAGACTGATTGTTTGGAAAATCCCACATGGTTCCGTGGCCACCGGCATAAAAAATGGCATCGTAATTACTGGCATCAATCTGATTAGGCGATAAGGTATTGGCTATTTTAGACTGATACAGTTCGCTGTTTAAAAATAGATTATTGATGCTATCTTTAGTATCGTAACTGCGCTTGTCTATGGGTGCTTTGCCACCTTGAGGCGACACAAAATCAATTGTATAGCCGGCTTCAACCAAAATGTGCCAGGGATGAGTTACTTCACTCAACCAATAGCCTGTTGATTCCTCCGTTGCTCCCAATTCATTGTGGGAAGTGACCACGAACAACACTTTTTTATCGTTTTTACAATTACAGCTGCTTGTTAAAAGCACAATTGCAGCAAACAAAGCGCCTATATAATTCTTCATCTTAAAAATATTATCGTTTGTTATGATACCTAATCGGTTAATTAAATTTTATCCTTTACATTATTCAATTAGCTTAACAATGTCGGTATAAGCTAATTTCCGGGCCAACTCTTTGGGAGTCATTCCATCCCATGCGCGAATGGATGTATCGACACCAGCATTGATTAATATTTTGGCTGTTTCGGTGTGTCCATGCCAAATGGCATCGTGCAGTGGAGTGTAACCATTGGTTGGGCCTTGTGCATTCTTAATTTTATCAAAGTCGGGATGTTGAGTAATCAATTTCATTATTTCGGGGTTACCCATGTAACCGGCTTTGTGTGCAACAATAGCTTTCATGTATTCCCCCTCCGCCGTTAAATCGGCTCCATTGTTAATCATTTCTTTAAAAAGCTTGATGTTATTGTCTCTGGCTGCAACCAGCGCCGCAGTGTGTTGGCCAGCACCAATTTCATTGTTTGGAATTCTTAAATTAACATCTTCAGGTAAATTTTTAGGTGTTGTTTTATCAGCTTCAAATTTATCTTGCATATATGAAATATATTCGGCAAAATAATCTTTGTAAATCGCTTTAATTTCTTTGTCAATTTCATGATAATCATTGTATCCCTTTGCAATAGCTGGAAATTGATCTGCACGACGACCAAATTGATCCTTTAAGTTAGCATTGATGTGCTCTAGACTCAAAAGATATTTAATCATGTCCGGATTCTGGTACCAGGTTGCCACCATCAAAGGGGTAAAGCTATTACTGGCTGCCTGCAGGTTAACGATGGCTTCTGCCCCGTTCTCCATTAATACTTTCATCACTTCAACATTACCTCCCTGAGCAGCAAAGTGTACCACGCTGGTTCCGGTAAGAGGATCGAGGGTGAAAACATTGGCGCCTTTGCTGATTAAATCTTTAACGAGTTGCACATTGCCATTGCCGGCAGCCTTCATCAGGGCACTTAAATGGGTATCCTGATTCTTCATATCACGTGTGTAGGCCCGATGATGCAATATTTTCAGAATATCCCCCTGCCGAACCAGATCAAGATCCTGATGAATCAGCATTTCGATATTCTGTTTGTTTTTATCACGGGCTTTCCAAAGAACATCATAACTTGCTTTCCAGCCGTCTTGCTCATTTCCTGAAATCGATAAATTTCGTATAGCATGACTGTTCCAGATGATATTATCCTGCACTCCTTTGTACCATTTTTTAAAGTCTTCTTTAGATTGAATCGGAAAGCTTGGGAAGTTCATATCTGTTGGTTCAGCTATGTGTTGTAAAAAGAAATCGACATCTTTTTGATGATCAAATCCGGCAAACCAATCATACAAGAACGCAGCAACATCATTAACACTATACTCTTTTGCTGCATTTTGATCGTATTGGCCAAGTGTTTGATTAGACGATTGAGAGCAACTTATCATTACTAATATGGAAAATAAGATGATGTTATTACTGACAATTCTGGCTAATTGATTCTTCATGATTTTATCTTTATAAAAATGATACATTGTATTCAGTCCCAATGGTTAATAATTATGCACAGCGGTTAAGCCTCCATCTACCAGTATATCCTGTCCGGTTATGTAACTGGCTTCAGGCGACGTCAGAAAATAAACCAGGCCAGCTATTTCTTCAGGTTTCCCAAAACGTTGTAAAGGCACTTGTTCACGTCTTGCTTTGGCAGCGTCTTCTCCAAGCATCTCTTCATTAAATTGTTCAGTATTAATGTACCCCGGGCTGATGGCATTGATGTTGATTTTTCTATCGGCTAACTCAATAGCCAAGGTTTTAACCAAATGGCTGATAGCCGCTTTGGTTGAACCATAAAGGGCTGAAGAATAAAGGCCTCGATGATATGTCCACGAACTGTTAACAATAATCCGGCTTTCATCGGGCATTAGTTTTAAAGCTTCCTGAATCAGAAAGAAGGTTCCTTTATAGTTGATACTTACCAGTTGATCAAATTCTTCTTCTGAAATTTCGGTTAAAGGCTTGAATATGCCAACACCAACATTTGAGAAGAGCACATCAATTTGGCCAAATTGTTCTTTAATCTCAGCCATTAAATCTTCACGATCAATTGATGAGGACACGTCGGAAGCAATGGTGTATATGTTTGGATACTTCTGCTTAACAGCTTCCAGCTTAGCTTTATTACGCCCGGTAATGATAACTTGCTCGCCTTCTTCAGCAAATTTGATGGCAGTGCTTAAACCCATTCCGGCAGAACCACCTGTAATTAAGATATTTCGTTTCATTTTTTTGCTGTTGATTTATAGTTCATTTTAATAAATATCATCTATACTATCAAAAAGTATGCGTACCATATGAATAATGGTTATGCATTGAAAATGGCGTTGATTCCGATGTTTGTAACAATTTAATGGCTTCAAACATTTTATTTCCCAATGCTTTTGCCGACTCAACGCATTTGCTAAGCTCCTGCTCCGTATTATAAGCAGAGACAAAACCAAGGTTCGCAATTCCCTGAACCATAAAGAAATTACTAATGGTATTGATGGCTCCAATATGCCCCACGCTTCCAGCTGTAACAATTGATGCGCCTACCTTATTGCCATTCAATGGCTGTACAGCATAGCTCCGATCAATAATAATCTTACACTGAGCATTCACATCGTAGAAGTACACCGGACTTACCATCAAAATACCATCAGCAGCTCTCATCTTTTCATGCAATTCAAGCATGTCATCTTTAAGCACACACTTGTGTTTTTTTGCACAAGCCATGCAGCCCCCACATACCTGATGATTCTTATTTCTTACAGAATAAATCTCTACCTCAACGTCCTTCTTCATTAAAGAATCAATGGTATGTTGGGCGATTAACAAGCTGAACGATTTTGGCCTGGGACTGCATGAGATGACAAGTACTTTCATTTGAGATTCTATTGTGATAGCTCTTTTTTGATGATTAGTTTAATTCTATTGGTTTGATATGGATACCATCCGATTGAATCATCCTTGTATACTTCACAGCAGGCTTACCCATTAGCATCACGTAGCCAATTGTATGATTCTCGGGAATGCCAATTTTTTGTCGAATCTCCGGATTAAGATCATTAATAACCCATTTAATCATGCCGTTCCAAAGTGTTCCAATCCCGTTAGTGTTCGCCAATAGCTCCAGATAACTTAAGGCTATGATTGAATCTTCGTATGGTGTAACATTATTGTTGGGAGCTGATGCAATTACTAAATGTGGTGCTTCCCAGAAAAGACGGTCACTTCCTTCTTTTTCCCATAATTGTTGCAGGCTATAGAGAAAATCCATTGGCGCTTGCAAACGAGCTTTTTCGCCTGCTGTTTTAATGCTTGAATAAACCATTGCTTTGATCCGATCCATTGATTGCTGATCGTAAACAACCGAGAAATGAACGCCATTATCATTATGGCCTGTAGGAGCATAAGAGGCTGTTTCCAAAAGGTGATTAATGGTGTCTTTATCCAGTTGCTCTTTCTTGAAATGGCGTGTTGATCGGCGTGCCTTTATCATTTGAGCCATTGCAGTGGCATTGGGCTTTTCAAATTTTGCAGATGGGCTTTCCGCTGGATTTTTATCCTCAATGGATAAAGAACCTGTGGGACAAACGGCCATGCAATGCTGACACTTGAGGCAATAAGCTTCTTTTTCTGTTGTTATCTCTGGCCATTCGTTTAATTCAATGATTCTCATTGGGCAGTCTTTTGCACAAAGGCCACATTTAGTGCAACTTGATTCTTCTATTTTAAAGTTGAGCATAGTTCTATACTGTCAATTATTACTTTTAAGTACCACTTGGTTTGCAAAGTTCTTAATGCAGAATTTTAAATGGTTTTTGAATTCAAAGCATTTTGTATGAATTTCAAATGATTTGAACGAAGCTTATTTAATTTGGTACGTTTGCATCTCGTTTTCTTTCTCAAACCATTTGGCTGTCTTCGCAAAGAAATCGCTCATGTGTTTTGTTTTCAGATGACGATCAAGTGCTAGTTGTGATTCCCATCGTTCGAAAATAAATAAGTCTGAAGCAGCAGCATCTTTTTGGTAGATTTCATACTCGATGCAGCCTTCTTCTTTATAAACTATGGCAGATACTTCTTGAAAAGCATTCAGAAAGTTCTGTTTATGTTCTTTTCTGGGAAAGAGCTTAACAGTTGTAATAATCATATTTTGTCTGGTTTTTTGTGGTAAAACAAGAACAAAACTATTCTTTAAATCACTCCGGAATGTTTATATCATACATCTACCATAGTTACATGGGTGTGTAAAATGCTAACAATGAATAGATATAACAGGTGTTAATAACATGTTAATGGCACATCAGACTGGTAATAACTCTGCCTTGTGTTGCCTCACCCACTCCCTAAAAGTAGTCGATGCTTTTCCGGTGACGTAAGGGACATCATCTCTGATGGTACCCATGTAGGTCATACGCCCGTCTTGAATCTGTCGCATTATGTCAACCGCATTTTTAGCATAAGTAATTTCCACATCCGTATTACCGCTATTAAATAATGTCTCCAGTTCTTCAGGTTCTCTGATATCACAGGTGATCTTGCATTCCAGTTCTTCACTCAAAATTTCGGCCGCTTCATCTCCATTTAATGCCTCAGTGCTCAACCAGTAGGACTTACCGTTGTGTTTCTTTTCACCTTCTTCCAACACCGTGGCAGCCACACTGGCGGCATCATCTAAAGACGTCCAGCCCCAGCGTGCTTTACCCGAAAACATTACAAACTTGTTGTCAACAATGGGGGTTACGTTGATTAGGTTCTCCATAAAGTAGTTGGGGTGAAGGTTGGTCCAGGCAATTCCGCTGGCTTTAATATAAGTTTCCACTAACTGATGCCAGGCAAAATGCCCTTCGGTACAATCCCAGTTGGCAAAAATGCCCCAATGAACAATGTGAGACACATTGGCTTTAACAGCCGCATCGGTTAAGGTTTTTGTTTGTAAAAGCATATCAACCGTATATCCGGTTAAGATAAACAAGCGGTCGATACCAGCCAGGGCAATGCCAAATGTGCGTGGTTCATTCAAATCCAAGAGCACTGCCTCTTTACCTTCTGCCTGCCATTCATCCACTTGTTCCTGTCTTCGTGAGCAATAACGAATGTCCACCTGGTTATTGGCAAGCAGTTTTTCTACGATAATTCGGCCGGTCTGCCCGGTACAACCAACTACTAATACTTTTGCTTTCATTTTACCTCGTATGTTTGCATGTCATTTTCAACTTCAAACCAAGGGCTCACCTTTTCGAAAAACTCTTTCATATGAGGCGTTGCCAAATGGGCGTCTAATGCTGCCTGTGATTCCCAGCGTTCAAAGAGAAAAACATCTGAAGAAACCTCGTCTTTCTGATATATTTCGTATTCGAGGCATCCGTCCTCTTGGTAAACGGTTTCGGAAACTGCATTAAATGAATTTAAAAAATCCTGTTTATGCTCACTTTTTGGTGAGGCTTTTACTGTTACAATGATCATTACTTAAGTGTTTTATTGTTTTTTCTGTTTAAGATGCATGATACCGGTGCTGTGTCCCAACAGTGGTTGCAGGAAACGCATTTGGGTTTATAACTAGTCTCGTTTTGCCATTTATTCACTAGATCGGGTTCTGCGATCAATGGCCTGGCCAGGGAAAAGAACTTGACATCGGTTTCATTAAGAATAGTCTCCATTAACCGAGGCGTTCGATTGCCACCTACAAATGATACGGGGGCTTTAATTTGTGAAGCAATTTTTATAGCCGCCTCTTTATAGTACGATTGGGCCTCCTCTGCTTTCAGTTTGGTACGGACGATTGGTAAATTAGGATTGACAGAAAGACTGCCGGCACTTAACTCAATTAAATCAATGCCTATCTCGTCCAGTTTTTTGCAAACTTCTTGTGCTTCTTCAAAAGTTAAGCCTTCGCCTTGTTCCAATAAATCATCGTAGTTCATTTTGATCATTACCGGAAAATCTTTCCCAACGCGCTTACGCACCTCCGCAACAATTTCGTATAGCATGCGGGCTCTATTATGAATGTCACCTCCGTATTCATCTGACCTCCGATTGAAAAACGGAGTTAATAGCATGCTTAGAAAGTAGCCATGGGCCGCATGAAACTGAACGGCATCATAACCTGCTTTTTTAGTACGATAAGCGGCATCACCAAAAGCGATTCTTATCTTTTCAAAATCCCTATATGAGGCTTCTTTGGGAGTGATACCCGTCATTCGGTTTTTAACAGCAGAGGGACCAATAAAGGTCATTTCACTGGCATTGGGATGTGTACTGGCCGAACCACCATATACAATTTGCAATCCTATTTTAGATCCGTGTTGATGTACCAGCGAAGTGAGCTTTCGATGCTCTTCTATCAGCTCATCACTGTAGATGCCAAGCATATTAGGATTGGGCTGTTCTTCCTTCAAAATATAGGCATATCCTGTCATAATCAGACCAGCCCCTCCCTTAGCCAGATCTTCATAAATCTTTAGAATCTGATCATTCAGGCGACCATCCGCCTCGGCAGCATTCATCCAGGCTGCCGATCGGATAATTCGATTGCTTAATTCCAGCGTGTTAATTCTGATTCGATCGAAAAGAGATTTCATTATTTTATAAGTTCTAACATTAGCGGGCACTTAAAACCCGCTGATTATTAATTGTTTATTTTTAAGTTCTTTGACATTTTTGTAATCGTATTTTATAAGCACCTCTCTTACAGGAGTTTTGTCGAGTAGAGATATGCTGAGAATTTGTAGAATTTCGT
>JAOARW010000055.1 GCA_025210475.1 Carboxylicivirga sp. | reverse complement strand
CTGCTGCCGGGTTTAATTTCAAAGGATTACTTCGTAAAATCAAAGAAGAAATTCTTTGGCTAAAAAAATTACTGGAGATATACTTCAAAACTCATTGCATAACTCCAGTTGTTTTTAGTTCGTAAGGGTTAACTAATTAACGCACGCTGGCGCAGATTTGCAATCTGTGCCACTTATATTATAAACAAAACATCTAATAGTTATCTCATCCCAACTCAGCTTTATTGGCAGCTTTAACAAAAAAAAGCCACACTATTGCTAACGTGGCTACTGTTTTTTATATACGAGACGGAGGCCTCCGCAAAGCAGAGCAAGCCTTGTTGAATGTGATGTCGCGAGACGTTATCACCAAACAATTTACATTTTAGTTTCTATGGGAACGGGAGCTTAGTATTTAAGTTTAATTGGACTTTGACGGGTATCCCAGAAGGTCAAAAGGATAATCTCCTTCTTATTTGGTTTGACCTTGTAAAACAAATAATTGTGTTTCGTTACAAGTCCTTTTTGAACATGTTTCTTGCGTGTTGTTTCAGTAAATGTTTGAGGATGTTTTTGGATGACTTTAATCACTTCTTCTGCCTTATCAATGAAGTTTTTTACTTCATTAGCACTCCAATTTTCATGCAAGTAATCCAATACTTTGTAGTAATCCTTCTTTGCCTGAGCAGACCAGCTTACCTTCATCTTACAAGCCGTATTTATTTCGAACCTCTTTCATAACTTCTTCGTGAGGCACTACTTTTCCTCGGTCGGATTCCTCTATCCCAGTTTCAATAGATTGTTGAACAGACAAAGGCAATTCATCCCACCAATCAGCTTCCTTTTCCTGCTTAAGCAACTGGCTAACCTTTTCTAATAATTTAGGACGGTCTGTATTTAATATCATCTGGACTAATTCCAGTTTCTTGGCATGTAAGCTCATAGCACACAAATTATTTCACTACAAAGTTAACGATTAATATCCAGTTATGTTTTTGCTTACTAAGCTTAGCCATTTGCTACGTTTATTAGCATTTTGTACGGAGGTTTTAATAGGATCCTTTGCACGACTAGGTTGCAAACTTTGCTGAACTTAACCTGTAGTATTTGACTACAATACATTCCAGCTTCGAAAAAAGCCACGTTATTGCAAACGTGGCGTTCTATGCATATTTAAATATTCCTTTATCGGATTGTTAGGTACAAACTATCTTTCAACTCGGACGTAATCAAAGACTTCGCTCAGCGAGGGGCTATGTAAAGTCTTAAAACTGAGTTTTATTGAAAAAAGATACAAAACATAGCATCACCTTTAAGAAAGGTATATAATTCTGTTGCAAATCCACAATCTACCCGATAACAAAGCTCATTTCTATTGTTTCTTAGTTCAAGTGATGTATCGAGTGATATCCTTTTTATGTCGTTTTTATTGTTAGATAATAAAGATGACTCTTCCGAATTTGATGAATAAATAAACTTAATGTCATCTTCCAATTTTTCAACATCATAGCTATAAGCTATTTTAATTATTGGTTTATTAGATATGGTATAGTTGCTAAATGTTCCATCTTCAATCTCTCCCAAATATTCTTTTCGTTGGAAACTTAACTGGTTATCAATTTCATTAATTTTTGAAATGACCCAAATCAAGCCAGTTTTCTCATTTAACTCAAATGATATAAGAGTATCTTTTTTCTCCACCAAATAAGAATCATTAAACTTAACATGTCCAACGTAAAATTCATTCAAAATATTACTATAGCTATTAGTATCATTTGCTATAGGTGTCATTTTTGATTTTTCATAAAGAATTCTTAATCGAATTACTTCAGAAGCAAGAAAGACGATAGGAATTATAATAAGTAATAATAAGATTCTCTTAACTTTTCTATTCATAGCATATTTTTATATCTAAAATGCTGCCAATGCAAGCCCTACGCTACTGCGCGAATCCTTTCGCGTAGATTTGTATTCTGCACAAAACTTCGATTACTAATAAGTCTATCTCAATATAAAATTCAGTTTTTTACCATTACTTTTCACTAAAATAACAACATCACTTTCTGAATTTTTATAAATAGAATCCCCTGATTCAGCATAATCATTAAAATAAATTTTATCCTTACCTCTTGCTGTAATTCTAAAAGTATTACCTTCTTTGTCCATAATCAAACAGGATGACTTATCTTGATCAGAACTACCTATTTTACATTTAATTTCATGTCTTTCTTCAACTAAGGGAAATTTAGAATACAGATTGGATCTTGTTTGCACATAATCTTTAAACATAAAAACAGCTCCTACAAAAAAGACAGGTATAAACAGTGCGTAATAATACTTTAATTTACTGTCTTCCATTTTATTTTGATTTATGTATTTTTAATTCGCTCGACAATGTTTCCAACTTCGAAGAGATTAATTAGCAGTCTGCAAATACTTGTGCGAAACAGCAAACCAAATAATGACTCCGAGCTTCAATATTGCTTACAATGATACATAAATATCAACATTTGTTAGTAACAAATCTTAGGAATTAGAGCCAACATTAAGTTCTACGTTACTGCGCATAGTCAACTACTCAATCAGCAATAACTTTTATATCCCGAAGCAGTTTAAGATTAAAAGCAAAGCAAATTGCCAGCGCAGGTTCTTAACTTATCGAACTTTAAACCTGTCTAAAACTATTTTCAACTATTTTAAAACTAATTTGAATGATTGTGCACCTCGTAAATGCCCATTGCCTCTAATATTGCAATAAATTAGTTACAGCGCTTAATACAATCATATTCAATGAAAAAATCACTCATATTAATTCTTGTTCTGGTGCTTACCTTTGGTGTAAGTAGAGCAAAGGCACAGTTTGACGAATCAGATAGTTTTGATAACTGTGAATCCTTTGAAAGTGCCATTCCTTCCTATTGGAAGGCAGTTAGCGGCGGACAAATTGCCTTGTCGGGCAGGCGGCATAAGCAAGGTCAATCGTCCCTTCGCTGGGATTGGCAAGCGGGCTCAAAAATATCCGTTACCGATCCGGATTTAAAAAATGTCAGTGTAAAAAGCAATTCCGGCATGCACATCTGGTTTTACAGCGAAAACAACATTGACGATCCCATCGAATTCAGGTTTTACGATCAGTCCAATACCTTACGTTGTCGTTTTAAATACCAGATTAATTTTACCGGCTGGCGTGGTTTATGGGTACGTTTCTGGGACGACATCGTTGTTTCCGGCGATCAGATCGCATTAAGCCGCATGGAAATACTGGCACCCGAAAACACCAATGCCGGAAGTGTTTATTTCGACATTGTTGAGTTTGCACCTTCTGTGAGTTATAAGCGGTCGCCCGCTTATCAGTATGCACACCCTTACCCCTATACCGATAACGAAGAAGTACGCGATGAATGGGCCAGCTGGATTTATGAACAGCGATATCCCGAGGCTACTTTGCCCCTTCCATCGACGGTTAGCGAGGAAGCTAAACAAACCCTGGAGACCATAACGCAACGCTTTGATAATTGGTTGTTGGGAACCGATAAGTACAGTACCGATACACACATGAAAGCTCGCCTGAAAGCCAGGAATAGTTACGTTGCGAGTGGCGTCAGACGCTATGGTGACCTGGACATTAAAATAGTTGATGATCGGATTTACGGACCAGGTTTGTTTCCCAATAAATCAACCCATAGCCCAAAGTTCGGACGCGATATCGGCGAAAAACTATGCTTGCAATTAGCATTGGATTATCGCTTAAATGGCAATCAATCCAGTAAAGAAAAGCTGTTGCTCTTATTTGATTACATGCACGATCAGGGCTGGGCAGCCGGGAGTGCCATGGAAACAACCGATCATCAGAAGCTGCGAACAGCCGCCTGGGCTTATGCCGTGTACTTGTTACAGGACGAGCTGAAACAGCAAGCCTGGATAAATGGGCAGACTAAGCTTGACCGCGAGATGGCAACACTGCATTGGTTGAGCTATTTTAACATCATGTTTGCCCCGTTAACAGATCGTCTGGAGGTGAGTGTGGATGATTTTCGTTCCAACACACTGATGCGCCTTATGTATATTTTGATGATGGATAACAACAATCCGGTTAAGGTTCAATACATGAACCATTACACACAGTGGTTAAACCGTAACCTGCGTACATTCGAAGGATGGACCGGCGGTATTAAACCCGACGGCATGGGCTATCATCACCGGGGTCCATACATGAATGCCTATTCCAATAATGGTGTTCACATCATCAGCCAGGTATTATATTTTTTAAGGCACACAGCTTTTGATGCTGATACAGAATCCAAAGAAACGGTTAAAAAGTACCTGATGAATTACCGCAACATAACGGGTTTTTACGATGTTCCGAAAAGTATTTCGGGGCGCATCAGCGGACTGGAGAAGGCCGTTAGCATGATCACTCCTTTCGCCTATCTGTCACAATGTATGAAAGAAGGGGAGGTGGATCAGGAATTGGCTTCAACCGCTTTGGCCTATTGGCATCCGGAGGATCAGCCGGTTAGTGATTTAATCAAGGATGCTTCCATGACCATCTCTTATTTTAATACACCCGGAGAGATGGAAGCCATACTGGATGTAGCAAACAGCACAACAGAGCTAGCCTCTAATCCCAAAGGAGTTTGGATAAAACCTTATGCGGCCATGGCCACATTCCGAAGCGATAATTGGTTTGTTTCTGTTAAGGGAACCAGTGCTTACGTGTGGGATTTTGAAAGCGGGAAGAACGAAAACACCTACGGTCGTTACGATAGTTACGGTCAAATGGAAACCATCAATAATGTAATACCTTATCCGTCGATGGTGAAAAGCGGGCACGATTACAATAATGGCTGGGATTGGTGCCGTATTCCGGGAACAACAAGCGTGAACATGCAACTGTCGGATCTGATGAGCGATCAGCAGCGGAGTTTTACACCTAATACTTTTGTTGGAGGTGTGGAACAAAATCATCAGGCCGGTGTTTGGGCGATGGATTATGACGATGTGCATTATGGCACCGGGCTGTCTTTTAAAAAGTCAATCTTTTTCTTTGAGCCGGGTATGATGGTTTGTTTGGGATCGGACATTCAATCGGCGCAAGCTGCTAAAACCGAATCCACCATTTTACAAAATGTAATTTCATCGTCGGCCTATACATATCATATCAATGGCGAATTGGTTGATCAATTAGCCTATTCTTATACGCCCGTCAAAGCTTCTGCAAGCATACTGGATTCAAAAGGCAAAGGGGTTTTTATTCCTGATGATGCCAACCTTAATATCAGCTTTGCACAACGAAACTCGGAAACCATGCGGCGTAAAGCAAGCTCAGGAGAGGTGCTGACGGCCTGGTTCAATCATGCAGATATTGATGAATACGAGTATGTGGTTTTGATGCAAACAAATCAGGAGGAACTAAACCGTTTAGCCAATAGCCCTTCTTACAAGGTGATTCAGCACAATGGCGATGCACACATTATAAAGCATAATGCATTGAGACAAACGGGTTATGCCTTGTTTTCAGCCAATAAAAGCACGGATGATGACTTCATTCAACAAACATCCTTGCCAGTGATGGTGATGGTTACCGATCAGGCAGATAAGAGTAAAAGTCTGAGTATCTGCAATCCTGATTTTAATCGGAACAAATACGATGGCATTGGTGATGTGCGCAGTTTTGATGATTTATTCGGACCTTTCGAGGGACAAACGGTTGAATTAAGGCTTAAAGGAGCTTGGGTGGCTGATGATTTACCCGATAATATCCGGATTAAATCCAGTCAGGGATCATCAACTGTTATTGCCGTTGATACGCACGATGCAGAAACTTACGATTTTATATTAAAACCGGATACAGCCAGCGCAATCACTAATGAAGATATCGAAGGAGCACAAGCGTGGCCAAATCCTACATCGGGCATGCTTTACTTCTCCATGTCGGAAAGTGCTTCGCTGTTTAATTTAGAAGGACGGTGTTTGTTATCTGCTGATAAGGTGGATTCGTTTAACATGAATTTATTGGACGATGGATTATACATTCTCGAACAAGAAAAAGGCACTCAAAAGAATCGAATTAAAGTATTAAAAGTTACATCCAGATAAAAGACAAATAGTTAACGATGCAAACAAAAATATTTACACTACTGATTATTGCATCAATGGCTTTGGTAAACCTGAAGGCCATTGACAAGGGAAAGATTAAAATTAAGCAGGATATTGTAATCAATAAACTGGGTTTTGAGGATGAGGCTGATATTCAGAACTGGAAGGTTAGCAAAGGGCGGCTTGCATTATCTGACAAACATCAAAAGCAAGGTGTGAAAGCTTTATTATGGGACTGGAAGAAGAACGATGTACTTACCATTGATCAACTGCAAGGCTTAAATAAAGCGGCTTCGAAATATGTTGGTGGTCAGCCTGAAAATTATGAACCGGCTTTTTATAAAGAAGGGTATTACGGCGGTATAAAAATGTGGGTTTACCAGGAAGAAGCCAGTGCAGGCCGAATGGCGTTTCGCATAGGTAGTAATGCCCGCGAAGCTAAGAATAATCCGAAGTATAGTTTTTCCATTAATCTTGATTTCACAGGGTGGAGAGCAGTCTGGGTGCAATTTAATGAAGATGCTTCTGTTGATAACTACCAGGGAAGTGATGATATGAACACCATCATTGCCCAACCGATTGGAACAGCAAAAAAAGGCACATTGTTTATCGATCATTTTCAACTGCTTGAGTTTATCTCTTACAAGCGCCATTCCGATCATATATTTGTTAATAACAAGGCTGAAGTTCGCTCCGATAGCTATGAAATACTTTCACCCTATCAAAAATATGAGCAGTTCTTGTGCTCATCAGGAAATGATGATACCAAAGCAGCATTAACAAAAGATATTGAACGCCGCTTGGAATACATCATTCTTGGCAATGGCGCCAATGAGTGGAAGAAGCATGCCATCAACCTGAAAAAAGAAACGGCTCAACAGTTAAAGCGGGCCAACAAAACGTATAACGAACTGAATCTGCATCAGCAAGGAGATATTGTTAAAGGAATTTCATTGTTTACCTGCAGGGATGAGCATGGCACGGTTAACGGGCAAAATTTCCAGATTGTGATGCAGAATACCCTTTTCCCTTTGGCGGTTGATTACCGTTTATACAATTCAGAGGAGTCGAAAGATAAACTGCTGAAGCTGTATAACTATTTTGCCGATCAGGGATGGGCTGCAGGAAGTGCTTTGGGAACGGTGGATCATATTATTCGCCTGAATGCCTATGCGGTATCGCTGTTTTTAATGCGCAATGATTTGCCTGCCGACATGTTGGAGATGCACCAAAAATGTTTAGCCTGGCACACACGTATTGGTAACATTATCGACTGCGATAAGTCAAAGGGTGAAAATACCGATATGGTTCGTGGTGGTGCCTTGGCCAAACTAATCACGGTTTTGTTAATGCCGGAAGGACAGCAGAAAAGTCACATGCTTAAAGAGCTAAAAGTATATATGGATTACGTGGCCGCGTTTGCCCCCGGATATGCCGATACGGTGAAACCCGATTACTCTATTTTTCATCACCGTGGCACCTATTTAAATGCTTATGGCGTATCGGCGGTAAATACCATGGCCATGATAAAATGGTTATTAAACGATACCGATTTTGCTTTATCACAGCAAGCCACACAAAACATTAAGCAGGCTTTAATCCGTCAATATGAAATTGCTCATGGAGTGGATTTGCATATGGGCGTCAGTGGCCGGTTCCCATACAAAAACAGTGGTATTGATCGCTTTATGTTACCGGCCTATGCTTTTATGTCGATGAATGAGCAAGCCGTTGAAGATGAGGAAATGGCAGAGGTGTTTAATTATTTATATACCATCAGTCCACAAAATAATGTTAAGGGCATTTTAACACCGGCTTTAACCTATTCAGGAACATACGGTATCATCGAATTAATGGTTGGGTTAAATCAAAAGATGGGCAATAAAATGCTGGCTCCTTCAGATGGAAATTACAGCATGCCTTATTCGAGTCTTTTAGTGCATCGTCGCGATAACTGGCTGGCCACGGTCAAAGGATACAGCAAATATGTGTGGGACTATGAAACAGGACATAAGGGTGAAAACAACCTTGGTCGTTACCTGAGTCATGGAGCCATGTTTTTGTTTAAATCATCACCGGCTGGCGGCATGAAAGCGGGAGGCATGGAGCAAAACAGTGGTTTTCACTGGGCATTTTTACCAGGAGCAACCACCAAGGCTTTACCGGTTGAGAAGCTTTATTATAAAAATACCCCTACAGAAAAGTACAAAGAAGGATTTCACCGCAGTTTCACCGAAAGTGTTTTTGCCTCGGGATTGACAGCTAATGGTAAAAACGGTGTTTTTGCCATGGAATTGCGCGATGATGTTGAACCGGCACCCGATCAGGTATTATTCGACAGCAGCTTTAGAGCTCATAAGTCTTACTTCTTCTTTGGTAACGAAATTGTATGCCTGGGCTCTGATATCAAGAATAATGATGAGCAGTATTCGACCATCACAACCTTGTTCCAAAATAATATTGGTGAGGATGGAGTGCAGAACAAGTCGACATTATTGAATGGACAATCTATTGGAGATACCAGAGATCTGAAGAAAACACTTAATGGTGGTTTGTTTACAGATGTGCAGGGCATTCATTACATAATTCCCGAAGCGTTTAAGGTTGAATTGGAACAGGGACCTCAGCATGCTTTTATGAAGAGTGGCAACGGAAAATACCTAAGCCTGACCACCCCTCATGTTAAAGCCTGGATTAACCATGGTACCAATCCTAAGGGAGTGGGTTACGAATACCTTGTTTTGATGGATGATCAACTGAAAGATGCCTTAAAACGTAAAGCCAACAAAGGCTATGAAGTATTGCAGCGTGATATCGATGCGCATATTGTGAAGCACAATCAATTGCAGGCAACCGCTTATGCTATTTTTAATGCTTCAAAAGCTGTGGATAAGGGTTTGCTTCACAAAGTTGATACACCAGTGCTTTTATATATTCAACAGTGTGGACATAACGCCAAACTGACAGTGGCCAATCCTGATCTGAAGCTGAAAAAGTGGAATCATAACATGTCGGTCATGCCAAATGACATTGTTCACGAATGGTCGCAAGGAAGCATCGCAACCATTGAAATAAAAGGCAATTGGAAGCCGGCCGCCTATGTTTACGAGCTGTTGTCGTACGATTACTCAGATGGGCAGACGACCTTTAAAGTGTATTGTAAGGATGGTAAAAGCATCGATATACCACTGAGAGAACAAACAAATTAAAGGATGAAAGCCGGATTGGCTGCAATTGATCCGGCTTTGTTTTTCATTGTAATATAATTGTAGGAAGAATGAATCGAATATTGTTAAGTATCTGCTTTATCCTTTTTTATGTTTTTTCTGTAGCTCAGGATTATAATACGAAATTGGTTTATAGTTGTGATTTTAATTCATCTGATGATTTAAATGATTGGGTGATGGAAGGTCCAGGAGTAGCTAGTATTAAAGATGGTAGGCTATTACTGTACTCCAAGTATTTTGAGGCTGCCAATGCGTATTTTAATATGCATGGACAGCCCTTTAGTGGCTTGGGAGAGGAGTATTACACAGCTGTTGAAGCAGCCATGCGAAGTGATATTGGGGTGCAGGTACAAGAATACTACTACGACGGTAAATTTCGCGGTGGGCATTTGGTATTGTGGAATCGTTTTAAAACGCCCGATAATTATGTTTTAGAATGTGATTTTCAGAGCTTGAGTGATAATGCCCTACACATGCTCATGTTCAGTTGTTCCGGCAAGGAAGGACAGGATGTGTTTGATGCTTCCTTAAAGAAGCGTTGGGGTCTGGCTGCGCAGTACACAAAAAGTGATCTTTACAATTATCGGATTTCCTTTTTTGCTCCGGGGCGCGGAACAAGCAATATGCGAAAATGTCCCGGCAGGCACTTAACGATTAAAGGGGAAGATTATACCTTAGCGGATGCAAAAGCAGTCCATCGCCTGAAAATAGTGAAATATAAAGATACGATTGAGTGGTACATAAACGATCAGTTAAGTTTTCGCTATATGGATAAAACCGAGGACGATTATTTAAAGGGAGGCCAAGCAGCCATTCGTTTAATGGTGCCGGCCAAGGGCTTGTACGATAACTACCGGATTTATGAGATAATAGATTAAAGAATTTCAACGATTATATACGAAACGAACATGAAAACAAGTAAGCATTTTTTTATTGAGAAGGAGAATGAGTGGCAGGAAGTTGAAAAAGGCATCAAGCGTCAGATAAGCGCTTACGACAAAAGCATTATGATGGTGAAAGTTGCCTTTGAGCAAGGTGCCGTTGGAGCTTTACATACCCACCCACATGTTCAGACAACTTATGTGGCTAGTGGTCGTTTTGAAGTAACAATTAGTGGTGAAAAGCAAATATTACAGACTGGGGATTGCTTTTTTGCACCTTCGGATAAGGAACATGGGGTAGTGTGTTTGGAAAAAGGAATGCTGATTGATGTGTTCTCACCTATGCGAGAAGACTTTTTGTAAAACAAGTAAGAAGTCAATAAAAGCCTCCTGAATAATGTTTGTTCAGGAGGCTTTTGTATATGCTTACTAATTTTGTTTCGCAGAATTATCTTTGTATTCAGCCTGAAGTTTTTCTAACTGTTTCTTTAGGTTCGGCACCAGATCGGTGTATTCCGGATGATCAATCACATTGTTTAATTCCTGTGGATCATTTTCCAAATCATATAATTCCCATTCATCAACATCGTTGTAAAAATGGATTAATTTGAAACGTTCTGTTCGCATACCATAATGCCTTTTTACCGAGTGCCACGAAGGATACTCGTAATAATGGTAATAAGTGGCCTTGCGCCAGTTTGCAGGAACAGCACCATCTTTTTCAAAAACTGGTCGTAAGGAACGTCCTTGCATATCGTCCGGAATGACAACACCAGCATAATCAAGCAAGGTAGGTGCAAAATCAAGATTCATACAGAGAGCCTTACTAACCGTGCCATTTTTAACCACTTGGGGGTATCTAATTAACAAAGGCATCCGGTAGCATTGCTCATACATAATACGCTTGTCAAACCAGCCATGTTCACCTAAAAAGAATCCCTGATCGGATGTATACACAATGATTGTATTGTCCAGAATTCCTTTTTCGTCCAGATGCTGAAGCAAGCGACCAATGTTTTCATCGAGCGAAAGCAAACAAGCCATGTAATCGCGCATATACAGCTGGTATTTCCAGGAGATAAGTTCCTGATAATTAAACTTATGATCCCGGTGTTTTTTTATCCGTTTTGTATAGGCTTTGTGCCATTGTTGTTGTTGCTCAGGTGTCATACGGCTGTAAACACGGTACAGTTTCTCTAAATCCTGCTCCCGCTTATTGGCTCCGGCCACATCATGATGTTTGGCATCTTTAATGTTTTCAAGCTGGTTGTTTTTACCAAAAGCTTCCAACTCACTTTGTGTGGCCAACTTAAAATCCCAGGCATCCCACATGTGGTTGCCGATTTCCATTTCCTGTTCGCGGGCTGCCGAACCACGTCCTTCGTAATTATCAAACAAGGTAGATGGTTCCGGAAACACCTTATCTTCAAACACCCCCAAATGGCGGGGTGCAGGCATCCAGTTACGATGAGGTGCCTTGTGCTGATACACCATTGCAAAAGGCTGTTGCGTATCTCGTTTATCAAGCCATTTAATCGCTTTGTCGGTTATAACATCGGTAACGTAGCCATCTTCAGTGATGGTGTCGCCCATTTCAATAAATTCAGGCTGATAATAGTTGCCTTGCCCCGGTAAAACACTCCAATAATCAAAACCGGTAGGGCTTGATCCCAAGTGCCATTTACCAATCATGGCCGTTTGGTAACCGGCTTTTTGAAGCAGCTTGGGATATGTTTGCTGAGTTCCGTCAAATACCTTTGCATTATCGGTTACACCGTTTAAATGGCTATGTTTACCCGTGAGTATAACGGCTCTGGAAGGGGCACATATGGCATTGGTCACATAACAATTATCAAAACGCATTCCCTCATTGGCGATTCGATCCAGGTTGGGCGTTGAGATTAACTCACTGCCATAACAACTCATGGCCTGGGTTGTATGATCATCAGTCATGATAAAGAGTATGTTTGGGGCATTACTCTTGTTTTCATTGGCCCGCTTATGCTGGCATGCCCATAACGAAAGCACTGCCAGCAAAAAGCTTATTGATTTTATATTCCTCATGCTTTATTGCTTTGGAAGTTCGATTGTTATAGGCGCACCTGCCAATACTTCTTCACGATAGTTATAGTGCTTACCATCTCTACTGTCGGGTAGATTAACCGTAATAAGGGATTCTCCATCTAGATTGCTGACAACGATATTTTCACCTTTTATCGTTTCGATACCTTTAAAATTATACTGGTAAGTACCACTTTTTAGTGCAATTGGTACCCGGATTTGAATGGCCTCATTTTCCAGACTGTGCAAAGGATCGGCAACACTTAACCTAAAATGCGTAGCGCCATCCTCAGTCATCACGATTGCCGGCTTATTTACTTCTATCCAGTTCTTTTGGGCAGCATCCAAATAGGCTTTGCCGGCTTTGTAGAATACCACTTGGGCAAGTTTTTTATCCTTCTGATAACTTGTATGTATCTTGCCTGGCTCGGTAGTATGGAAGTACGTTTTCTGATATGCCTTCATGATTTTAGGCATATCTTTTAAAGAAGCGTTGGCCACCAAAACATAGTGGTAGTTATTCGTTTTGCTTTTATCCGGATTAAGTCCATGATCGATGGCTAAAACGTAATTATTCCCTGTTTTAACCTTGGTATCGGTTATATTAATGTGAGCACCGGTTTTAATAAACAGGTTCTGGTTTTGAGCAGGGAATATCAGATAGCCCTTGTTTTTATGAAAGGCCCAGCTTGGTCCATTCATAGACAGCGTCAGATCGTGGTCGCTTCCAGGTTTCAGTATTTTTGCCTTGGCACCATTAATGCTGTAATACAGTTCATCAGACAGTGCCGAATGATCAATGCAGGTCACAATGTTTTCGCCTTGCCCTTTATCCTTTCTGGTGATTTCACTGCCCAAAGCAATGCCAAATTTACCATCTAAATGATAAGATTTATAAGCCGTTGCAGAGGCATACTGAGGCAGCTTGTGATGCTCACCACCCGGTGCCGGTAGATAATGAAATGCTGATGTGGCAGATTCCCCATTTGCCACCACGCCCGAAAACTCATTTAGTCCCGGGCCGGCTGAGCTGGCAGGGCCGAGCGGCATGGGGTCGGTACGCCATTCTTCAGTGATGCCAGGTAATACGTGCCAGTCATAGGCTTTTAAAACCGATGAAGCGTACTCATCGCCATCTACCTTCAGTTGGAAAACACCGCTTCCGGCATGCCACGATTTTCGGATCTTGCTGAAATCTTCAGCACCAGCTGTACGAACTGATTTCTGTTTTACCGAGAAGTAAAAATTACCTTCATCATTCTCGCGGCGATGTACCAAATAGTCGGCATTCCAGAAAGCAACAGATTCGCTGTGAACATGTGTATTGTCCTGAATACCTTTGTTAAGTTCGCGCAATTCTTTTTCATTGACGATAACTGTGGTTGACGATTTACCTTTAAGAAGATCTTTAATGGCATTTCTTAAACTCTGTGTGGCAAACTGCTGCATATCGGAATAATGACTGCGTCCGGCAACCACGTAATCAAGGTGTTGTTTATACACCATTCGACGATAGATATAGTTGATGCGATCCGCTAAAAACTGGTACTGGCTGTTTTCAATAGGGAAAGGAGTGTACTGAAAGAACTTGATGGCCTTGTTGATTTCTTTCATCCATTCAAAACCATAAGCCACCATGGCTACATCAGAAGCACTGTGACCAGTATGGTGTGACATGGTTCCATCGGGGTGAAAACCCGACTGATCGAACATGTGTGAAGGTACTGACAAACGTGAACACCAAAACCGGATGTCTTTAATAATGCCATTGGGACTCCAGTTTTTGGCAAAAGTCAGACCTTCAAATTCAGTGTTGTCATAATAGTTATCGTACCAGTAAGGCACATAGGTGATGGGGCGGTTATAATCGTCCCAAACAACACCCATCACCATTAATGAGCGCATACGATGAGCTGTATTGGCGTCGCTCCAGGCTCCTTCAGAATACAAGGTATCAGAAATATTGCGCCAGCGTTGTGAGGCATCGTTCATGACACGGCGGTTGGGAGTGATTGAGAAAAAGCCCTGATAGAAGCGATAAATGGCTTCCTGAAGTGCAATAGCCCGGGCATCGTTTTTCTTTATATCGTCTTTTAAAGCAGGCATAATATGAACCAGCGGCGCCCCCATACCATCGAATAATCGCCACTGATGCGTAACAAAACCATGAGAAAGTTTACCATTTTCGCCTAAACCCTGTAAACCATCACCAACCTCATTGCTGATGGGCTTATCAATTTCATCACCAAAAATGGGTACACTGTTCATAAATTTAAGCGATGCTTTAACAATGCTTTGGTATAGCTCCGGTGAATGGTACCAACCTGATTGTTTATGGGCATAGGCATAACCCAGGCCTCCAATCGTATTGGCTACTTTTTCCCATTCTTTTTCTAATTTCTTTATATCACTAATGGATTTGTTATAAATGGGACTGATGGATGGCATAGCTCCATCATTGGCTTCGATTTCACTAATTAAGGTTTTAACCTGTTTGTCCTTTAGCTTTTTGCGTCCGTAAAGTCGACTGGTGCTAAGTGTTTCTTCCTGATAAAACTTTAGCAAATATTCCCACATGGTTTTTTCAACCACATGGATGGTAATTGCCTTTTCCTGAAGTGTTTTAGTGCCATTTTTCAAGGCAATGGTAATTGGGTAATCGATTGGTTTCTTAGGTGTTTTTTTGCCTTTTTTTAATGCCAGTTCACCAACCAACATGCCCTCCATCTGCCCAACTTTATCACTTAGGTTATTAAGCTGAAATAAGCCGGAAGGATCATTGAGAATCTCGAAGTGATAAGAGGACGGAATTGATTTGGTCAAAACATCTTTGTTACTCTTTAAATGAATTTTACCAGTAACAAGTTCACCCTTGCCTTTATTGATTTTAATGTCGAAGTAATCGGCAAATATCGCTTCCTGCCCGTAACATGCGAAGCTTAGCCAAATTAGGATTAATGCGCTGAAAAATGTCTTCATATTCGTTTAATCAATGATTATAATATAATGAGATTATGTCGGGATGTTATATTCTGTGCAAAAAATGTGTTAAAGCAATAATAATGTATTGCAAATGATGGGTTTGGCAGGTTTAGTATTTAGGGATGAATATTAATAATTGAAGATGAATAAGGAAGGTTGGGCAATAGCTTAAGCTATAATTGGCTAATGTTTCTCCGAAAATGAAAAGTCTTGCTCCCGGTATTAGGAGCTGGTAATAAAAAGAGAAGCCAAAAACGAAGAAGATTAAAACAGTAATGATTAAATTGAATCGTACTATTCCATATCGTTCCCGGTTTTTGGCTCCTGTTTTTAGTGATTAATTATTTTTTAATGAATTTGGTAACAGTCACATTATCATTGTGATTGATCATTATAATGTACTGACCGGCATTTAAATCTGCTACATTAATCTGCTGATTAACAATCGGAGCCTTTTTAACCAGTTGACCCGCCAGGTTATAGATCTCCGCTTGAGCTTTACCATCAACCGTGGCATACAAGATTTCACGAACAGGGTTAGGATAAACGGTCACTTCTGTAGCCTTTTTATCCTCCAGACTGGTAGCTGTAACTTCTTCAACCTTGAAGTTCTTAACACGGATTTCATTCTGACTGTCATCAAAGGTGCCAGTAACGGCCGCATATTTAATGGCGAAAGTTACCGCATCAGCTTCCAGATCAATGGTTTTACTAAAGTTGTATAGGCTTGATCCTGAAAAACCATATCCATGGCTGCCTGGGATGATGTTTGCTTCTATTTCATTCCAGTCGGCAGTTGACTGGTCTCCCGCGTAATTGGTAGAATAATAAAGGGTGATGTTAGATGATTGGGCTGATTTCCAACCGGCCTTAAAAGAAATCATTTTTTGATTGCTTCCTGAGCAAACAATGACGGGTGAAATTAACCAGTCATCTTGTTCTCTTTTACCGTCCGTCATAAATACCGTTCCGGCAGCTTTATAAGCCCACTCTTTTGAAGCATGCTTGTTGGAAACAACTGTCCAGTCTTCTAAATCATCTGCCCAGGCTGCAGAATAAGGAAGTGGCCATTGCGAAACTGAACCAGAGGTTGTAATCACAAAATCTTTTACCCTGATGCGGTTTTTATTGGTGTCATCATCCGAATTATCCGGCGTACCGTTATCGCTCCAACCAGACTGAGAAGTGTATTTAAAAGCCAAACGGGTTGTTGCAGATGTGCTCGCCAATACTTTCGTATACTCACGGTAACCGGCTCCACCATCCCATCCAACCGGCAATCCGTTGGTGATATCAGTGTCCATTGTTTGCCATGTACTTGTAGCTACATCACCGGTCCAGTTTTCGGTGTACAATACATCCAGTTTACCGGCTGGTGTGGCATTATCAGACTGTGCACGTTCAAATTTTAAAGTAAAGGTTGAACCATCAGAAAAATCAAACTGTGGTGATACAATCCACTCTTCACTTCCGGCATCTTTTGTATTGCCCGCTTCGATACCATCGCTTGCACCACGATTATCCCAGGTTGGACTGTCGGTCACATCGTTAACCACAATCCAATTATCATAGGAATTGTTCCAGTTGGTGTTGTATAGTGTTGTTTGGGCATGGCTTGTTGCCATTGTACCTACTGCCAGTAAACCTAAGGCAGTCAATTTTTTTAGACTAGTAAATGTTTTCATAATTATTAAATCAATTAGTGATTAGTGTTATTTTCCTATGACTTTGAAGCGTCGAATGCGGATTTCATTTTGTGATTCGCCGGCATCATTATGGGCCTGATAACGAATGGCAAAATGCAATTTTGGCGCGTTTAGTTTTAATTTTTTTGAGTATAGCATGTATGAAGCCGACTTAAAACCAAAGGGATGCGTATCCGGAATGATGTTCTCATCCATTAGAACCCAATCGGCTTGTTCAACATCACCGGTGTAATTAAGTGAATAGTAAAGGGTGATGTTGGATGATTGGGCTTTGTTCCAGCCTGTGTTAAAAACTACTTTTTTAGTCCCTTTACCTGAGCAATCAATGGCTGGAGAAATTAACCAGTCGTCGTTAGCCCGTTTACTGTCAGTAATGGTCAGTGTTTCGGCTGTTTTCCACTTCCATGTTTTAGAAGCGTATTTATTATCTACAACCTGCCAATCCTCCAGGTCAGTGGTCCAGCCGGCTTTGTAAGGTAATTCCCTGGGGGCCTGTGCATTTGCTAAGTTGGCCAGCAAACCAAAAGCCACTAATAACAGATGTTTTTTTAAATGCTTCATTTGTTGGGTTTTAATGAGTTGATTGTAACCGTTTTGTTAATGTTGGATAAGCCTCATCGGTATCACCAATGTCTTCCTTTAATTGTTTTAATTCCTTTTTCAACTGCTTAATGGTTGCCTGATATTCAGGATGGCCGTAAACATTATTCATCTCCAGCGGATCTTTCCGTAAATCATAAAATTCCCAATCAGGCTCAGAATCCGGATGGCCATAATTATTGGCATCGAGGTTTAATGCGTAGTAGAATATCAGTTTATAATCTTTGGTGCGTATGCCATAGTGAGCCGGCGTTGTTGAACGATGCATCCAGTAACGATAATAGATAGCTTCGGGCCAGTCGCTGATGCGATTGCCCTGTAATAACTTTCGAAAACTTCGACCTTGCATTTGATCCGGTTTATCCAACCCGGCAAAATCGAGCAAGGTAGGAGCAAAATCCACGTTGGAAATCATATCGTTAACCTTCGTTCCGGCCTGCAATTCTTTCGGGTAGCGAATCAAGAATGGCATTTTAATGGCTTCATCAAAGATCCATCGCTTGTCCAGGTATTGATGCTCACCCAAAAACATGCCCTGATCGGATGTATAAACAATGATGGTGTTCTCTTCGAGCTTATTCTCTTTTAAATAATCGAGTATTCGCCCCACACTTTCATCAACCGATGCGACTGTACGCAGGTAATCTTTCAGGTATTTCTGATAAGTGGCTTTTATAACTTGCTCTTCATTAAAGCCATCAATATCTAATTTGCCGGTTGGCCACTCATCGTAATCATGTACCGATGACACTTTGATCTGACCACTCATTCGTTTGGCTAAACGTTTTAGGTTATTGCCCCTTTCTTTGGTAGCCACCGAACGATGATCTAGGTTCTCAAAGAGTGAAACCGGCTCGGGTATTTGAATACTGTCAAACAGATGTTCATATTTAGGATGATACTCCCAAAGGGCATGTGGTGCCTTGTGGTGCATCATCAGCATAAATGGTTTATCCTTTGCCTGATTCTTCAGCCATTTAAGCGATAAATCGGTAATAACATCACTGACATAGCCTTTATGAGTTTGCTGCTTGCGGTAATGAAAAGGTGTTTTTTGATCAATTCCTTTTTCAATAAAGGTCGGATTAAAGTATAGACCCTGATCGGGCAATACATTCCAATAATCGAAGCCCTGTGGCTCGGAATGTAAATGCCATTTACCAATAAGAGCCGTATTATATCCCGATTTGCTGAGGTAATGGGCCAGGTGCTTTTGTTTGTTAACAAACTCATCCACCAGGGTGCGAACACCGTTAACATGGCTGTACTGACCGCTTAAGATCGTTGCCCTGCTTGGAGTGCAAATTGAATTATTGGCAAAGCAATGGCTTAACAGTGCCCCTTCATTTGCCAAACGATCAATATTAGGAGTTGGAGCCACTTTTGCCAGCCTCGATTCGTAGGCCGAAATGGCATTACTCGCATGATCATCAGACATGATGAAAATAATGTTGGGTTGTGATGAATGAGATGATGCCTGTTCGCAGCCCCATATTAAGGCTGCGAAACAAAGCATGCACACCACTTGCAATAAACTATAATTTGAAAAACTAAACTTCACGGTTTTAATTATTAATGGAGCCGGGTTCGCGGCTGTTTTTAATGATGTCGTATTCGAAATCCAGAATGAGGTTGGTTAATGTCTCAACAACATCAGGGTGTTGCCGGGCAATATTTTTCGATTCAGATGGATCAGATTCCAGATCGAATAGAGTAAGATCGATTTTACCTCCAAAATTATCCTGATTACCCGGTTGCCCATCTTTACCCGGCTGAGTAACCATTCTGTAGCGATGGGGAACATGTAACTTCCACTTACCTGACCTTACAGCCTGTACCTTTGTGCCGTTCATAAAAAAGAAGGCTTCGTGAGAGATTTCCTTCTTAGAATCTTTCAGAAGAGGCAAAATACTTTGTCCATCAACCGGTTTTCTTAGCGGCTGTTGAACTAATTCCAAGATGGTTGGAAGAATATCCATGGTGCTGGCAAACTGCTTGCAGGTGCTGCCCGCCTGAATAACACCGGGCCATGTGGCGATAAACGGAACTTTTTGTCCGCCATCAAAAGTGGTTCCTTTCCCTTCTCTTAAATCACCTGCACTACCGGCATGGTTCCCATACGACAACCAGGGGCCATTATCTGACGAAAACATAACAATGGTTTGATCATCCAGCTTCAACTTTTCTAAAGCTTCGGTAATTTGCCCAACCGACCAGTCAATTTCCATCACAGCATCACCATAAAGGCCTGCTTTTGATTTTCCTCTGAACGCCGATGAAGCACCCAATGGCACATGTGGCAAGGTGTAAGGAAGGTAGACAAAGAAAGGCTTGTCCTTATTTGATCGAATATAGTCGATGGTTTTTTCAGTTAAGCGCTGCGTCAATGTATTGACATTGGGATTATACTCAACGATTTCTTCGTTGTGATAAATCGGTATGGCCGGATAATGATGAGCCGGTTTTGGATGGAAAGGCCACATATCCATTGAATAAGGAACGCCCCAAAACTCATCAAAGCCATGTTGATTCGGCATAAATTCAGGGTGATGCCCCAGGTGCCATTTTCCAAACAATGCCGTTTGATAACCATCCTGCTTTAAGTAATTGGCGATGGTATGTTCAGCCGAACAAAGGCCGGTTGTCGATTGGTCATCCACAACTTTCCCCAAACCAATTCGGGCTGCATAAACACCTGTTAACAGGGATGCTCTGGAAGGCGTGCACGAGGCTGCCGATACGTAAAAATCCGTAAAGCGTATACCGCGGTTCGCCATCGCATCCAGATTAGGAGTTTCAATCTGTTGAGACCCGTAACATCCTAAATCACCATATCCTAAATCATCAGCAAAAAGAATAATGATGTTGGGCTTTTTTGTTGGATCATCTTTTTGAGCCAATACTACACTGTTACTGGCAAATACAGTCATGCAGATGACGAGTAACTTTAGAATATTATTGTAGCGGATCATATGAGAAAATAGATTTATCGTTAATCAATTTGATGTAGCGTAGCAATGCCTCGGCGAAATAATAATCGGCGTAGATTAATGTACCGTCAACCTCGCTGCCATTAAGGTAATTGCCGGTAGCATGCTTAATAACGTAATAGCCATTTTCACCAGGCTTGGCCATGTATTGCTCAGATGCCAGACTGCTAAGAATCTTTTTGGCTGTTGACAGGTACAATTCCTTATTTTCAGAATAAGTACTTAACTCGAGCAAGGCCGAGGCCATAATAGCTGCGGCAGAAGCATCGCGCATTGTTGGAATTTTAGGCGCATTGTAATCCCAGTAGGGTACCATGTCTTCCGGCATATTGGGGTGATTAATCAGATAATTCGCAATGTTATCGGCAAATGCCAGGTATTGTTTATCACCCGTTTCGCGGTACATAAGTGTAAAGCCATATAATCCCCATGACTGGCCACGGCTCCACGCTGCCGTTTTAGGATCGCTAAAGCCATTATTATAGTCCATTCTGCGGAATGCCCCTGTCTCAGAATCGTAATCAACGACATGTGGACAAGAGTAGTCGGCTCGGTAATGAAATTTCATGGTTTGCTGGGCATGCTTAATGGCTATATCGGTAAAAGACTTATCGCCCGAAAAGCGTGTGGCTTCAAACATTAATTCCAGATTCATCATGTTGTCGATGATCACCGGGTATTTCCAATCGCGCTCCTCCGTTGGGTTCCACGACATAATGGTTTGTGTTTTTTCATTGAAGCGTGTGCTTAAAGCTTTGGCAGCATTTACAACAGCATCTTTATATTGCTTTTCGCCGGTTAACAAGTAGCCATTTCCATAGCTGCAATAGATTCGAAAACCGATGTCGTGATCGCGGTTGCTGTATTGTTCTTTCTCCAGGTAAGATGTAACCTCAGCGGCTGCTTTCTGCCATTTTTCTTTGCCGCTGTATTCGTAAAGGTACCAGAGTATTCCCGGGTAAAAACCACTGGTCCAGTCCTTGGAAGGTCTAAGTCCGCGCTCAACAGAACGGGGAGTCAGGCCGGTTTTCTTTACCTCTTTTAGCATAAATTTCGCCTGCGCATCAATATTCCTAAATGCGGTATGTACCCATGCCGGTGCATTAGCATTAGCTAAAGCCTGTGCATTAACCGTTATAGGGCTAAAACCAATTACCAGTAGGGTAAGCAGTATGTAAAAGTTTAAAATCTTGTTCATCGATTATTCAATTTCAATCAGGTGTTTCGTTTTATTGATTGTTACTTCCAGTTGTTTAGCTGCTTTTGACACAAAGGCAGCTTTGACTTTTGGTGGCTTGTTGCCCGAAAAAGGATAAATGACTGTGATGTATTCAATATCCTGTGTACTATCTTTTTGCTGTTGGAAGGCAAAGGCAGGACGAGCTGCTTCTTTTCGGTAAGCGTATGATACTTTACCTTCTTCCTCAATCATTTTCATTGGCTTTTTGGAAAAGCATTGAAGAAACAGGTTGTTGCCATCGTCGAAGTTGGTGTGAGCAAAGTGTTTCTTAGAATTGATGGTGGCATCGCCTTCAATCAGCTGATAATGCAAATCAACGGCTCCCATTCCGTTTCCAACGGCCCTGTCCACTATTACAAAAAAGGATTGTTCAACAAAGTAAACCTGGCGTTGATGGCTTAAATCTTTATAGCTTGGATTTTCATAATTCAAGACATCTAAATTGGGTGAGGTTGACCAATTGTGTACCTGGGCATCCACATAAATATCTTTGTTATCAAGCGTTAATGTTTGATGCACTTTACTTTGGCGGTACCAATTGCGCAACTTCATTATTTCGTCGTTGCCACTGTAAACATAGCAGCCAGCATCAGGCATAAAATTGCGGCCTTTAACCCATAGCTCAAAAGTTCCATTATCGGGCTGGCTGTGCCAAAAAGCCGGAGGCGAAGCTTTAAGAACCATCACGGTTGAGTTGGCGTCCCAGTTATTACGAAAAGTAAAGAATCCGCCATTATGAAGTGCATTCGACAGGTGTTTGGGTGCATGACCTTTACGACCCTCCGTAGCATAATATTGGATTACCTTGTTCTCAGGAAAAACCTTTGTCCATGCCTTGTAGTTTTTCAGCATGTTGCGCTTCGATTCTTTTTTCGCATCGCTAAACATGGGGTAAGTATGATCAGGAAATGACGCATTAATAATGGCCATGATCATATTTTCAACTGTTTTGGCATAGCTTTCCGGAAACTCATCTTCCATATTACTTAATTGTGCCATGTAATAGGCTTTCAGAAAAATGTTGATGGAAGCTACATGGTAGTTGAGCGATAATTCGTATTGCAAGCCATCGGCATAAACCTGTTTGGTAATTTCCTTGTTCAAAATCTCAATGCCTTCCTTACGCCATGTTTCTGCTTGTTTAAACTCCGGGAAAAACCCGCCGGCATAAACCATACGCTGGGCTTCAAACAACAGGTGATTACCTTTTTCAGAGTAATCCTCACGAATACGCTCGGCATGTGCATGGTAATTGGCCAGAAATTCGATAAGGAAGTCAGCCGTAAAATGAGGTGAATTGATAAAATAGCAGAAGAGGTTGGTTTGATCCTGCACGCGTCGTGATGTTTCAAGTTGGCGCCATACATAACGGTCATTGTCTTTGGATAAACCCCTTGGATTATCTTTTATCCAATCCCGCATCTGCCAGATCCACTCCTTTGCATATTTTTCATCACCTGTTGACCAATAAGCCTGTCCCATCGGTATCCACCAATACATGCGGTGTAATTGCCATCGTACTTCATTGTCTTTCACCGGCCAGTATTGCCAGTTAATGGTATCGCCATAGTCAAAATAGCCGTAGCCTTTGTGTACAAAAAACTGGTGTTTCAAGCCCTTGTTGGCCTTCTCAAGCGTTGAGGCACTAAGCTTTATATGGTGGGCTTTATGCCGATCCTCAGGATTTACCTCAGGGTGTTTAATACGGCTACGCTGACGATAATAAATCAAAAGCTCTTCTTGTGCTTTATCATATTCTTGTTTGTCAACATGGCTTTTAACAACTTCCAGACCCGGATAGTTGAGGTTTAGAAGTTTTAAAACATCACCCGCTTGCTGGGCATGTACCAATGAAGGCACAATACCCACAAGCAATAAGTATATTAATTTACGTATCAATCGCATATCAGGCCTTATTTATTGATGATCGATTTATAACGCAATAAAGCCTCCAGATAGTAGTAATCGGCGTAATTTATTGGAGTATCTACCTCTGAGTTATTCGGTAAAGCGCCAACGCTGTGTTTTAATATGAAGAAATTATTTTCGCCGGCTTCAGCCAAATAGGCTGGGGAGGATAAGCTTTTAAGTACGTTTTCAGCATAGTTGAAATATGCCTGGCCATCCTTTGTTAATTCCGAAAGCTCTAGCAAAGCACTGGCAGTAACTGCGGCGGCCGATGCATCACGTGGTGCATTGGGTATATCAGGAGCATTGTAATCCCAATATGGGATGTAATCTTCTGGCATTGATTCAAGATTCATAATCAATGATGCAATGTTTTGCGCCATTTGCAGGTAAGCAGGATTCTTAGTGAAACGGTACATCATGGTATAACCATAAATTCCCCATGCCTGACCACGTGCCCAGGATGATTCATCGGAATAGCCCTGATGAGTTTGTTTTTCAATAGTTTTACCGGTTATGGTATCATAGCTTACCACATGATATGAACTGTAGTCATCGCGAAAATGATTGGCCATGGTTATATCGGCATGTGAAGTGGCTATGTCGCTATAGGTCTTATCACTGGTAGTATTGGCAGTCCACATTAAGAACTCCAGGTTCATCATGTTGTCTACAATAACCGGATACTGCCAGTCACCAAAGTCCCATGATCGTATGCAACCGACATTTTCGTTATATCTTGAAATCAGGGATTGTGCACCTCGAATCAGGGTGTTTTTATAGGTGTCTTCCTTTGTTAATCGGTACGCATTACCATAAGAGCAGTAAAGCATAAAACCCAGATCGTGGGTGTGCGTGAAGTATTTAATTGAATCTAAGGCTAAGGTATAATCAATTGCCTTTTGCTTCATGGCCGGATTACCGGTAAGCTCGTAGGCATACCATAGGGATCCGGGGAAAAATCCGGTGGTCCAGTCTCTCACATGACATAAGCGTACTTTTCCATCGGGATAAACAGATCGAGGGTTATTGGCCGGCGTATACATTTCAGCTGCCTGTGCTAACTGGCTCTCAGCTGTGTTTATGGCATGCTCATACCAATTGTTTTCAGGTTTTTGACATGAAAAGAATAATCCTGCGATGAGCATTAATTTTCCTAAGTTGAATAATGATAATTTCATATGATTGTGTCTTTAATATTCCAGAATGTATTTGGTTTAATGGTGAATGAATCTTTTGGATTAAGAGGGACAAAGAATCTGACTTTAGCGATTTCTGTCCGTGTTAAACCGGGAACTTTCACTTTAGCAAATTTAGATGGGAATAAAGACGGTGTATTTCACGTATATGCAGAAGTCTTACAGGATATGAACGACCGCTTTAATAATTGTTGAATACTATTGCAAAATGGTTGAATGGCGATTTCAAAATATAAACATTCAAGCCTATATCTACCTGATGTGTAGTTGATAAGGTGAAAAATTAATATGAGCTGGTAATTTGTAATAAAGCAGTCGATGTTGGTGTGGTCTTTTAATAAAGGCGACTGCTTGATGCCTTGTGTTGCTTAAGAGATTAAGTTCTTTGGTATATAAGCTATGAATTAGGGAGTGAGCAGGAGTTAATTGAATCGATAAAAAGTAGGCTGATAATAATTGAAAACTTTATGGAAAAAGGTTTTATTTTGTGGCCATTTATTTATCTGTCATAACGATATAGGGAAAAACAACTGTGGTAGTTGAACGATTTTAAAACTTCTTTCAACCACATTGATAGTGAATGGTAAAACAGTGATGGAGTTTTGAATATATCAAAAGTATTAAGAGTGTGAGTAAGGGTACTTTTGAATTCAATTTTTAATTCAGTTTTTATGAAAAAGATAGCTGTTCGAATTTTATTTCTTATGATCGGACTTTTGGGCGTTGTTAATGCGCATGCTCAGGAAAAGACGATTAGGGGAATTGTCACCGATGAAACAGGTGATCAGATTCCGGGCGTTAATGTGGTGATAAAGGGAACTACTACAGGAACAATTACAAATATTAATGGTGAATATTCGCTTAAAGTAAAAAATGCGGCAAGTGACGTATTGGTGTTTTCATTCATTGGTTTTGATGATCAGGAAACAATTGTTGCCAACAGAGATGTTATTAACATTACTTTAAAAACAGAGTTTACCCAGCTGGATGAAGTCGTTGCCATTGGTTACGGTAGTATGAAGAAGAAAGACCTGACAGGTGCCATTGCTTCTGTAAATGTGGAAGAGATGGAAAAAATGCCGGTTGCTAATGTGGCACAAGCCATGGCCGGACGTGTTGCCGGGGTGCAGATCACAACTTCAGAGGGAGAGCCGGGAGCCGGTATTTCCATTCGTGTACGTGGTGGTGGTTCAATCACCCAAAGTAACGAGCCATTATATATTATAGATGGTTTTCCATCAGAGGATGGTTTATCGGCACTTGATCCATCCGATATCGAATCAATTGATATTCTTAAAGATGCCTCATCAACGGCAATTTATGGTGCCCGTGGAGCCAACGGTGTTGTGGTGGTAACTACTAAAGGTGGTTCTGTTGCCAAAACAACCGTTAATTTCGATGCGTATTACGGGATTAAGAAATTAAGTAATCGTCTTGACGTTATGAATGCCTATGATTTTGTAAAAATGGACTATGAGCGACAAACGCATGGTGTTCAGTTTACAGGCGATCTGGATGAAGAAGGCAATCCGATAATGACAGATGGTTATCTGAATCACTCAAGTAACTATGGTACCTGGGAAGAGCATGATAACATCTATAAAAATCGACCAGGAATAGATTGGCAGGATGAAGCTTTTGGCGATAATGCATACATGCAGAACTATAAAGTAAGTGTTAATGGAGGTACTGAAACTGCAAAGTACAATATTGCTTATTCCCATTTCGATGATGAAGGTTTAATGGTAGAAAGTGGTTTTAATCGCGATAATGCCAAGTTAAAACTGGATTTGTCGCCAAATAAGAAGCTTGATATTTCGACCAACGTTAACTATACCCGTCAGGAAAAATACGGAAACGGAACATCAACAGGTAACAGTTATTTTAACCGGATGTACCACATTGTTCAGTATCGTCCAACAATTGGAATAAAAGGAGAAGACAGTGATTTAATCAATATGGATGAGGATCCAATTTTGGAAGATGAAAACGGTAATGTATTGCAAAATCCAATAACCTCGGCCGAAGCAGAGCACCGTTCATACCAGCGCAAGGTGTTGTCGATGAATGCCAATATGAAATATGAGCTATTACCTCATTTGTCGGTTAAGGTAAGTGGTGGTTTTCGAGATGAGAACCGTCGTACAGAAACCTTCGATGGCTCAAGATCCATTTATGCCAAACGAAACAGCATTGCCGGCTCATTGCGCAACGATGAAATTCTTTCGTATAACAACACCAACCTGTTGATTTATAAGAATAAATTCAATCAACACCGTGTGGATTTTACAGTTGGTAGCGAAATTAACTACCGCGAAGGCAAATGGTTTAAAGCCAGCACATCTGGATTTACCAACGACGATATAGGATTGGGTGACTTATCTTTAGGTGCAACGCCGGGCATTCCTGAATCTTATGAGTATGATAATACCATGGTTTCATTCTTTGGACGATCGTTTTACAACTACAAAGAGCGCTACCTGTTAACAGTGACTTTCAGGGCCGATGGTTCTTCCAAGTTTGGTAATGACAATAAATGGGGGTATTTCCCGGCTGCATCATTTGCCTGGCGCGCCAGCGAAGAAAGCTTTATTCAGGATTTGAATGTATTCTCGAACCTTAAATTACGATTGGGTTACGGTACCTCAGGTAATAACCGAATTAGTGATTACAATTCATTATCGACCCTTAGTGGTGTAACCTATCCATTAAACGGAACCGCAGCTATTGGTGTTAAACCCGATCGCCTGGCCAACCCGAATTTAAAGTGGGAAACCACCACCACTCTTAACCTGGGTCTGGAAATGGGATTCTTCAATCAGCGTTTACAGTTCACAGGTGAATTCTACAGAAACAAAGTATCTGATTTGCTATTGAATGCCACCATTCCATATTCGACTGGATATTCCAACAGGGTGATGAACATTGGTGCCACTGAAAACAGGGGTGTTGAATTTATGATCTCCACAATAAATGTGAATACCAAAGATTTTAAATGGACAACTGATTTCAATATCTCCTTTAACAAGAATGAAATAAAATCATTAGTTGGGGAACAAGACCATTTCTTATTTGATTCGGGCTGGAACTCTAACGTAACCAATGATTACATTGTGCGTGTTGGCGATCCTGTTGGGCAAATGTACGGATGGGTAACCGATGGCATTTACCGCGTTGATGACTTTAATTACGATGCATCTAATTCAACATATACCTTAAAAGATGGTATTGCTGAAGATCCGAATAACCCGGCACAACCAGGTAACTGGAAGTATAAAGATGTGGCCGGTGCTTTTGATGAGAACGGAAATCCAATGCCTGATGGTGTGATCGATACGAAAGACCGACAAGTAATTGGTGATGCCAACCCTGTACATTTTGGTGGTTTAACCAATACATTCTCCTATAAAAACTTCGATTTAAGTGTTTTCCTTAATTGGTCGTGGGGCAATGATGTTTACAATGCCAGTAAACTATACTATTCAACAGGCGGACGTAATAACCGTAACGCACTGGATATTGTCAATAACCGCTGGACCAACATTGGTGAAAACGGCTTGGCTGTTACCGATCCTGCTATGTTGGCAGAAATGAATGCGGGCGCCAGCATGCCACGCATCGAGGAACTTGATCAGAATGGTGTACGAGCTCATTCATGGGCTATTGAAGATGCTTCTTTCTTACGAATAAGCAATGTTTCATTGGGATACAATGTGCCTAAGAGCGTGTTGAGTAAAGTCAAAATCAGCAGGTGTCGTGTGTATGTATCGGCCAATAACCTATACACATTTACCGATTACAGCGGTTTTGATCCGGAAGTGAATGTTAAGAATGGAACGGGTATAACTCCAGGACTTGATTATGGTGCTTATCCTCGTAATAAGTCTTTGGTATTTGGAATGAACCTAAGTTTTTAATAGCGATTTTTAACAGAAAATGAAGCTAATATTTGGCCCCATACTTTTCGTTTAGTAACAACAGGTAATGACCAATGAAAATAAATTTAAACAGATGAAACGACCATGCAAATTTGATTATCCAAATTAACACTCAGGCGATGATCAAATTTATTTGGGAGTTCCACCTGACAGATGAAAATAAATCTAAACAGATGAAAATAAAAACAATATACATTCCGCTTATACTCGCTTTAGTATCGGGTTGGCTTTGCACATCGTGCGAGGACATGCTGGAAGAAGATCCACGTTCATTTTATTCAAGCAATAACTTTTTTGAATCGGTTGAACAAGCCAATATGGCTGTTATTGGTGTATACGATCTTTTGGGAACTACTAATATTTATGGACAGGTTGTTTCAACAATTTATCCTTGCGATACTGATATATCACAGATTAGAGGAACCGAAGACGACGGAAGTAAACGTTCTGTAGGTCACTACTTATCTCATCCATCTATTTCGATGTTTGAAAAAACCTGGCGCGATTATTACGCAACCATCGAGCGTGCCAACTATGCGATTGTTAACATTCAAAAGATGAATCAATTTACAGATGGAAGTGAAAGTGAACAGGCATTGCTAAAAAGGTATTTAGGTGAAGCTAAGTTTCTTCGTGCTTTGTGTTATTTCGATTTGGTTCGCTTGTGGGGTGATGTACCTTTTAAAACAGTTAATACATCGGTGAATGATGAGTTGAATTTGCCACGTACCAACCGTGAGGAAATCTATGATCAGATTATTGATGATCTGGATTATGCCAAGTCCGTTTTGCCATGGGCATCAGAAAAGGCTTTGGATGAACGTGTAAGTAAAGGTGCTGCAAGAGGCTACCTGGTAAGAGCCTTGATGGGACGTGCTGGATATTCATTACAGTTGGATGGTAGTGTTACCCGTCCTTCAAACTATTTGGAATACTACAAGCGGGCTGCTTTGGAAGCCGACACCATTGTTAAATCGGATGAGCATGAGTTAAACACCAGCTACGAGGATGTTTTCAGAAATTACGCCGGAAACATCGTTGAACCAAAAGAAAGTATTTTCGAGATTGCGTTTGCTCCAATGGGATCAGGACCTGAGAATGGTGGTTTTATCTCAACCTATATCGGTCCTAAAACCAATCCGTCAAGTAGCTATGGACGCGCCAATGCTTTTATCAATGCCATGTGGCCTTTCTACGATTCATTTGCCGACGACGATGCAAGAAAAGAAATTGCCGTTGCGCCATACGAAGTTAAAGCCGATAATACGAAGAAGTATTATGACACAAAAAAGAGCAACTATCACAAAATATTTCCGGGTAAATGGCGTCGCGAGTGGAATGCCTCAGCACCGGAATATACCAATGACACCGATGTAAACTGGGTGTTACTGCGTTATTCAGATGTGTTATTAATGTATGCCGAAGCCATTAACGAATGTCGCAATGATTTACCAGGTACCCTAACAATGGCCGATGCCTTTGAAGCTGTAAGATTGGTTCGCGAACGTGCTGATCAGGATGGTTGGGAAGCATCAACCAGTCAGGATGATTTCCGTAATAACATCATGCAGGAAAGAGCATGGGAATTGTGTTACGAAGGATGGCGCAAATGGGACCTGATTCGTTGGAATAAATTAGGCGAAAAGATTTTAGAAGCCGGCAATGCAGCCAAAGCGATTCGCGATGCTTACCCATATCCGGCAATGGATAATTTTGTGAGCGGAAAGCATGAGTTGTATCCAATACCTCAGAGAGATATGGATGTTAATACAAAACTGGAGAAACAAAACCCGGGTTATGGTTCATAGGAATTACATAAATTGGATTTTAGTGGATTGAGATCAATAAAAAGGAGAATGCCGATAGGCATTCTCCTTTTGTGCTTTATGGCATGGAGTAGATATTATTATATTTGATACTTAAAATCGGGAGGCATGAAAAAGTGGAGATTTGCATTGATAGGCTTAATGGCATGTTTGTGTTTACAAGCCAATGATCGGGCAGTTTTATTTAAAAATATTACCAATAAAGATGGTCTGTCGCACAGCACTGTTTTTGCCATTACACAGGATTCAACAGGCTATATGTGGTTTGCCACACAAGATGGTCTTAATCGCTACGACGGTTATGAGTTTAAAGTGTTTCGCGATGATGAAGCCCATTCAACGGTTATTTCCAATTACATTCGTTGCCTCTTTGTCGATCAGGAAGGCCTGGTTTGGATTGGTGGCAATAATGGCATTAGTAAGTACGATGATAAAAGCGAACAGTTCACCAATTATGCCTTGTTCCTTCAAAAGGAAGGACGGTTTATATCAAGTATTGTTCAGTTTGCTAATGGCGAAATTTGGGCCGCTTCTGTTTATGGAAAACTATTTCGTTATCAAAAAGACACCGACTCTTTTAATGAAGTTAAGTTATCGTGGCCCGATAATGCAGCCGGTAAGAATATAAGTACTTTGTATGCTTATGGTAACAACCTTTTGATTGCAACAGAGCAGGGATTATTTAATTTTGATATGAGTAATCAATTGGTATCGAGAATAAACCTGCCTGATAATAATGCACCCATCCGAACCATTGTAAATGATACAGAAGGCTCTTTCTGGCTAGGAAGCGAGGGAGATGGTGTGATCGTACTAAACAGTCATTTTGAAGTTACCAGTCATTTCAAGCATAGTATTTCGGAAACCAATAGCTTGTCGAATAATAATGTTCGTTCACTTTGTTTTGATGAATCAGGTAAGCTTTGGATCGGAACCTTTATTGGCCTAAGTATTCTCGATGTAAATAATCAAACCTTTTCCAATTATGCCGAGGAGTTTGATCGTCCTTATGCCTTAAGTCAAAATTCTGTTCGATCGATTTATAAAGACATCGATGGCGGCATGTGGCTCGGTACCTTCTTTGGAGGCATTGATTATTACCACCCTTCCAACATTAAGTTTGATATCCTCAACCAAAACGGAGGTCGCTTATCCTTGAGCGATAATGTGGTGAGTGCCATCAGCGAGGATGAGAATGGCAATTTCTGGATTTTAACCAACGATGATGGTCTAAATTTTTGGGATCGGAACAAGCAATCAATTCAAGTGATTCGACACAATGAAAAGGAAAGCAATTCATTAAGCAGCAATAACCTTAAGTCAATTGAATATGGGCATAAGGGTAAATTACTAATCGGAACTCACAACGCGGGATTGAATTATTACGACATCAGGACAAATCAGAATAAGGTTTTTCGGGCAACAGGCAAAGTGGGCGATCTCTCCGATGATAATGTTTATGCCTTATTAAAAGACTCGAAACAACGCATTTGGGTTGGCACCTGGAAAGGGTTGAACCGTTTTGATGAAACCAATCAAAGCTTTACCGCCTTTTATATCGATCAAAAAGGAAATCGTTTAACATCCGATCAAATCTCCTACTTGTTTGAAGACTCAAGAGGACGCATCTGGATTGGGACCTTTGAAGGAATCAACATTTTCTATCCCGAAAGAAATACTTTTGAAGCTTTCTCACAAACTTCAACTAAAGACAGGTATGTTCCGGCCAATGAAATAACCTGTATCAACGAAGATAGTAAGGGACGAATATGGGTTGGTACCCGAAGTGGCTTATGTGTTTTCGATGAGATAGAACGAAACTTTATTAACATCTCAACCAATGAAGGATTACCTAACCGTTTTGTTTATGGGATTCTGGAAGATGATAACGGACTTTTGTGGATTTCTACAAATGGAGGGCTGGCTTGCTACAATCCCGCAAGCAAACGGTTTATTAATTACAACAAAGATGATGGTATACAGGATACACAATTCAATAATTACTCCTTTTGCAAGGCTACTACCGGCGAATTATTATTTGGAGGAATTAACGGAATTACCATTTTTAATCCTTCCAATATTAAGGAAACAAACTTTAACAACGAGGTTATTTTTACCCAGTTAAGTTTGTATAATGACATTATTAAACCTGGTGATGAAAGTGGGTTACTGGCAAAAAGTTTACACCATACTTCCACGATTGAATTGGCGCACAATCAGAATGTATTTACCATTGATTTTACAGCCATCAACTACATTGATGCCAATAAAATCAAGTATCAGTTTAAGCTGGATGGTTACGATGCCGAATGGCGATACAGCGATGTAAGTCGAAACGCATATTATTCCAATATTCGACCCGGCTCCTACACCTTTGAAGTCAGGGCGGTTATCGATGGCGTGGTTGATAGTAACTCCATGTCGTCATTGGAGATTATTGTGGCAGCTCCGTGGTGGCAGACGTTCTGGGCATATCTGTCTTATTTTTGCGTTATGCTCATATTGTTTTTCGTCGCTTATAAGCTCTTGAACGAACGCTTAAAGGTTCAACAACAATTGCGAATCGAAAGGCTGGAGAAACACAAAATAACAGAGGTTAATCAAATGAAACTTCAGTTCTTTACCAATATATCGCATGAGTTCAGAACACCTTTAACCTTGATCATAAGTCCTCTGCAGAAAATAATAGAACGTAAAGGGGCCGATGACTGGCTAAACAAGCAGCACGATATCATTTATAGAAATGCCAAACGCCTGATGACGCTAATCGATCAGCTGATGGATTTCCGAAAATCAGAACTTGGAGAGCTAAAGTTAAATGTGAGCAGAAACGAATTGGTAGGTTTCATAAATGAGATTTATTTATCGTTTGCCTTGGCAGCTTCGCAGAATAACATCATCTACACCTTCGACTCAAAAGAAGAGAATCTGAATTGTTTATTTGATCAGAGCTATATCGAAAAGATTGCCTTTAACTTATTGTCGAATGCCTTCAAATACACCCCGGCGGGAGGAACCATTGGAATTAACCTGTACCGCGAAGATAACTGGGTGGTGATTCAGGTAAAAGATTCAGGTAAAGGAATTCCGGCCGAGAAGCTGTCATTGATATTTGAGCGATTTTACCGCATCGATGAGAACAGTTCAAAACCGGGTTCAGGCATTGGTTTGGCCCTTACCAAGCGATTGGTTGAACTGCATCATGGTACCATTTCGGCAACAGGCGAAGAGGGTAAAGGATCGGTATTTACGGTGCGCATTCCTCTTGACGATGATTACTATTTCGAAGATGAGTTGATTCATCACCAGGAGATTAGCAGTGAAGAAACTGCGAAACCAGGCATTGAATTGCGCGAAGCGGAAATTATTCAGCTTGAGGAAGAAGAGCATAAATCGGAAACGGTGCTTTTGGTCGAAGATAACAAGGATATCATCAACTATTTAAGGGACAATCTAAAAGCCAGTTATAACATTGTAACCGCGGCTAATGGTAAAGAAGCATTGGAGAAAATTTATGAGGAAGAACCCGAATTGATTGTGTCGGACATTATGATGCCTGAAATGGATGGGTTAACCTTTTGTAAATCTTTAAAGCAAAACATAAAAACCTGCCACGTTCCTTTGATACTGGTAACAGCTAAAAACTCGGTCGACGATCAGATAAAAGGCCATCAGTTGGGTGCGGATGATTATGTGGTTAAACCATTTGAGATGAACCTGCTAGAAGCAAAGATTAAAAACCTGATAAAGACGCGGAAACGACTCAAGGAACTGTATTCGCAATCCAATTCTATTAAGCCGGAATCTATTGCATTTAATAACCTGGATAAGGAATTGCTTGATAAAGCTCTGGCCGTGGTTGAAGAGCACCTTCAGGATGCCGAGTTTTCGGTTGATTTATTTGCGCGGGAGATGGGTATGAGTCGATCCAATCTGCATCTGAAAATGAAAGCTATAACAGGAGCCTCGGCCACTGATTTTATAAAAAAGGTACGTTTTAATCAGGCACTTAAGCTGTTGGAGGAGAATCGTTATTCGGTAGCCGAAATCAGTTACATGGTGGGCTTTAACTCGCCTTCCTACTTCTCTACCAGTTTTAAAAAGCATTTTGGCTATTTGCCAACTGAGCACCTCGAAAAGATTAGAAACAGGGATTAATAAAATGTCCATAAGACTCTTGATTTTTCCAGGTTCTTATGGACATTTCTCGTTGCTTGAAGTTACTTTAACCAGTCTGGCATAGTGTTATTGGATTGCCATTTTTGGATTGTTGCATCCAGCTCGTCACCAGTCCATTGCTTCATACCTACCGGCAATGTGGGCGAACTTGGTATAAAACTTCGGTGCCATTCAATCTGTTCCTTGTATTGGTCATCGTTTGCCAGGTTATTGAATTCTCCTTCATCCATGGTATGGTCATAAAACTCCTCACTACCGTCTCTGTAGCGGATATAGCGATAATCATTGCTTCGAACAGCATAGTTTTCATAGCGCCACGAAGACACAACCGGATGGTTCCACTCGGCGTCTGTTTTTTCCAATAATGGCTTCAGGCTTTGTCCGTCCAAATGATCAGGTTTCGGCAGTCCACAAAGATCTACCAGGGTTGGGTATATATCCAATAAGCTTACTGCTTGATCGCATTGTGCCGATTTATTTCCCGGATAAACGATGTATAATGGCACGTGGGTCGATTCTTCCCATAAACTCATTTTACGATAGGTTCTCTTCTCACCAAAGCTTTGTCCATGGTCCGACCATAAAACGATAATCGTATTATCCGCATAATCGCTTTTTTCGAGAGCCGATAGAACCCTGCCTAGTTGATCGTCAACAAAAGATACACACGCCAGATAAGAGTGTACCAAATGGCGATAATAGTCGTCATCCATCCCTTTTACCATTTCGTAATCGCCCATGTTGGTTCCGTAATTAAATGCAATTGATTTTCCCATCAATGGGATGTCAGATAGATCATTATTCGGACACTCCGGCAACTTAATTTCAGCTTTTTGGTATAAGTCAAAATATTTACGGGGAGCGGTATAGGGCACGTGAGGACGCACAAATCCCACAGATAAGAAAAACGGATCATCATGCTTCTCCTTAAGCTTACTTACAGCATAATCGGCAATTAATTCATCATACATTTTTCCTTCGGGGATGTCATTCGCATCAAGCGGGCCTCCGCACAATGAATGGCCAAAACTGATTTTCTCACCATAGTGATTTTTAACCTGGCTGCCTTCTTTAGGGAAAGGATAGAACTTATAACCCTTATATCCACCACCGCGTTCGTAATCAATGGGTCTGAGTTTGCTTTTGTATTCAGGTAAAACGTCATCCCATAAATCGTTAATGAGGAATTCAAAATCACTGGCTCCCTTATGAAATATCTTTCCTGCACACCAGGTTTTGTATCCGTTGATTTTAAAAAATGCCGGCAACATTTGCTTATCGCCCATCACTTCGTCATACGATTCTTCCATTGCATGATGGTCTTTAACTAAAGCATACCAACCTGTTGTTGTTGGATGCAATCCGCTTAAAAGGGAATTACGCGATGCCACACAAACAGCCATGGAGGCATGTGCGTTGGTAAAGGATGTACCCATTTGTGATAAGCGATCGAGATTGGGTGTGATGGCATTGGGATGTCCTTTTAAATTGCCTGTCCAGTCGTTAAGATCATCAACTGCAATAAACAATACATTAGGTGCTTTCTGGTCATTTTTATGCCCGGCTGAACCACATGAAATCAATGTGACGATAACAAATAAATACCTGAGGATTCTCATATTAATTAGCATTTAATAAAAGGCTAAAGAAACAAAACTATCGCTGTTAAGGCTTTCATTTATGTTTAAAAGAATTACAACTGTTTGGAATTGCCGGAATATTTCAGGCTTTCGCTTTTATTATCTACTGGGCGGTTATAAGCCGCCATTTTGTATGAATTCAACATTTGTAATATAATTTTCAACCATTTTAAAATCGTCTAAACTCCATTAGTTCAGTGTCAACAGGGGCAAACATACCTTTGTGTTAGTTACCAGATTAAATAAGTGTTTTGTGGAAAAGGTTATTGATACGCCTGATTTTCATTAAAACGGAAAATAAAAGACAAAGACATGAACTATGCGATTGGAATAGATTTAGGTGGAACCAATATAAAATATGCTTTAGTGGCAGAAGATGGTTCTATCCATAATGAATCATTAAAGCCAACACAGGCGAATGAAGGGAGAGATGTTGTTATCAATAATATTGCTGTTTGTTGCGAGGAGTTAATCGAGTATGCTGCAGCACAAGATTTAGAAGTTAGTGGTATTGGTCTGGGAACGCCCGGAATTATAGATAATGGTTTGGTTTTGGGAGGTGCCGAAAATCTACCAGAATGGGAAAGTTTGCCTTTGGGAGGGCTCTTAAGTCGTCGATTGAATAAGCCGGTTTTTGTTGAGAATGATGCCAATATGATGGGCTTGGCCGAAGTTCGTTTTGGAGCCGCCGATAATGTGGATGATGCTGTGTTTTTAACCATCGGAACCGGTGTTGGTGGTGCCATGGTATTAAATGGTGAATTATATGGTGGTCATCGTAACAGAGGGGCTGAACTGGGGCATGTGATGGTTGATCCTAATGGCGAAACGTGTGAATGTGGTTCCGTAGGGTGCCTCGAAGCTCATGCTTCGGTTACGGCTTTGATCAGGGATTATAAGCAAGCTCTTGTTGACGATTGCAAAGCAATTCCCGAAGTGGTTGATGGAAAATACATTGTTCAGAATTATAAGAAGGGCGAGGCAATTGCCCATAAAATCTTGTGCCGTCATTTTGATTATCTGGCGATGGGGGTTGCCGGATTTGTTAACGTGTTTAGTCCTCAGAAGGTCATTATTGGCGGCGGATTATCAGAAGCAGGTGATTTTTATATCGAAGAAATTAAGAAGCGGGCATTAAAGTTAGCCATGAAAGAGACTAGTGTTTTTACCCAAGTAGTTAAAGCAACATTGGGTAACAAAGCCGGCTTTATTGGCGCTGCAGCACTTGTTTTTGACAAAGTAGATAAAATGGAACCTGTTGTTTTTTAGTTAAGATTAAAGCATCTGTACACATATTCTTAGTTTGTTAATGATTGACCATCATTTGATTGCTGGTTAATCTATTCAGGAGCATTGATAAAGCAAAGCTTGATATAAATGGCTTTAGCGGGTGCTTCTGATATTATTTATAAAATCTTGTTGTTAAATGAGACGAAATAAAGCGATTGTAATACTCATACTTTTTATATGGTTTGTTATATCTTTTGTAACAAACATTCTCGGGCCAATCATGCCTGCAATTATTGAGAACTACCAGTTAAGTCTGACGATGGCGGCTTTTCTGCCTTTCTCATTTTTTCTGGCTTATGGTATTATGTCGGCACCAGCTGGTGCTATGATCGAAAAGTTTGGTGAAAAATCATCCATGCTTTTGGCCTTTGGATTGAATCTGGCTGGTTCCTTTCTATTTGCGCTCTTTCCGGTATACTGGGTGGCCTTGTTATCCCTGTTCGTTATAGGAATCGGCATGGCCATGTTGCAGGTCATCATCAATCCGTTGATGCGAGAAGCAGGAGGAGAGGAAAACTTCGCCTTTTATTCCGTAATGGGACAATTGGTATTTGGTGCTGCCTCGTTTGTAAGCCCATATGTATTTAGTTATCTGATGGGTGAGTTAACCAATTATACCGGCGGTGGTAATGTTGTAATTCATACCCTAAGTCAACTGATACCGGCCCAATTACCATGGAGTTCTTTGTATTGGTTATTCACGTTGGTATTTATAATTGTAATTGCCATTGTGGCTTTAACAAGGTTACCAAAGGTTGAATACAAGGAAGACGAAAAGGCGGGCGCTTTTAAAACTTATATGGAATTGCTTAAGGACAAAAAAGTGATCCTGTTTTTCCTTGGAATTATGGCCTATGTTGGCACTGAACAGGGATTGGCCAATTGGATGAGCAAGTTCTTAAGCACTTATCACAACATCGACCCGGAAGGTGCTGGTGCATCAAGCGTTGCCTGGTTTTGGGGCTTAATGTCTATTGGTTGCTTGTTGGGCTTGGTGTTATTAAAACTGATGGATTCAAGAGTGGTATTACGAATATTCACAACAGCATCCATTTTGAGTGTGTTGATTGCTCTGTTTGGAAATGCCGAAATGTCCTTAATCGCTTTTCCGGCTTGTGGATTTTTTATCTCTGTGATGTTCTCCATCATTTTCTCACTGGCTTTGAACTCCGTAAAGAATCACCATGGCGCATTTTCCGGGATTTTGTGTTCCGGTATTTTCGGAGGCGCTTTGGTGCCATTAATCATTGGTTCACTGGGTGATGTATTTGGCTTAAAACTGGCCATGATGTTCCTGTTGGTCACATTGGGCTATATCATGAGCATTTCGGTTTGGGCTAAGCCATTGGTTAATAATAAGGTGGTTTCGGTAAAAGAATTGTTGAAAGGAATTAAAAACTAAATAAATAATTGATACGATGAAGAAGTTCAATTTAAAAAACTGGCGTTTGGCCTTGTCCTTGTTTCTTGTGGCAGGGGCAACCGTATTAGGCGGATGCGGCGCTAAAAAAGGCAAAGAAGCCAAAGCCAAAAAGCAGCCTAACTTTCTGATTTTAATGTCGGATAATCATAGCTGGAATCATTTGGGATGCTATGGCGATCCGGTGGTAAAGACACCAAACATAGATGCCATCGCTGAAAAAGGGGTGAAATTTAACAATGCCTTTTGCTCGGCTCCATCCTGCACGCCGGCACGTGCATCCATGTTAACAGGTCAGGATATCTGGCGATTAGAAGAAGGTGCCAACCTTTGGGGAACATTGCCTTCAAAGTTTGAAGTGTATCCTGATATTCTTGAAAAAGCAGGTTACCTGGTTGGATACGAAGGAAAAGGTTGGGGACCTGGTGATACCGAAGCCAGCAACCGAGATCGTAACCCGGGTGGCGATCAGTACGATTCGTTTGAAGAGTTTTACAACGAGCGTGAAAAAGGCCAGCCATTTATGTACTGGTTTAGCTCACGCGACCCTCACCGTCCGTTTAAAAGAAATGGAGGTAAGAAGGCGAAGATTGACATCAGCAAGATTGAAGTGCCTCCTTACATGCCTGATTGCGATGAAGTGCGCAATGATATCGCCGATTACTATTCCGAGATTCAGCATTTCGATAAAGAAGTAGGTGGTTATCTTTCATTGCTAAAGGAAATGGGACAATTGGATAATACCATTGTTATTATTTGTAGCGATAACGGTTGGCAAATGCCGCGCGGACTGGCTAACCTTTATGATATGGGAACCAAGATTCCGATGATTATCTCGATGCCGGAACGTTTTAAAGGAGCGCGTGAGATTGACGATTTCGTGTATTTAACTGATTTGGCCCCAACGTTTATGGAATATGCTCAATTGCCAATTCCGGATTACATGACGGCAAAGAGCCTAAAATCAATGTTGGAATCTGATAAGTCTGGTATTATTGAGCCGGAGCGAGACTTTGTGGTAACCGCTCGCGAGCGTCATGCATATGTGCGTAAAGGCGGCGCTGGTTATGGGGGGCGTGCCATTCAGACGAAGGATTACTTGTACATCCGTAATTATGAATCAGAAAATTGGCCGGCTGGTGATCCTCCGTTATATGGCGATGTGGATGCACACATGTTGCAGTATCCATGTCCTGCCAAAATGTACCTGTTGGAAAACAAAGAAGACGAGGCCGTAAAACCACTTTTTGACCTGGCTTTTAGCAAGCGTCCGATGGAAGAGTTATACGACCTGAAGAAAGATCCTCACCAGATGAATAATGTGGCTGAAATGGCTGAATATGCTGAAGCCAAAAAACAAATAGCAGCTAAGATGGATAAGTACCTAGCAGATACTAAAGATCCACGCGTAGTAGGCGGTGAAATGAAATGGATGAATGCGGAGTATTATGCCGAGATGGACAAAACTCCTCGTCCAAGTCAACGCTCAATCGATGCGCTTGGTCTGGAAGAAGAATACGATTATGATGATAATTAATGAATATTATCGTTTAATATTATAAATATTAATAATATACGATATGGGTGTTAGCCCATTCGTCTTTTTAACTTAAAGTAATAGGCAGGGAGGCATCCAAATTTTTGGGTGCCTTCTTAGTTTTTAGGCCATTTTATTTATGGTTACAGGAAATCGTTGTGCTTCCCACTTTGTAATTATTTCAGTATTTATGCGCCTGAAATTTGATTGTCTGAAAGTGAACATCTTAGATCGATTTTCATTATTTCTTCATTTGTACTTATCATTAAATTTGTGTAATTCGGCAGTGTTTTTGTTTGGTTTGTCAAAGATTAGAAACATTGAATGGCTTTTTAAACCCATTGTTTTTAAATTACTTAAAATTTAATTGGAATGAGTTTAAAGTTAGTTACTAATAGTCGTATATTATCATTTTTCTTATTACTAAACATTTCTTTGACATCATGCTTAACCCTGGGTTCAATAGAATATTTGCAAGACGAAAGTGATGACAAAATTTGCTTTGACGAACCCGAGATGGAAATCCTAAGGGTAAAGCCCTATGATGACCTCTTTGTCCAGATTAGCAGCCTTGATGATGTTACATCCAATGTTTTTACCAATACCAATGCACAACAATCCATGCAAATGGGTTCCATGTCGGCATATGGAGCTTCTTTAATTTCTTATACAATTGACAAAGACGGTTATTTAAATCTACCGGTGATTGGTAAATTACATGTTGATGGACGTTCATTAGCTGAAATCAGTAAGCTAATCGAAAGGGAGTTAAATAACATTCTTAACCGACCTGTTGTTTCTGTCAAGTTGGTTAACCGTTATGTATCAATACTTGGCGAAGTACGAAATCCCGGCCATTTTACTTATTCGCAAGAAAAGCTAACCATATACGATGCATTGGGACTAGCCGGGGATATGACAAACTTTGGAGATCGAAGGCAGGTAATTCTGACCCGCAATAAGGATGGTAAGAATTGCAGAGTATGTATCGATTTAACCAAGTCTGACGTGTTGGCATCGGAATACTATTTTGTTCGTCCCAACGACATGATCTATGTTAAACCTATGGGACGAAGATTCTGGGGATTGGATCGGTTCCCATACACCGTTATTTTATCGACAGTTACAGTTGGCTTGCTAATGTACACAGCCATTAATCAGTAAAACGAAAATGTGAATAAGGAATGAAGACAGGTGGTCATAATAATATAATGCATGAAGAAAGTGATTTACGGAGGTTATGGGATCTTGTAATTAAAAACTACAAGGTATATATTGTTTCCATTGGCATAGCCATTGTAATTGCTTATGTGATAAATATTACTTCCGTACCGATTTTTCGCATATCAGCATCCATGCTTATAAAAGAGCGTACCACCACTAATCAAAGTATGAACATGAACAATTACATCAATAGTAATTTGTTCGGCATTAACCATAACTTTCAAAATGAACTATGGGTACTAAAGTCTACACCTGTTATTGAACAAGCTGTCCGAAACCTTGGATTATCCATAGGATATTGTCGTGTAAGTGGATACAAACAGATGGATGCCTACAAATCCGTTCCTTTCAAGGTATTACTATTTAAAGGACATGTGCAACCCATTAATGAATGGTTTTATCTCAGTATGATCGATTCATCGCGCTTTGTTTTACGGGCCGAATCCCGAAGAGCCACCATACGTGTTCCCGATCATCCCGATCGAACCATTCAGAAAGAGAAATGGGAATTCGAAAAAGAAGCACAATTTGGGGAACTGATCGAGAATGACGATATGTCGTTTATGATTGAACTGGATTCCACCAAGCGTTACTTGTTAAGTCCAGAGGTGGAATACGGGTTTATTTTTTCTGAGATAGCATCCCTGACAAGCGGTTATAAACAACAAATTCAGTTTAATGTGGTGCAGCGTGATGCAACCATCGTTGAACTTGAGCTTCGATCTGAATCCATCACAAAAGGCGAAGATATTTTAAATGAAGTGATGGCGGTTTATTCCAATCAAAATCTGGAGACAAAAAATTATATAGCAGATATTACAATCGCCTACATTGATGCGCAGGTAAATGAGATATCAGATTCATTGATTGAAACAGAACAGGATTTACAAAGTTTTCGATCATCATCGCAACTGATTGATGTATCATCACAAACCAGTGAATTATCTGGTCAGTATCGCGAACTGCAAAATGAGAAAGCTGAGCTACTAACCAACAAACGCTACTTTGATTATCTGTCAGACTATTTTGTGAATGATGATGGTGATTATTCCAAGTTAATTCTGCCTTCGTCCATGGGTATACAAGATCAACTATTGAACGACCTGACATCCGAATTGATTGGGGCACATACACAACGATCGGCACTCATACAAAATGGCCAGGAAAGAAACCCTATGGTGCACCGCCTTAGCCAGCAAATAGAGAGCTTGCGTAGAACCATCTCCGAAAACGTAACTGCTGTTAACAGAACAACAGATATTGCTTTGGAAGAGATGAATAAACGGATTCGTCGTATTGAAGGAGAAATTTCACGTCTCCCAAGAAACGAGCTTCTTTTAGGGGGTATTGAGAGGAAATACCGCCTTAACGATGCCATTTATAATTATTTGCTTGAAAAAAGAGCAGAAGCACGCATTTCACAAGCTTCGAATTTGCCAGATAATCAGGTAATTGAACCTGCTAAAATGGATGGTACTGGTCCGGTTTTTCCCTATAAACGAAAGAATTACATTTTTGCCGTCATCTTGGGTTTTGGGCTTCCCTTTGCCTTTTTGTTATTGCGCAATATCCTAAATAATAAAATAATTCCTCAGGATCATATTAGTTTGTTAACCAATGCACCGGTGATGGGTAAAATTATGCGCAACCGACGCAGCAGCAACAATGTGATTCAGGATTTACCGCGATCAAGACAAGCAGAAGCTTTTCGTGCAGTTCGAACCAATATAGAATATTATTACAAAGAACTGGATCGAAAGGTAATACTATTAACCTCCAGTGTTGAAGGAGAAGGTAAGTCGTTCAATGCCTTGAATCTGGCAATGTGTTATGCACACCTCAATAAAAAAACCCTATTGCTCAATATGGATCTGCGTAAAAAGTCAAGCTTCTTTTCGCGTAATGAGAAAGATTTGCCTGGAATGAGCAATTACCTAGTTGGAGACATTGATTTGCCTTCGGTGATCAACGCATCCGATCATCCTCTTCTCGATTATATTGTAACGGGCCCACTACCTCCGAATCCTGTGGAATTACTTGCCCAGATTGATTTCGAGAAGTTTTTCAAAGAACTGAAGGAGACCTATGAATGTATTGTTGTAGATGCCACTCCACTTGGGCAGGTGAGCGATGCTTATTTATATATAAACCAGGTTGACATAGTGATGATGGTTGCCCGCTATAACTATACCGTTAAAAGGGTATTTAGTGGCATTATGGAGGAATTGGAACAAAAAGGTGTATTAAATACTTGTTTACTGCTAAATGATAACCGTAGTGATTACGATCAGTATGGCTATGGGCATAGTAAATAATATGGAATTGAATAGATACAAAAGACTGTGGTAACAATTTGATTAACTGCAGATCGGGAATTGAAGTTGGGAAGGGAATAATATACTTGGAGAAATTTCAATGTTAGTATGTGACTGACAGGGCGGAGCCGTGCCATATCGCAAGATTTTATGCAAAGAATCGAGAAGATTTACATTTATATCTTTCTTTCTCTGAATTTTCTTCAGTGGATTTCAATTGTTGAAATAGAGTATGGACTTCCGCAGTTTATCAAGTATATTTTTTCATTGGCTGCATTGTCTGGAATGATTTACTACCGCTATTATAATCCGGTTAGAAATACAGAGTCGAGGCTGTTTGAACCATTAACTTTATTTTTTGCAGCCTGGTCTATCTTTTTGTTGTTGCAGGTAGCGGTCAATTTTAATGATGTTTTTTACATACAACGTGTATTTGGGCAGCGTTATTTCTTCCTACCATATATGTTGCCATTGGTAATTCTATATACTCGGTTTGAGGTTAAATACTTTGCGTATATATTAAAACATGCAGCGCCGTTTTTAATACTTTCGGTAGGGGTTCAAATATTTGTTCTTGGCTTCCATTTAGGACGGGATATGTACGAGCCCTTGCACCGGGTTTTATTGTTCGATTTGGGAAGCTCATTACTTTTATTGACAGCGCATTTATCTGATCGAAAATATGTATCATACCTCACTGTCGCCTATTTTGTGCTGGCCATTATGCTATATGCCAGTTTTGGTCGACGAGGACTTTTTCTGGAAGCAATTCTTTTGTTGTTTGCCATGATGTTATTGCGTATAAAAAGTTCTCGTTCCAATGTTAATGATCGCATGGTGTTATATCTGGCATTAATCATGATGGTGATGGTTGTGATGGTACTTTTCGAACCGGTTTTAAGTTCCGTATTTATATTTCAAAGGGGATTTAGTCAGGATGCTCTAGATGCCTCTCGTGGTCAGGTGTTTGCTGATTTCTTCTTCGACTTTAGAGGTTGGCAGGATTGGATATTCGGACGAGGATTGGATGGTCATATTTTGCGTACCATAGCCGAAGATGAAACAGAACAATTGATCGAAAATGGGTTCCTTACCATATTATTAAAAGGTGGATTACTTTACCTCGTTCCCATGGTATTAATCATGTTCAGAGCTTGTTTTCTGGGCTTTTTCCGGAGTAACAATGATTTGTCTAAAGCTTTAGCCACCATTGTAATAGTGCAAGTTGTATCGATGGTGTTATTTGGCCTTCCGGATTATTCAACGCAATATGTGCTGGTATGGATTGCAATAGGAACTTGTCATTCCAAAATAGTTAGGCAGATGGATAATGAAGAATTAGTAAGTATTATCAACCAATAATAGGAAATGAATAAAACTATTCAGTCTAATATAGGTAATTCCTTAGCTAATCAATGTGATAAATTTCAGAAGTGGTTGCAGGCCTTTTTTAGTGGAATATTCATGCGTTGCAACATGCGATTGAGGGGTATTGCTTTTGGATCGGGACTTAAGTTTTATGGTTTGGCAAAATTCAAGCGTGCTAATAGTGCCGAAATTTCCATTGGAAAGCGATGTGTTTTCAATTCTAGTAAAACGTCAAACCTCATCGGTGTTAACCGCCCATGCATTCTAACTGGTTTGGCACCGAACAGTCAACTAACAATAGGTAATAACTGTGGCTTTAGTGGAACAGTAATTGGATGTTTTAATAAAATTACGATTGGCAACTCGGTTAAGTGTGGTGCCAACACGCTTATTACTGATGGCGACTGGCATCCGGAAGATCCAAGATCTGGAAAACCAGAACCTGTATACATCGATGATAATGTATGGTTAGGGGTGAATGTAGTGGTATTAAAAGGAGTTCGCATTGGTGCCAATTCACTCATCGGTGCAAATAGCCTGGTGATAAAAGATATTCCAGCTAATGTTGTTGCAGCTGGCAATCCTTGTCGTGTAATCAAAAAAATGTCATAGCGTACATCTTATAGATATGGAACTGGTTTTATTTTATAATGGTCCTTATCCTCAAGGCATGGCAATGACAAAAAGACTGCATTGTTATGCAAAAGCATTAAAGGAGGATGGGGTAGGTGTGCAAGTCTTTATTCCGGGAAGAGACAAGCAACTTGATAAAGGTATTTATCAGGGTATTTCCTGGGGGAGCGTATCTAATCCATGGTTAGGAAAGTCATACATCATTCGTCAATTGGGGCATTTACTATGGGCATTTATCTATGCCCGTCATTGTTATCAATGGAGTATAAAGGGAGCTATGATTTTCTTGTGCGGTTTTGGATGGTGGACAAATCTTTTGGCTATTATGGCTATCCATCTGGCAGGATCAAAAGCGTTACTAGAGGTAAACGAAAATCCATATTCTCCAGAAGGCGGACGACTTGATCCTGTGTGGTTGCGGAGATGGCGACGAAGAATGGTCTTGTTCCTGGTGTATTCACAAGTGGACGGTTTTGTGGTTATTTCTGAAAAACTTGCAGAACTGGTAGCTCGCTACAAAAAGAAATCAGCTCAATTTATAAAGATTCCTATACTGGTTGATGATCATGAGAACTCGGAGGATGCAGAAACTGTATTGAAAACGAATGGTTTTCCCTATATCCTGCATGCAGGAGCTTTAAGTGAAACAAAGGATGGTGTTTTGGCCGTTTTTAAGGCATTTGTCAAGGTGAACCAATCACAGGCATTGGATTTTTACCTGACTAGTAATAGTATGCAGCCTTCATTGGCCAATCAGGTTAATCAATTGATCAAGCATTATAAGTTGGAACACCGCGTGCATTTTACGGGATTTCTCGAAACTGGAGAGTTGACTAAACTGCGAAAGAATAGTGCATTGGCAATTATAAACAAGCCCTTGAATTGGCAGAATAAGTATAATTTCCCAACTAAACTGGCCGAATACCTCATGGATGAGGTGCCCTTGATTGTTTCCGAAGGAGGAGAGATGAGTCATTTTTTAGAGAATCAAAAAAACGCTCTTATTGTATCAGCAAATAATGTCGACCAGATTGCAGCATCCATGTTGCAAATTCTTGATGATCCTCAGCAGGCAGCTAGAATAGGAGAAGCAGGCAAAGCATTAGCGAAGCGGGTCTTTTATTATCGAAACTACAGGGCAACTTTGGGAGAATTTTATCGTTACCTGGCCAATAAAAATTAGAATGTAATGAGTATTGGATCGGTTAAAACCAGAGTACTAAGGAATCTAAGTAATGTGCCAGGATGGCGCACCAATAAAAAAATTCTGGTACTTGAATCAGATGATTGGGGAAGTATACGAATGCCGTCAATTGAGGTGCATGAAGCAATGAAGGAAAAAGGTTTGTGTCCATATTCAGGGACTCAACCTTCCTATAATACATACGATACATTGGCATCAGCAGATGATTTAAGCGAATTGTTTGGAGTGCTTTCGTCCTTTAAGGATGAAAGTAATCATCCATGTGTAATGACACCTGTTAGTCTGGTTGCTAATCCGAATTTTGAGCGCATTGAAAAGAATGGTTTTGAAACTTATTATCATGAACCAATGACGGCTACTTTGGAACGATATTATCCAAATTCAAAGGTCTTCAACCTGTGGAAAGAAGGCATTTCGTCAGGTGTTTTTATTCCTCAGTTTCATGGCCGTGAGCATTTAAACATAGCAGAATGGATGAGAGCATTGCGAAGTAATGATGCCGATACACGTTTTGCTTTTTCTAATGGATGTTGGGGTTTTCAACGTCGTCAGTCCAATGGTCATCCATTAATTTCATACCAGGCAGCCTTCGATCTGCATGAACAAGCTGATTTAAATATACAAGGCAAGTCCATTGAAGAAGGTTTACAAATGTTTCATTCCATATTCGGATATACTGCCCGCTTTTTTGTACCACCCAATGGACCATTTAATCGTTCGTTGGAAAAAATTGCAGCTATGCATGGTATTCGTTACATGTCAACACCTAAAATTCAGATTGAGCCATTAGGTAAAGGGCAAAACAGGCGTGTCTTGCATTGGTTGGGGCAAAAAAATAATGTGGGCCAACGGTATCTTATCCGTAATTGCTTTTTTGAACCCTGGCAAGGGGGTATCGATTGGGTAGAGCGTTGTTTAAAAGAAATTGAAATTGCATTTAATTGGAAAAAACCAGCAGTAGTCAGCTCGCATCGCATCAATTACATCGGTGCGCTTAACATGGGAAATCGAGAAAAGGGGCTGAAATTATTAAGTCGCTTGTTGACAAGAATACAGAATCGCTGGCCAGATGTGATGTTTTTATCATCGGCTGAATTGGGTGCATTAATTGACGGACAAAGTGATTAATCAACTTAAAAAATACCTGCGCCGCCAAATGGTTAATGTACGAGGTTGGTCTACTTCGCGTAAGTTGCTGGTAATCGAGTCGGATGATTGGGGTAGTATTCGCATGCCGGATCAATCAACCTACCAAAAACTTCTGAATAGCGGATTAAGAGTTGATCAATGTCCTTATATGCGCAATGATTCATTGGCTTCGGAAGATGATTTGACAGCATTGTTTGAAGTATTAACGGCATACAATGATTCGCACGGAAATCATCCCATAATAACAGGCAATTGTGTAATGGCAAATCCTGATTTTGAAGCCATCCGAAAGAGTAATTTTAAAGAATACCACTTTGAATTAATGACTGAAACACTCAAACGCTACCCTTCGCATACCGGTTCTTTTGAGTTATGGAAGCAGGGGCATGTATCAGGTTTGTTTCAACCGCAGTTTCATGGTCGTGAGCATTTAAATGTTGAACGCTGGATGAATGCATTAAGTAATGAAAACGGGGTGGTAAGAAAGGCTTTTGATCACCAATTATTTGGCATTAGTAAGCAACTGAGCAACGAATTTCCAAATAGCTTATTGCAGGCTTATGCAATTGATCAAAAAGACAGCGAATCAATTAATTCCATTATCGAAGAAGGACTACAAATGTTTAAAAGTACCTTCGGGTTTGATTCAAAGAGTTTTATAGCTCCCAATTATGTATGGTCATCGATTAATGAGCAAGTTGCCAAAAGGTGGGGAGTTTGTTTTATTCAGGGACAACGACAGCAAATTATACCTCAGCCAGATAAACTGGGCAATACGACTGTGAGTCATTACCTGGGTGAGATGAATGAACATGAACAGCTTTACCTGGTTCGGAATTGTTATTTTGAACCATCTCTTTACCCCCAAATGGATGCAGTTAATGAATGTCTGGCACAGATTGAGACAGCCTTTAGGTGGCACAAACCAGCTATTGTTTGTTCACATCGGCTTAATTTTATTGGTTTTGTTAATGAACAAAACAGGACACTTAATCTGAAGTCTTTTAAGAAATTGTTGGATAATGTTGTGAAACGCTGGCCGGATGTACAATTTATCAGTAGCGATGAATTAGGGGCAATTATTCAAGACGACAAACAAAGACGAAACTAATGGATATAGACGTTTTAGTAGCAGGTGACTTTTGTCCTTTAAACAGGTTGGCTCCAAAAATGGCAAACGGGTCGATTAAAGAATTATTTAATGATTTGTTGCCGATAATTCGTAATGCAGAATTAGCGGTGGTTAATCTGGAGTGCCCATTAACCGATAATCATTCTAAAATAGATAAAAGTGGTCCTTCTTTAAAGGCGGATGGACATGCAGCCAAAGTTTTAAGCCAGGCCGGGTTTAAGATGGTCACTTTGGCCAATAATCACATAATGGATTTTAGTACCGAAGGTCTACGAAGCACACTTAATCATTGCGAAAAAGAAAAGTTGGAAACCCTTGGTGCAGGATTTAATTTAGACGAAGCACGAACCATAAATTATCAGCAAATTGGGAAAAAGCGAGTGGCAATCATAAATTTTTCAGAAAATGAGTTTGCCACTACCAATGGAAATTACCCGGGTGCTAATCCACTAGATACAGCTCAAAATTATTATGACATACAAGATGCGTCCCGAACAGCCGATTACGTGGTAGTTATTGTTCATGGTGGCCACGAATTGTATGATTTGCCCAGTCCCCGTATGCAGCAAACCTTTCGGTTTTTTGCCGATGCAGGTGCTGATGCTGTAATTGGGCACCATCCGCATTGCTATAGTGGTTATGAAATATATAAGGGAAAACCTTTGTTTTACAGTTTAGGAAATTTTCTATTTGACGATCCAAAAGTAACAGATAATCGCTGGCACACCGGATTTATGCTTGGTTTGCATTTTGGTTCAAGCGTTGAATTTCAATTATATCCTTATACTCAATGTCTGTCGAAAGTAGGTGTTGAATTAATGAATGAAACGGCAAAGGCCGAATTTAATAGCAACTTATCCCGCCTCAATATGATTATTGCCGATGAAGATGAGTTACAAAAGTCATTTGATGAGTATTGTAAGCGAGTTGAACGCATGTATCGGGCATTTTTGGAGCCTTTCTCAGGGCGGATTCTTCGTTTCCTTCAACGCAGGCACTTATTACCAGGTTTATTGAGTTTGCGCAAACAGCGATTGTATTTAAATTTAATGCGTTGTGAGGCGCACCGTGATGTCATTGTTAACTTATTAAAATAGTCAGGATGAAAGTAGCCATACAAAATGAAACAGGTGATTTCGGAAGACGATGGGTGAAGTATTGTGAGCAAAATGGAATCGACTATAAACTAGTGGATTGTTACAAAAGCGATATTCTGGAACAACTAAAGGACTGTTCAGGATTTCTTTGGCAGATTCATCAGAACAATCCTACAGATCGCTTTATGGCCAAAAACCTGCTATATGCTTTAGAAAATACAAATCTGAATGTTTTTCCTAATTCAAAGACCGTTTGGCACTTTGATGATAAAGTAGGGCAAAAATACTTGTTGGAATCGGTGGATGCTCCATTGGTTAAGAGTTGGGTGTTTTACGATAAAAAATCGGCTCTTGACTGGTTAGCGAAATGTACCTATCCGAAAGTGTTTAAACTCAGGGGAGGAGCCGGAGCTTTGAATGTGCTGCTTGTGCGTAATCAAAAGCAAGGAAAGCGATTAGTGAAAAGAGCCTTTGGCCGTGGTTTTTCGGTGTACAATCGTTGGAGAAGTCTGCAAGATCGTTGGCTCCATTTTCGCAGAGGCAAAAAAGGTTTCGATCAGGTTCTGGTTGGATTAGGTCGTTTATTTGTACCTCCTCCATATGCACGAAAAGTAGCCCGTGAAAAGGGTTATATCTATTTTCAGGAATTTATTCCGGATAATACCCACGACATTCGTGTAACCTATGTATTTGACAAATTCTTTGCATCAAGACGATTTGTCCGACCAGGTGATTTCAGGGCTTCTGGCAGTGGTGTTTCTGATATGGATCAAAACAATATTCCAAGAGAAGCATTTGAAATAGCTGTTGATGTTAGTCGCAAATTGGGCTTACAAACAGCAGCATATGATTTTGTTGTTAACAACGGTCGTCCTGAAATTATTGAGGTTAGTTATGCTTTTGGTTATCCCGAAGAAGTTTTTGAATTGGGATATTGGGACTCGGACATCAATTTTCATCCGGGTTCTTTCAATCCTTTTGGTTGGATGGTTGATGCCATTTGTGCTAAAGAACAATATGTCTAAAAAATCAGAAATAATATGTTTGCTTCTTCCAACCTTACAGGCCGGTGGAATGGAGCGGGTTATGGCTCAGTTGGCAGTATATTTCTGCAGCAAAGCCTCTGATGAGGTGCATTTGGTTCTTTACGGACGAAATATACAGATGTATTATGATTTACCTGAATCGCTACAAGTCCATTATCCGGATTTTAAATTCAATAATCGGTTTCGCTTATTATCGATGTTTCGTCGAATGGCATTTTTACGACGTACCATAAAGTCACTGAAACCGAATGCTATCTTAAGTTTTGGAGAATATTGGAATAGTTTTGTGTTACTCACCTTATTCGGCTTAAAATATCCCGTATTTATTTCAGATCGTTGCCAACCGGATAAGAAAATGTCTTCTAAGCATCGCCTGTTTCGACGATACCTATATCCTTTGGCAAAAGGGGTAATAGCTCAAACTAAGGTAGCCCGTGAGATTTACCACAAACAGTTCACGCATTCTAATATTGAAGTCATTGCCAATCCCATACTTGTTCCGGCCAGTAGCAACGGTATAAAAAGAGAAAAAATTATTCTGACCGTTGGACGTTTGATCCCAGGTAAGAATCATCGTCAGTTGATTGATTTATTTATTCAATTGAATCAGCTGGATTGGAAACTGGTGATTGTTGGCGGTGATGCCCAACAATATAATTTAAAAAAGGAATTAGAGGCATATATTACTAGTTTAAACCTTAGTGATCGTATTTTATTAACAGGCAGTCAGCCAGATGTTGAATCCTATTATCAAAAGGCCAGCATTTTTGCCTTCACCTCCGAATCAGAAGGATTTCCAAATGTATTAACAGAGGCTATGTCCTTTTCATTACCTGTTGTGGCATTCGATTGCGTAGCTGGTCCATCAGATATTATTAGTGATGGTAACAATGGTTTTTTGGTATCACTTCACGATTATGATACTTTCTCTCAACGTTTGCAGGCATTGATGCAGGATTCTGCTTTACGTGATCGCCTGGGGCTGCAGGCACGAGAATCCATTCGTCGATTTAGCCTTGACAGCATTGGTCAGGCATATTATGATTTTATTACGAAGTAATGAAAGTTCTTCAGATAAATACAACGGTTAATACAGGCAGTACAGGACGCATTGCCGAAGACATTGGGAAGTGTTTGATAGCTAATGGACATGAGAGTTATATTGCATATGGCAATCGAATGCAGCCCAGTTCTTCCCACTTAATTAAAGTGGGCACTAAACGCGATCGGCAATGGCATGGACTTAAATCTCTTTTGTTTGACAGGCATGGTTTTGGATCCGATCAGGCAACCCGTGCAATGATCAGGCAAATCAAAGACATTAAGCCTGATTTGGTGCATTTGCATAATATCCATGGCTATTATTTGCAAGTAGAGCGTTTATTTAGTTATCTGCATCAAGCCGAATTGCCCGTAGTCTGGACCTTTCACGATTGTTGGCCATTTACCGGGCATTGTAGTTATTTCGACCGCTATAACTGCAAACGTTGGCAAACAGTGTGTTACTCTTGTCCCAATAAGCATGGTTATCCCAAAAGCCTTTTATTGGATCGATCAAGGTCAAATTTTCATCGCAAACAAAAGGCCTTTACAAAGGTAAATCGCATGACTTTGGTTGCACCTTCTGCATGGATGCAAAAACATATTCAGCAATCATTTTTGCAAAAATATCCTGTAGAGGTCATACATAATGGGATAGACCTGGATGTATTCAAGCAAGTGGAAACATCATCCGTCGCTGTCAAATATGGGCTTATGGGCAAAAAAGTTCTTTTAGGTGTTGCCGGCCGTTGGGATCGACGTAAAGGGCTCGATGATTTTATAAAGTTAAATCAAAAATTAAACGCCGAATACACCATTGTATTAGTAGGCCTTGACAAGAGGCAAATTGCAGAACTTCCTGCTAATATAATTGGCTTGGAGCGAACGGAGAATGTTACAGAATTGGCGGCTTTGTATTCAATGGCAGAGGTTTTTGTCAATCCTACATATATCGATAATTTCCCTACCACAAACATAGAATCTTTGGCTTGTGGAACACCTGTAATAAGCTATCAAACAGGTGGTAGCCCTGAAGCACTCGAGGATAAATGGAATTGTGTGGTACCACAAGGTGATGTTAATGCTTTGGCCAATCGTATCGTTCAAATCTCGGAACAAAAACCGCTTAGTAAGGAGGATTGCAGAAAACGAGCTGAGTTAATATCAGATAAACATAAGCAGGTGGCTGTTTATTTCGAGTTATATAAGCGGCTTTTATCACAATGATCAAACAATGGAAGCTTTAAAAGTCAGTATAATAACAATTTGCCTGAATAACGAAGAAACTGTTGAAGCAACCGTTGCTTCGGTGCTGGGGCAAAGTTATCCGAATATCGAATACATTGTTGTGGATGGTGCATCTACCGATGGCACACTTCGAGCACTGGAACCCTATAAATCAGAAATTGCCTGCTTGATATCAGAACCGGATAAAGGTTTGTACGATGCCATAAATAAAGGCTTGCATAAGGCAACAGGCGATGTGGTGGGTTTGATTCATGCCGGTGATCGTTTATATGATGCCAATATTATTGAGAAAATTGTGGAGCATTTCGATGACAAAAAGCCTGATGTCATGTATGGACATAGCATCCTGGTTAATGCCGATGACCACCCTGTCAGAGTTAACAGAAGTCCCGCTTACAAGCGTTCACTTGTTCAACAGGGATGGATGCCTTCTCATCAGAGTATATACATGAAACGCAGTTTGCTCGATCAATTTGGATATTATAACCTTGATTTGCATCCAAGTTCCGATTATGAATTTTTCTTGCGCTATTTTTACTTTAATAAACTTAAGGTGAGTCGCCTCGATGAATATGTGTTGCGATTTGCAATGGGAGGGCGTAGTACGCGTGATTATCGAAATAATTTGCGTGCACAGAAACAACATGTTGAATGTTGGCGGGTTAATGGAGAGGAGCCACCTATTTACTTGGTGCCACTGAAGTTATTGCGAAAGCCCATTCAATTTATCCGGGCCTGGTTTTGGCAGTTTAATAATTGATCGCTCATATTTTATATTGATGAATCCTACTATACGACAAGCCACATTGGCTGATCAATCAGAGGTATTGGTTTTGCTCAATAGCGTTTTTTCCGAAAATCAACGTACAGCTTCGGCGCGTGATGAAGCCTATTGGAACTGGAAGTTCATGGATTCACCTTATGGTCAGTCAATGGTTTTGGTGGCCGAAATGGATGGTCGGATTATTGGTGTTAATAATTGGTGGACTTGGCAATTAACATCGCGTGGTAATATTATAAAAGCATATCAACCATGCGATTCGGCGGTTCATAAGGATTACAGAGGAAAAGGATGTTTTCGTCTTTTACGCTTACATGGTTTAAAGATGGCGCAAGAACAAGGTGTTCAGTTACTATTTAATTATCCCAACAAAAACAGCCTTCATGCCTACCTTTCTTTGGGTTGGCATTATCAGCAAACCATTCCCTGGATGGTAAAAGTTTTACGCCCCCTTATGGTTGTTCGTGCATTGTTTACCAACGATCAAACAAGCACAATAAAATTGGACGAACAATATAACATTGATAGCGAATTGATTCGTGAAGCGGAAATGAATACATCCGATTACGATCATTTTATAAAGATTAATCGGGTTGAAGGCTTTTATGGTTGGCGTTACAAAAATCATCCACAACGCGATTATTACATGTTGACTGTTAAAAAAGGTCGGAAAAGTTGTGTAGCCATATTTACTGTTAATCAAAAAGGGGCTCATCGCGAATTAGTGGTAGTTGATATCATTGGTGCTCAGGCGTTGCTGCCTGATTTAATGAAGAAGGTTATTCAATTCGGGCACAAAATGAGGGTCAATTTTGTGGCATTAATGAACAATCCTTATTACCAAACAGAAGCCCTGTGGCGCATGGGTTTTATGCGAAGAAATTTTAAAAACATGGTTGTTCTGCCTTTGGATTGGAGTTTGGAGCCACTTGTAAAAGGCTATTCGAACTGGAGTTTAATGGCAGCATTGCATGATTCAATTTGATAAATGAGCTGGTTGTTATGAATATACTGACGTTTGATATAGAGGAGTGGTACATTTACGAGTTGCATAAAAAGGGTGATAAATCGTATTACGAGCCTATCATCGATATGTGGCTTTCTAAGGTGCTCGATCTTTTAGATGAACATCAGTTGAAGGCAACTTTCTTTTGCCTGGGTACGGTGGCTCGAACCCATCCCGAAGCCATCCGTAAAATAGCAGATAAGGGACACGAACTGGGATGCCATTCCGACATTCATTACACGCTTGATCGTTTATCACCCGCCGAGTTTAAAGAAGACACACATCGGGCCTTAAGAAGCATTGAGGATGCGGTTGGGCAAAGAGTGGAACTATATAGGGCACCAGCCTTTTCAGTAACAGCTGAAACCAGCTGGGCCCTGGAGATACTGGTAGAGCAGGGAATTAAATATGACAGTTCAATTTTCCCGATTAAGATGCGTGGCAAAGGTTTTGATGAAAATATTTCAGAAGGCCCCGCATTAATTCATACAGCATCGGGAGATATTAAAGAGTTTCCGATGAGTTTTGGAGAGGTATTCGGCAAACGAATGGTTTATTCTGGTGGTGGATTTTTTCGACTGAATCCGTATTGGCTCATCAAACGACTATCAAAAGCCAGCCATTACAACATGACTTATTTTCATTTGCGCGATTTTGATTATAAGCAGAAACAAATCATATCACTCAACTATTTGAAATCCTATTACGGTATTAGAAGTGCCTTTGCCAAGTTTAGTAAATACCTGAATGATTTTGATTTTATATCAGTAGGTGAAGCTGCTAAAAAAATAGACTGGCAGAATTCATGGGTACTTAAATGAATTTTTTTCCCTTTCACACAATTATTCTTTGTAACTTAATACGAACCACTTAAATGAATATGTTATGGAAAAGGAGTTTTTAGAATTTTTTAAAGACGCTCTTGAGATTGAGGATCGGGAGGTGAAAATGAACGATGAATTTCGTGAATTTGAAGAATGGTCGTCATTGGGACAATTGTCACTAATTGCGATGTTGGATGATGAGTACGACATTGTTATTGAAACCGATGAATTTGAGCAGCTGTTAACGGTTGGAGATGTTTTAAAAGTAATACAAAAACAAGCTACCAATTAAAGAATTATGGCATATCTGGAATTCAACGATGTAGGTATTGCAGGTCTTTCAGCAGCCGTACCCAAAACGGTGATTGACAACCTGCAATATACTTCGTTCTTTAGCGCCCGGGATGCAGCCGATATTGTGGCTAAAACCGGTATTAAGCAACGGCGATTTGCAACAGCGGATACTTGTTCATCTGATTTATGTTATGCTGCTGCTTCGCAATTGCTTTCGGATATGGACATTGATCGTTCTGAAATAGACCTTTTGGTTTTTATATCACAAACGCCTGATTACCGCATGCCTGCTACATCGATATTATTGCAGGAACGACTTTCCTTATCGAAGCAAACCATGGCCTTCGATATTAATCTGGGATGTTCAGGTTTTGTATATGGCCTTTCGGTGGTTTATGCATTGATGCAACAAGGCAATATGCGTAAGGCATTGCTTTTGGATGGAGAAACACGCTCGAAAGTTTATTCACCTAAGGATCGAAAAACAGCTTTTTTATTTGGTGATGGTGGTGTAGCTGCCCTTATTGACCGTAAAAAGGAATATGGACCAAGTTGCTTTTCTCTTAATTCCGATGGTGCCCGATCTTCATTAATTAAAATAGATGCGGGAGGATATCGTCAGCCCAGTACACCGGAAACGCTTAAGGAAAAGGTTGTGGATGATGAAGGCAACGTACGTTCAGATGAACAGGCCTATATGAACGGTGCGGATGTGTTTAATTTTTTATTGAGAGAAGTTCCCAAAGATGTTAAACGCTTGCTTGAATATAACAAAGTGACCACCGGTGATATGGATTACATACTTTTTCATCAGGCGAATGATTATATGAACAGTTACTTGATAAAAAAGCTAAAACTAAATCCGGAGAAAGTTCCTTCATCCATCAGTAAATTTGGGAATACCTCATCGGTATCCATTCCTCTTACAATGGTATCAGAATTAGAAGGTCGTTTAAATGGTAATAATCGTTTGTTATTAAGTGGTTTTGGAACGGGCATGTCATGGGCCTCAGCTTTGATACAATTATATCAATGCCACATATCATCAATTGTAGAAGTATAGCTACCTGATAGAGAATGAACAATCAGATATTTTCTTTGGCTGGCAAAACTATTGTTGTTACAGGTGCTTCTTCCGGAATTGGCAGAGCCTGCGCAATATTGTGTGCTCAGCAAGGTGCTCGTTTGTTATTGATTGGTCGTAATGTAGAACGATTGCAGGAAACGGTTGATCAGGCAGAAAACGGTCAGCAACACCAAACCTTGCAAGTAGATTTATGTGATTATGAATCGGTTGAAGAACAAATGAAGCAACTATTGCCTCAGCTGGGAAATATACATGGACTCGTTAATTGTGCAGGGATTTCAACAACTTTGCCTTTTAACAGTGTGAGAACTGAAAAAATGCGGCATTTCTTCGAAACCAATGTGTTTGCCACCTTGCATCTTACAAGACTTTTACTGAAATCCAAACGATTTGAAAAAGCAGGTAGCGTTGTATTTATCTCCTCAGTTATGGGAGTGGTTGGATCAGCAGGAAAGTCGCTTTATAGCATGACAAAAGGAGCTTTGATTTCAGCTTCAAGATCTTTGGCATTGGAATATGCTCCCAAGAAAATTAGATTTAATTGCATAAGTCCAGGTGTTGTTGAAACTCCGATGTCACAAAAAGCTGTTTATAGTCGTAGTGAGCAGGCTTTAAACCAAATTAAAGCATTGCACCCATTAGGGCTTGGAAATGCTAATGATGTGGCGCAATCATGCATCTTTTTACTATCTGATGCATCGTCCTGGATCACCGGAATCAATTTGGTGGTTGATGGGGGATATACAGCACGCTAGTGTTAAGTTATGTGTGAAATGGCGTGTATCTCGCCGTTGCTTTTTGAAATTTTCGATATTAGAAAGAATAAGCATAGCCATAGCTACGTGGGCCATTTTTTATAATGTGAAAAAGTTAAAATGAATAAGATTTGGCGTAAGAGCACGCTTGACTTGACACTAGTTACCATCGTTCAATATATAATTATTTATTATGATTGAGGTTATTATTATTGGAGCAGGCGGACATGGAGCCGAGCTCGATGAATACATTCAATACGATAGGATCAAAGGACAAAAGTCCCAGATACAGATCATTGGGTTTTTGGATGATAATCCTGATAGCTACAACCATTATGCCTTTTCGGCACCATTATTAGGCGATATAAAAAACCACCAGGTTAGAAGTGATTGCCAATACATAATTGGTATCGCCAATTTAGATTACAGGCGTATGATCGTTGAGAGTTTTCTAAGCAAAGGTGCTCGTTTTATGTCCTTTATTCATCCAACTGCTTATATATCTCCTTCTGCAAAGCTTGAAACGGGTTGCATTGTAGGGCCTAACGCCAATATCGGCCCCAATGTTAAGGTGGGATCTTTTAACCTAATTAATTCGCGTTGTAGCTTAGGGCATGACACTGAGCTTGGTGATTACAACTTTATTTGTCCGAATGTGTGCTTTTCTGGCTTTACTAAAGTTGGCGATGATAATTTATTTGGCATTAATAGTGCTACAATCCCAAGCACTGTTGTTGGTAATCGAAATAAAATTGCAGCAGGGTTGGTATTAAGCAAGCCGGTACACGATGATGTACTGGTATATTGGCGTTATAAAGAAAGAACAATATCTCTTAAAAAATTGTAGTAAGCAGCTTCATATTTGTATTGACCTAATTTAACGATTTGTAAAAATATTATCTGAATTAATTGTGATTCAGGTGCACATTGAAGAACGTGAATGAATGATTCGAAGAGAGCCGACATCGGTTTTAAAGCATTGTGGTCAAAAATAACCAAGTTAATTGGTAGTGGAGGAGAACGAAGTGTTCGGGCTAAGATGCACATCATCTACACTTTTGGATTAAGGGGCATAAGTATTCTGATTGGATTTGTTTATGTACCATTATTACTTGATTACCTCGATAGCGAACGATATGGTATCTGGTTAACGATGACCTCTATAATTGGTTGGTTTGAGTTTTTTAATGTTGGCTTAGGCAGTGGGCTTCGGAATAAATTTGCCGAGGCCATAGCTGTTGGTAAACACGAATTGGCAAGAATATACGTAAGTACCACTTACGCCATAGTCAGCATGATATTTATTGGTGTTCTTCTGGTGTTCTTCATTATTAACCCTTTTCTAAAATGGGATGAGTTATTAAATACCCAGGCTGTTCCTGCAGAAGAACTTTCGATGTTGGCTTCATTAGTATTTGCCTTTTTTATATTACGCTTTGTTCTGAAGCTTATCGGAGTTATTCTAATTGCCGATCAACGCCCTGCTGTTTATAATGCGTTTATGCCCATAGGAAATGTGATAACACTTTTGTTAATTGTCTTATTGATACATTTAAATGGTGATGGATCACTGGTTTTATTAGGCTTAGTGTTAAGTGTTGTTCCTGCAATAGTATTATTGGTTGCCACCATTGTTTTATTTAAAGGAAAATACAAGCGTTATAGGCCTGCCTTGCGTTATGTCAATCTCCGCCTGTCCCGTGACTTAATGATCCTGGGACAGAAGTTTTTCGTTATTCAAATTTCGGCCATTGTCATTTTTATGACTTCCAACATGATCATTATTCAATTGTTGGGGCCAGATGAGGTTACTATTTATAACATCGCCTACAAATACTTCTCTTTACCAGTTATGGTTTATGCAATTATTATGACTCCTATCTGGTCGGCTGTTACCGATGCTTTTGTAAAGAAAGATACTATCTGGTTGAAAAATACCCTCAAACGATTAAATCTGGCTTCCGCAATTTTTACCGGAGGCATTTTTTTAATGTTGGCAGGAAGCGCCTTCGTCTATAATCTATGGGTGGGTGATCGTGTGCAAATACCCTTTTTACTGTCAGCTTCTATGGCTCTTTATGCAATTGTAAATGTGGTTTTATCGCCGTTTACCCAATTTGTAAATGGTTTTGGCAAACTGAAGTTAACCATCCGTGTAGTGTTTGTCCAAACTATTGTTTACATACCAATGGCCGTATGGATGGTCAAAACACCATTGGCATCGTCTGGTGTAATTTTAGCTATTGCATTAGTAAATGGTGTTGGCTTGCTATACGTTCCTGCCCAAACCTATAAGATATTATCGGGGCGTGCCAAAGGTATCTGGAATGAGTAATACCTATTAATAAGTTACTGGATTTTCAATAAGATTGTCGGGTAAATGACTGGTTGTGATATGTATTAATATGAAATAACCATGAATTTTAACTTGCGAAATCACGCAAGAGAATGATAAAAATTCATGGAGAGTTTCATATGATAGTTGAAAGAAAATATAATCATATGAAAATACTTTGGTTCGCCAATACACCTTGCGGTGCTTCTTCCCGATTATTAGGAAAAGGCTATACTAAAGGCGGTTGGTTATCTACACTTGAGCAATTTTTGGTAAATGCTGAGGGAATAGAACTGTCAGTTGCCTTTTATTGGGTTAAAAAATTGGAGCCTTTTGAGGAAAGAGGTATAACTTATTACCCGGTACTTCCTAGTAGAGGGGGATCAAAATTTGCACGTATATTGGCACGACATACAGACAGAAATGATGAACCTACAGAACTTAAGCGTCTTATGGAAGTTGTAAAAACCGTTCAACCAGATTTAATCCATATTCATGGGACAGAAGAAAATTATGGGTTGATTCAGAAGACTGTTGATGTTCCTGTAGTTGTTTCATTACAAGGTGTTTTAAGTGCTATCTCGCAAAAGTATTTTTCAGGTATTCCTAAGTCTGTTTTATCAAAAGGTGAAAGCTTCAAAGATAAATTATTAGGTTCAACCATTTCGTATCAACACCGAAATATTGCTCGTAATGCAATTCGGGAGCGTCGCATCATGGCAATGACCAAAAACATCATCGGACGAACAATATGGGATCAACAGGTTAGTCGATTATTGGCACCCGATAGTGTATACCATGAAGTGCAGGAATTAATGCGACCACATTTTTTTAAGGCTCATTGGAAAAAGTTGGCTTATGGACAAACTTATCGTATTGTTTCAACATTGGGACCGGGTGTATATAAAGGTTTAGAAGTGGTTATCCAAGCTGCCCAACTGTTAAGTGAGCATACCGATTTAACGTTTGAATGGCACATTGCCGGACTTGATGAACAAAGTGATCTGGTGCAAACAACACACCGTTGGTTAAAGATTGGAATTAAAGATATACCGATTGTGTACCGAGGATCGTTGGATCAGGAAACCTTAACACATTTACTGGTTAGTTCTGATGTTTATTGTCAGACAAGTCATATTGAAAATAGTCCGAATAGCTTATGTGAAGCCATGTTGATAGGCTTGCCTTGTGTTGCCAGTGCAGTGGGAGGAACCTCTTCTTTATTACAAAATGCTAAAGAAGGTTTGTTGGTTCAGGATGGAGATCAGTTTGCCTTGGCAGGAGCGATTAAAGCGCTATATTCTGATATAAAGTTAGCGGTTACATATGGCACAGCTGCACGAAATAGGGCACTGAAACGACATAAACCTGAGGATGTGCTACAAACAGTACTTGAATTGTACCACTCACTTGCGTAATTTATAGATTGGAATCTAATCAATAAATAATAGTATATGAACAAGTTATTGTTTTTATCCTTGATTCTCTTCGTTTTTAATAGCTGCAACTCAACTAAAGAAAATGCCATGAAACGAATCATTTTTTTGCATCATAGCACAGGTAAAGCAGTGATGCTGGGTAGCACCAATCGTAATGTATATCGGTTAACAGGTAAAGGTGATATACATAAATTATTTGCAAAATATAATAAAAAGCACAAAACGGAATACACTTTTAATAGTATTAGTTATCCTGGTGAGATATATGGTGGTCGCAACTATCCATATGACTATTATAATATTTGGGTAAAAAATGCGGGAAATAAACCTTATAAGGAACAAGCAACTTTGGAGATGTTAACCAAGGATTATGATGTTATTATTTTTAAGCATTGTTTTCCTGTTGGATTTATTTTGGAAGATACAGGTAAGGCTGACATCGATTCCGAAGATAAACGGCTGGAAAATTACTATCTGCAGTACAATGCTATTAAAGAGAAAATGAAGTCGTTTCCTGATAAAATATTTATATTATGGACACCTCCTGCATTGGTACAGGAAAAGACTACGAATGACCAGGCTCAGCGCACTCAGGCATTGCATCAATGGTTAGTTAATGAATGGAACGAGGCTGATGATAATATTTTTCTGTGGGACATTTATAAATATGAAACCGAGGGTCAATTATATCTGAAACCAGAGTATGCAAAAGGACCTGGAGATTCACATCCGAATGTGGACTTTGCTAGTCGATTGACACCATTATTTGGCTCTTTTATAATCGACTGCATTAACAAGCAGGCTAACCAATGATAACTATCTAAAATATATTTAAAATGATTAAAAGATTCATGAGCTCCATGGAGCGTTTTCTGGTTAATCGCTCTGGAAGCAATGAGCGCATGATTAAATATTTACGAAAGCAAGGTGTAAAAATAGGTAATGACTGCCTTATTCAGTCAATGAACATTGCCAATGAACACTTTCTTGTTGAATTAGGTGACCATGTGGCGGTGGCATCTGGTGTGCGGTTTATAACACATGATGGAGGTGCCAGTTGGTTTTTTAGAGAAGAACTAAAAGGAGGAATCTTTGGTAAAATCACTTTAGGTGATAACGTTTTTATTGGGATGAACAGTATTTTATTGCCTAATACCACCATTGGGAAAAATAGCATGGTTGGAGCAGGAAGTGTTGTACGAGGTAACTTTCCTGATAACTCTGTCATACTAGGTAATCCAGCTAAAGTGATAATGAAAATGAGCGCCCAAAAAATGTTGTATAAGCTCAGTCCGGGGCTTTGTCCAACACTTGACCTGAACCTTCCGGACACTATTAATTTGCTTAAAAAGCACTTCGATATAAACTAGGCGAATACAGTGATAAATCCCTCCTTGATGAAAAGCCGATTAAGTCGGCTTTTCTTGTGTTAGTAATCTGAGTTCTATAATTTAAATGGAACACAGGTTAATAATTTTTATTTGATTACTACTTTGAAGTGGATGGCTTTATCGCCATCCAGGGTAACTAAATATACACCGGGTGTAAATCCACCAGTATTAATAATTATTGGGTTGGAGCTTATTGCTTTTTTATGACACAATACGCCGGTAATACTGTGTACAGAACAAGTTCCCTTGTTTGTAGCCGGTGTTTCCAGTTCAATAAACAACTGGTTGTTTACCTGATATGTCTTATAATTCTGACGCTCTTGATCATTAATTGAGGTTGAACCGCCATCCCATCCGGCAATACGGGCTAAGAACCACCACATCGCTTTGGCTAAACGTATGGCACCTTCTTGATCGATATGCCCAATGGCCTCGTCACCCACGTTGGTATCGGTAATATGTGGGAATGTATGGGTCTGCCCATCTCTGTCAGTCCAACTTATTGTATTTCCAGTACCATCATTATCAAAGCAAAGTATATCGGCATAATCGAACAAAATTCGACTAGGATCTTCCCTGACAAATTCCCGAATCCGTTCATGCTTAATGTAGCCCTGATATGCCTTTTCTCCGGTATATTTATCCACCGGTCCGGTAGTGAAAAATGGTTTGGTTATATAATTATTTGTTTCGCAATAATTTATATAATCAACTGTTGCATCCAGATAGGTTTGTAAGCTGACTCGGTTTTGAGTAGTTGACTGATCAGAATTATCTATACCCCATTCCAGTGATCCATCTGGTCCACCATGAGAACTTCCGAACCATCTCACTTTATGTTCGGCATCAACTTCATCTTCTCGCCCCTCATTACTACTCATCATAGCCCAGCACCAGCCAAAAGCGATGGCCACCAGATTTTTGTTTTGATTACGGCTAATCATGTCCTTTACAATGGTTGCCTCAGATGGTCTGTTATTTTCGGGCCAGGCGTACCAGGTATACCATTTGTCTTCAACGAACTCATTGTCATTGATGTCGTTGCAGCGCAGGTATTGATCCGTATTAGCTTCCTCGTGGGCTACATTAACAGCAAATTTTGGATTAATGTCTTCAAGCATTTCCAGTCCGATGCGATAAGCCCTGGCATGAGAAGCTCCCGGAATAGAAACCATCATTTTTTTCACTTCATTGATGTAATAATCAGGTATTTTGTCGTAATCATTCACAATGGTATGATCCGCAATGATCTGATTTTGAGAGTATGCCTGATGTGTAATTGCCACCAGCATTAAGGATAAAAACAGTTGTTTCATAAGTTTGATGTTTATAATTATTTATTTGAGTTCTATTCAATTTCAAAAGCACCCAAATCAGGGGCTGCTCCCTTGAACTTTATGCCATCTACTTGTACTCCTTTATCAATTAAACTTGATCCACTTCTGGGTTTCATAAAATTAATATCGGGTAAGCTGCCATCTTCTTTCCTAGGTAACTTAAGCTCACTCCAATCAACACTTTCAAAATCACTATCGCTCAGATTCAAGCCATAATTCCAATTGTTATTATCATCGTTGGTTTGCTGGGTTCGTACACGATGAAAATCGGCTTTGTGGTTATCATACGATAGGTTATTGGTATAGATTTCACCAGTTGGTGGTGGATAAGGAGGATTTGTTTGCATAATGATCCATCCATAACCAAGTCCATGGCCTAAACCATCTTTATGCCCATTGTAATAGGCGGTATTGTTATAATATTTTCCAACCAAAGGACTATCGCCCGCATTATTGGGAGAAAAGCCATAAGCCGCATTGTTAGCCCCGATGCAGTTTTTGATTAAACGGGCCTGTTGTAATTTATTATCATCCCGGTAAGTTGAAGCGTATTTAAATCCACAACCTTCACCACTTAGTGCACCTCCGTCAAAAGCCCAGCATTGATCCCACTCAACATAACCGACCGATGTCCCGGCAAAGCCATTGTCAGAAAACTCCCAGGCTCTGCAACCGTAATAAATTAATTTCGAGTCAGTAGCTCCGTCGGTGGCATTATAATTTCTAAAATGAAATCCGGCACCATTCTGACCGGGTGAACCTGGTGTTGGGTAAACTGCCGATTGAAGCGAATCGCATAAACTGTAGGCATCACAATTAATGTATTTGACCGTTCCATGAAAATCTGCTACCAAAAATGCTTCACCTGCAACATGGTGTACGGTCATGTTTTCAAAAGTGACATTGGCCACATCCCAGGCCTCAATGCCCACCACATGGGCATCCATTCGTTGAAATAGATTTTGAACTTCTAAGCCTTTGAAGTGTATATTTTTTTGGTGCCAGATGGTGATACCTTTGTTGTAACCAAGTGTCATGTCACGATTACTGCAATCGAGAACTGGTTTTTCTCCCGGATAATTAAAAAAGCATATTGGTTTATCAACTGTACCAGAGTTAAAATCACGCTCGCCATTGTTGCCACTTGTGGACTCGTAAATACCTTCGCGAAAATACACTGTATCACCAGCTTCAGCTGTTTTAAAAGCTTTGGCCCATGTTTTCCAGGGTTTTTCTACAGTTCCGTCATTAGAATCTGATCCGTTTGGATCAACAAAATATTGGCCTCCAACATATTCAGTAGGAGGAAGAGGGCCACTCCCATCACCACCACCATCACCATCTCCGTCAGATTTATCTTTAACAATGTTTTTCTTGCAGCAGAGCATAAATGGAAGTAAAAGCAAAAGAAGGTACTTTGTTATCAAGGACAAGTGCATGATACTAATGTAAATAGTGAATGATTCGAAATAAAAAGTATAACTGTACGTTAGGCACAGTGGAGAGAAGAACCCGCAGGCAGATCAGCAAACGGAATAAATTTAAGTTAAAAGAGGGTGGCTGTCAATACCTCATTTAAACGCTAAGTTTGCTAATTTGTTTCATCCTTTACACATTTTTGCGTTATTAGTACACGCACGGTACCAGATTCATCAACCAACTCTAGAGGGTTTTCGTAAAGACCTGTTTTCTTCATAATCTGCTGCATGATCTGTCCCTGACCGGCTCCCAGTTCAAATGCCAACCACCCGTCATCGGTCATAAAACGGGCCGCTTCGTTTAATAAACGCATCATTACATTTATTCCCAACATACCACCATCAAAAGCTTCGTTGGGTTCATTATCAGCTATCTCCTGATCAATTTTAGCCACTTTAGAGCTAGTAATGTAAGGAGGATTACAAACTATTAGATGAGTATTTTGATGGAATGAAGGATTATCATATGCAGAAAATAAGTCACCTTGTTGCACTTTCACGGCATGTTCAAAGTTTAAATGTTCAATATTTTCAAGACATAAAGCCACAGCATCATCAGTTAAGTCGCTGCACCAAACCTGACAGTTATGGTTATGATAAGCCAGTGCCAAACCCAGGTTACCCGCTCCACAACATATATCCAAAACGCGCACGGTTTTGTATTTCTTTGCTAGCAAATGGGATAACTCTAATGCTTTCTTACCTAATATTTCTGTTTCTTTTCTGGGTATCAGTGCCCGTTTGTCAGCAAGCATCTCAATTCCCATAAATGATTGCCGCTTTGTTAAATGGGCTAAAGGAATATTATTTTTTCTTTGCTGTAATAACTTCAATAATGTTTCCTGCTGTTCAGATGTCAGTTTAGGCAGCGATGTTTCCAAGGCTTTTATTGCTGATAAGGGTTCACCTGCAGCCATCAGCCATAACGCTTTTAAGGTTGATTCGGGTGTTTCTTCTGGTTTGTCACTCAAAAAAAATAATTCAGAGGATAGTTCGTTTAGCAAGTTGTTAAATAAAGGCGATTTAGACTGACTCATGATTCATTTTTTTGAGTTCTTTTTTATCTATTTTACCGTTGGTACTTTTAGGCATTTCATCGATGAAAAATATTTTTTGAGGCACCATGAATGATTCCAGCTTGGAAGCACATATTTGTTGAATTCCTTTTTCATTGGGGGCATCACCATTACATGTCACATAGGCAACAATGGCCTCTCCCAGAATTTTATCAGGAATACCAAACACTGCTGCTTCGCGAATGCCTTGCACCTTATGTATGATGTTCTCGATTTCGATGGGACTTACTTTTTCGCCTCGCGTTTTGATAATATCATCATTTCGGCCGAGGAAATACAAAAAACCTTCGTCGTCGGTTCTGAACCAATCGTTTGAACAGAGCACTCGTTCGTAAGGTAATTCTCCATCAATCAACATTTGATTGCTTAAATCCGGTTTATTCCAATAGCCTAGCATGACGTGTGGTCCCCGTATGTGTAAGATACCACTACCTCCATTCTCTACCCTTTTTCCATCAGGTGATAATAGAAAGACTTCGGTACCTGGCATGGCCTTACCAACGGATCCCGGCTTTTCATCCAATAATTCGGGCTCAAGATAACAAACGCGTTTGCATTCGGTGAGTCCATACATTTTGAAAATTAGGGCATTGGGAAATATTTCTTTCAGTTGAGGTAATGAGGATGCCGGAAGAGCCGCCGCTGTATTTGTTATTTTTTTAATACAACCCAGACTGAAAGGTTTCTTTTTCCACGATGAAATCATCATGGCATAGATGGTTGGAACACCAGGGAAAATAGTTGGCTGGTATTTATCAATAAGCTTGTAAATGGTGCTTTGGAAGGTGAATGATTGCTCCACAATCAGTGAACCTTTTACTGTTACAGTCATCAATAGTTGATAAAGCCCATAGTCAAATGCAAAAGGAGAAAGTACAATAATTCGATCATCTTCAGTCAACCTCAGGTATTGTGTAAGACTCCACGAAGCAAATACCATGGATTGATGCGTCATCATCACTCCTTTTGGAAAACCCGTACTGCCAGAGGTATAGATAAGTGCCGCCAGGTCATTAGGTATAATAAGTGGAAGTTGTTCCGGTAAAATAGTATCACCACTCTGAACCTGGTCAAAGGTACTCACTTTAGACACTTCGACATCGTTAATATTTTGCTGTTGACCTACTACTACTAATTGTTCCAGCTTTTCAACCTTATCCAGTATTCCATTAAATTCTCTTGCAGATGGCGCTTCAGTAATGAGTACGCTGGCACCGCAATCATTTAAAATATATAATAGTTTATCAGCTTTTGTTTGTGGATTGATTACCAAAAAGACGCCTCCGGCTAATGTCGTTCCGTATAACGACACAATGCATTCCCAATTGTTGTTCATATACAAGGCTACCCTTTGCCCCTTTTGCAGACCATTATCTAACAAATGACGCGCCATTTTTAGCGAAGCCGTAAGTAATTGTTGGTAGGTGTATTGACGATCTTTAATCAATATCGCCTCTTTATCAGGATGTGATGCAGCAGTTTTGAGTAGTGCTTCACCCAGCAATCTTTGAGGTATCGGTGTCATAGTTTAGTATTTTATTGGTTCTAGGCGCAGGTATTCTGTTGTTTTAATTTTTCGATCGAAACCGCGGAAAATTCGCTCAACATCATCAGCCGTGCAGCCCATTATTTGACCCACTTTATAAGGGTCGAAGTTGTTTTCGAAGGCATACCAATATAAATCTAGTGTGTCAAATGGCATTTGAAAGAAAAATTCCTCCTGAGTTTGTTCAGCAGTATAAGTGTCGGAAGTTGGTGTTCGGCTAATAATTTCATCTGGTATATTAAGCGCTCGTGCCAATTGATATACCTGTGTTTTATATAAATGTGCAATTGGCATTACATCGGCACCTCCATCTCCATTTTTCACAAAGAAGCCTTGTTGAACCTCATGTTTATTAGGTGTTCCAATGGCTGCATAATGTAAGGCCTCGGCATGGTAATACAATATTGACATACGGCTGCGTTGCTTAAAGTTAGAGGCGGCTACAATTTGTCGATAGGCTTTAGCAGGCAATCTTTTTTCAAATTCTTTTCCATCCGGATCGATTACGGTTAGATAGAACATTTGAGGAAGGTTGGAGAGTAAACCAGTTTCCTTTAAACCAATTTTCATTTTCCAGGTTGTCGGCTCGTAATCAGGAAACAAAGTTTTAACTGCCTCATCACGACGTTCATAGCACCTGAAACCTTGTAAGGCACCAGTAATTTCTTCGGTTATTGTGCGTATTTTAAATTGATCGGCCAGTTGATGAGCCAAAAGGGCACTATCCGGACTTGAATCCTGTTCAGGCATAATTATACCCAAAACGTTTTCTGGTCCCAAAGCATTAACAGTAAGGGCCAAGGTCACACTTGAATCAATACCACCGCTGATACCAATAACAGCACCCATCCGGTTAAGTTTTTGAAGTACATCGCTTTTAATTTTATCGCTGATGATCGCGCATTCTTCCTGAGGGTTTTTAATTTTAAGGATGTCTTTATTAAAGTTCATGATTATAATATGTTATGAAGTGTGATTGATAAGTGTTTTACATTTAAGTAATTCAGGTTCTTTGGAGAAGTTACCTTTCTTAAGTACAAATTGATGATGCAAAAGTTGTGTTGAAAGAATTGCTGCCAATGCCATATTATCAATCTCGGATACTAATTGGCTTTGATTGATTTTTTCAAGTAAACGGGCGACTTGTGCTGGGTTGAAAATGCCAGTGTTTTTAATATTCTCTTGCGATAACATATCATTTACATAGGCCGGGCTATGATCGGAAAGAAAACTTTTTGATACCGGCGCCCGGTAGGCTTGTTTAGGTCTTTGGAGTACCGATTTTGGTAATTTCCCTTTCATCATCATTTTAAGGATGTACTTCTCGTTAAGTCCGTGCATTTTATAATCAGGAGGTAAACTGGCCGTAAATTCCATTAAACGGTAATCTAAAAAAGGATAACGTCCTTCAACAGAATTAGCCATGGCTACTCGGTCACCCTGCGACGAAAGTAAATATGGCGACATAAATGTGCTAATTTCCAGCCATTGCGATTGGCTTAGTCGATCCCATTTATTAATATCAGTGTGTAAGAGCTGGTTAACATCCTTCAGTGCATCAAAACCATTGATGGTATCCCGAAAGTCATCGGAACAATAATTGAGCAGGTTCGATGTATTTTTCCAACGAAGGAAATGAGAATATAAAGGAGAAGCGGTTTCTTCCAGCTTGTATCCATAGAATAGTTTAAGCATGGCCTGATTACGCCCTTTAAACTGCTGAAGATATGGGTATAACTTGTTTAATAAAAGGGGGCGGTATTTTGATTTAGGTTCGCGAGACCAGAAATCGCGGATAATCGCTTCTTTAAAAATATCATAACCCGCCAACATTTCGTCGGCTCCTTCACCGGTTATCACTACCTTGATGTTTTCTCCCCTTACTTTTTCCGAAAGACAACACATCGGAACCGGTGCTGTGCGCAGTATTGGTGTCTCTGTATGCCAAATAACCCTGGGAAAGAGTTCGCCAATATCACTTTTTTTACAAGTAAAAAACTGGTGACGTGTATTTAAATATTCTGATGTTTCTTTTTGATAATCACTTTCATCAAATTCATCATCTTCGAATCCAATGGAAAAGGTTTGAAATGCATCAGGTGCCACGTCGCGAATAAGAGCAGTTGTTGCACTAGAATCGAGCCCTCCGCTTAGGTAGGCAGCAACAGGAACATCTGCACGTAATCTCAATCTTACAGCATCGCTCAAAATGCTTCTGAGCTCGTCGCAAGCTTCTTCAAATGATCCCTGAAATCGATCACTTTCATCAAGGGGATAGTTAAGTTGCCACCATTGATGGAGTTTTGTTCCCTTTGAGCTAATGTGAAGATAATGCCCGGGAGGCACTTCATTAATACCTTTGAAAGCCGATTTAGGACTTAGGGCCGCCCAAAAAGTATAAATCTGAGCTAATGCTTTAGGGTCAAGTACTGCTGTAAATCCTGGAAACTCAAGTAAAGATTTAATCTCGGAAGCAAAAATCAGATTTTCTTTATGCCAGGTATAAAACAAAGGACGGATACCAACCCGATCTCTGGCCAGAAATAATTCCTGATTCTGACGATCCCATATGGCAAAAGCAAACTGTCCGTTTAATCTTTTCAAACAATCGGGACCATATTGTAACCAGGCATGAAGTAATACTTCGGTATCACACTCGGTACGAAAGGAATGTCCTAACTGTTTTAGGTGTGTTTTTAATTCAGGGTAGTTAAATATCTCACCATTATAAACAATCCAGTATCTTTCATTGGCAGCCGACATTGGTTGCTGACCGCCTGCCAGGTCAACAATACTAAGCCTAACACTACCCAATGCTACATATGGGTCAGAGTATATTCCACTTTCATCTGGCCCCCGATGTTGAATACGCGACAACATGCGATTACACACAGTCGACATATTACTCCTAATTCCTTTTAGGTTTAAAAATCCAGCGATGCCACACATAAGCTATGGGTTAGATGACAGCTTTGACATTTGATTTTTTATAAACGTATTCCGTAATCGCTGAAATTGATTCAAAGTTTTCTTCAGTGAAATCGTCGTTATCAATTGAAATACTAAATTTTTCCTCGATGAAATCGACCATCAAAACAAAACCCATTGAATCAAAGATTCCTTCTTTAAAAAGAAGTGTCGTATTTTGCATAGATGAAGTGTCGGAATGTGAATTTTGAACAATGAACTCAGTGATTGTTTTCTCTATTGCGTTTTTGTTATCCGGCATAGCATATTTGTTTTTGAATTGAAAATAAACTTAGGGCAAAAACAATAGAATGTAAAGGAGCACTTCTTCACTTTTCAATGAAACAGGCTTATTTGTACATTAACATTCGAATTTAGTTGATCAATGGTTTTGAGGCAGTTATTAAACAACTAATAAGATTTAATTAAGTATGAGAAGTTGAATAGTGAAATAAATCTCTAATTAAATAGGGTAAGTAAAATGAATCTATTTTTAACCAAAGCTTTGTTTGTAAGGGTGCGCAATATGGCCATATTGTTGCGGAAATAATTAACAAAGGCTTCCGTTTTTAATGCAGACTATCAATAACCAGATTCAATAGTGATTGATGGAAGGTTATTAGATTTATATGTAATGTATTTTGGAATAAGATAAGATTTAAGTGGTAAAAGGAATGGCAAACAGATCTGCCATTCCCTGTAGTTATTCAATTAGATCAGTTTTAAGTCTCCAAAAAAGGCTGGCAAATGAAAATTAGGCGTATCATTTTTTATAGGATTCCAGGATAAGAAGTGGGTGATTTTTTGGTTATCTCCGCACTTGTAAAAGTTTGCTTTATAATTTTGACCAGCTTGAAATTTATCAACATTCTTTCCAAAAACGCTTTTAGGAATACTGATGGTCATTTCCCATTCTGTTGGAGTATCTTCCATATCAACAGGTTCTTTACCGAGACTTGGTTGTGTTTTGATGCTATCAACTAATTCTTCTGGTAGCCATTGACGATCTTGGTTACTGGTTCCTATCCCAACTAACTTTGTTCCGATACAATTAAACTCCATGTTATAATATTCAGCATCGGAAAATGCCAGAAAAAACTCAACACAACTGTCTTCCCAAACCGGTCCGTTGGTATCAGTACTTACAGCCTTTGGGTGTTGTTCATTTACTTTGTAGCGGAGGTATAAATTCTCCTCATCATAAGCCATACCAAAATTTACCTGACTATCGATAGGATAATTCCAGTTGTCGTGCTGAATGGGGTTGGTGGCTTCGGGAAATATGATTTGACCATCCTCCGTTCTTTCAATTGCTTTAATTTCTAATTGGTTCATCTCTATTAAGGTTTTGTAAATTATTATTTACATTGAATAATCATCTCCAACAAAGAAACAATTTTTTCTTTTATCAGATAGATGCAAATGTACGTTTGCAACCGACTGTATTATTTTGGTATATAATAGAACAGTTTTTTTATTAATAGAGAAAGAGGCTGTCCTATATAGAACAGCCTCTTGAGATATATCGAATAGTTTGGTTCCTATTAAATATTTGGATTCACGTAGTGGAAGTGAGGACCAAAGCGATCGAAAGCAGCTTTATCAAGCATTTCCTGGTGATCTGGGTGAGCAACAGAAATGATTAATTTAGCACGCTCCTGCATTGTTTTACCATATAAATTAACAGCACCATGCTCAGTTACAAACCAGTGCATGTTAGAACGGGTTGTTACAACACCTGATCCTTCTAACAGGGTTGGGGCAATTTTAGAAATGCCTTTACCTGTTACCGATGGCATAGCAATAATTGGTAAACCACCTTTTGAATAACCAGCTCCACGGATAAAGTCAATCTGGCCACCTACACCCGAGTAGTGCTTCGTACCAATTGAATCGGCACAAACCTGACCGGTGATATCGATTGCCAATGCAGAGTTGATAGCTGTTACTTTATCGTTCTGGCGAATCATGTGTACACTGTTTGTGTGACGCACGTCCATCATGGCAACCATTGGGTTGTCATCAATAAAATCATAAAGTTCCTGAGATCCCATTAAGAAAGAAGCAACCATCTTACCTGGGTCAAGTTGTTTGCGTCTACCATTCACCACTCCTTTTTTAACCAAAGGAAGAATACCATCTGCAAACATTTCAGTGTGAACACCTAAATCTTTGTGGTTACCAAGCTGAGCTAATACAGCGTTAGGAATACCACCAATGCCCATCTGAAGACAAGCACCATCCTCAATTAGTTCAGCAACGTTTTTACCAATGGCAATGTCCATATCGGTAAGGTTACCCATATCGTGCGTATAAAGCGGGCTGTCATCTTCAACGAAATAGTCAATTTCGCTCATTGGAATAATTGCGTCACCCCAGGCACGCGGTACATTCGGGTTGACAGCAGCAATTACCACATCAGCACACTCAATTGCGGCTAAGGTAGCATCAACCGATGTTCCTAAAGAAACATATCCATGCTTATCAGGTGTCGAACACATAATCATGGCTACATTCACTTTTAATACACCTTCGCGCATTAACTTCTGCGTTTCACTTAGGAAAACAGGAATGTAATCAGCATAACCAGCTTGTGTTTGCTTACGAAGGTTACCGCCTACGAAGAATTGTTCAGAAACAAATACACCTTCGAATTCAGGATCTGCAAAGTCCACTTTATCCTCGATGTGGATGTGTTGAACCTTAACATCATAGAATTCTTTGTTACGACCTCTTTCCACCATTGCCTTAATTAATTTGTGTGGGGTTACTGCCACACTACTAAGGTGTACGCGGTCGCCGGTCTTAATCACCTTCACTGCCTCTTCAGCCGATATCGCTTTATAACTCATGACTTTATTATTTATAGATATTTTTCTTTATTCAGAGGCTGCAAATTTAGAAAAATATGCATGGATGCAAGCGTTTATTAATAAATATTAAGGAGAAACTACATATTTAAAACAAATCTGAAATAAAACACTTTTTAACGATTGGAAATGAAAGTGAAATCAATTGTCAGCTATAATTTCATTCCTTTGTTTAGGAGGTAGGTTTGTAGCCACTTAAGAATTTTTAACCAATGCTTAAATCAATAATGATTATTGATGAGCTTGGCTCAAATTTTGCTTATCTTAAATGCTGTTTTTTAAGAATCAGGAAGCTTTAATCATTCATCTGACAGTTGAATATAAAACGATAGACCTATGAAATGGACCTTATTAATTGCAGTTTTGGTGTTTGCCACGTATGCATGTCAATCGGGCAAACCAGTAGCAAATTCTGATGCTCCGGCACAAGAGTTGAGTGTAGAGGCCAAGGATTCAACAGAATATGAATTGTTAGTGTTTGATGGCAGATTTGATACCTTTTTAGCAACACAACCATATCCTAAAAATTACTATTCAAACGAATATTATCAGAATTGGAACTATCGTTATTGCATCGAATGGAACATTCGTCACTCGAACCCTACGCGTTATGGCAGTTTTTATGAAACCGATATTCCTTACGATCCAACCATCGACTACGGCATCGATTTTAATTATAAGCTTTACCAATATTTTCAGTTTATCGATAAAGAATATGGTATTGTATTAATACGTCGAAGGGGGCGTTAGTTTTTTTTCTGTTTAACCAGCCCTATTGCCAGGATGGTGCCGAATATCACCAATGCTGCGCCTGCATAAGCCATGGGCGATACTTTATTAATCGGAAACCAATTAAGCTTCAGAGCCATCAGCAGTTCTAAAACAATAAAGGTAATCACCGGATTCATAATGATGACGATGCTTATTTTATTTGCTTCGGTATACTTAAAAGCTGCTGATAAGGTACCATAAGCTGCAACGGTATTTAGGCCTAGGGCAAGTAGTAATAACCAAACCCACCAATCATAGCTCTGGGTAAAAAGCGAGAAATCAACTGTTGGCAAAAACAGAATGATCGGTAAACCAAATATTATCAGATTAATTTGTTGGGGATGATACTTGTGCACCAATTTCTTATTAAAGAATGCATAACCAGCCCAACTAACGGCCGCCCCCAAGGTCCACAGTACGCCACTGTTTAAGGCTTGTTTTTGCGCTATCAGTTCATTGATTTGGTTGTAATAAAACACTACAAACCCAATAGTAGCAATGACAAAACCGATGGCTCTTGTTGCGGTGATTTTCTCTTTGAAGACAGCAAAACCAACAATGCCAAGCATCACAGGCCCGGTTTGAATAATTACCTGGGTAGCAGCTGGTCCTGCATAATGAATACCTTGCATATAGCCAATGTAATTGCCGGCAAGCAATACAGCTCCTGCGATCATCATTAGAGGAGGCTTTCGGTAAATCCTTAAAATCTGAGGTTGCTTAAAAGTATAGTAAGCAATCAATACCAAGGTAGCAATGAAGAAACGCGACCACACAATGGTGTACGAATCAAAATAGTTTAAGGCTACTTTCAAAGCAATGGCTAAAATACCCCACAAAAAGGCGGTTGTGGCCGCCAGTAATATTCCTTTCATACTTGTTAATTGCTAGTATTCCAATACTATAACTACTTTTGAGAGTTCAAACTCCGTTCAAAACTACAGCTAAACATCTTATTGGCTTAGAAGGTTCATTTCGTTTTTAAAGCTTTTGCAAAAATTAATACTGGAATTGAAATAAACAATGATTTGTTAGCCAAGCGTTACTAAAATTTGATAATTCAATTAAATAATAGGGATAGCTCAATAAATTATTTTCAAAATCAGTTATATTTGTTTCAAGAATTTTGTCGGGGTAAAAAAGGCAGATTGGTTTTTAGATCAATGGATTGAAAAAGAATCTACTAGAAGAAATACTTCTCGGCAAATGGATTTTTTAAAACCAAAATTTTCACATGATGCCTGGATTCATGTGGTAAAAATTATAAATATTAATGACATGGAACGAGCCTGATATTCAGTTGTCATGCATTGAATAACTAAAAGGCAAGTTTCGAATGACCATTTAAAAGTAAAATATAGACACATGAAAAGCACTATTCGAATAGCATCTTTGATTGTTGCTGTTACCCTGATGTTAAGCGCCTGTAACAGTAAAAAAGCTAAACAAACCAAAGCACCGGAAATTAAGAAAGAAAACGTTGAAAAAGAAGTAAGAGAATTTGTATACCCTTTACCAACTTCATTTGAAGTGGCAGAAATGCTTAACCGCATAGAAGCTGCTTATATTCTTTCATTATCTAATCCGGTAAGCAATGTTGATAAATATCTGACTGAAAAGGCACAGGCTTTAAACCTTGGTATTTATAGTGCCGACTTAAGTTATGCGAGTACTTACCGTCAGCAGCAGGAAACTTTGGATTTTATGAATGCTTCAAAAACATTAATCGATAAGTTGGATATTTCATCCGCTTTAGATGGAAAGTTACTGGAAGCAATTGAGAATAATCTGGACAATAAAGATGAATTGGTAAGCATTATTTCTAATTCATTCTACAATACTTACGAGTATTTAAATAAAAACGAACGAGCTCCTGTTTCGTTAATGGTTGTGTCGGGTAGCTGGGTTGAAGCTTTATACATTGCTTGTCACATTTCGGAGGAAACTTTTAGTAACAAAGAAATGGTTGCCATCATTATGAAGCAAAAAGAGCCTTTGAATAAGCTGATGTCAATGTTGGAAGTACATGCCGGCAATGCTGATGTAAAAGCAATAATCGACGATTTGAAAATATTGCATGAAATTTACAATAGCGTTGATGCTGGAAGTATTACAATTGAGCAATTAGAGGCTATTGAGAAGAATGTAGCAGTTTTACGTGATAAGTATGTTTCGTAATTACTGAGAAAAATATTAAGATGAAGGGAAGCCATACCGGTTTCCCTTTTTTTATGAGCCGATAAATTTACTATCTTTCAATCCAACCCATAATAAGATAAAATGAGTGAACTTTTTTTGGAAGCCTTAATGCAGATTTTTGCCCTTCTCACCGACTTAAGGGAAGAGCAAAAAACCGGGGATGGCGTGGTGGAAGTGAGGAACTTCTTGTTGCGCAACCTCAATAAGGAATTTGCAGATAAAGCATTGGACCGATATGAATTCTATATTAACGAATACCATAAAGGCTCATACAGTCAGGATCAGGAAGTTAGGGACCAGCAGGCCTCTTCGAATATGGATCGACTGGCCAAAATTAGTGAACAACTTAATCAGGAGCTAGAGCAATCAGAGAAATACATGTTGATTACCAACATGCTGAATTACATCATGCGCGATGGTCATGTATCCGACGAAGAAGGGGTGTTTACCGATGCCCTTGCCAATTACCTGAAATTGGATGAACAGGATTACCAGAACTTACGGACTTTCATTCTTTCTTACCCGCTGGAAGTGGAGGATAAGGAGCGTTTGTTGCTGATTAGTGGACAGAAGGAAAAGCCTGATGAAAACATTAAGCACATTTATAATCCAAAGCAGCAGGTTTTTGTTTGGGTTTTGCATGTGCAGGAAACAAATTTCTTGTTTTTCCGATACTCGGGTAATCGAAATTTATACCTCAATGGGCACATTATTGAACAAAACAAAGGTGTAGCCTTTCGCCCGGGGGCAGTGATTAAAACATCACGAATGGCGCCGGTGTATTACGGCCGTGTGGCTGAAAACTTTATTGCACGACCCGGCAGAGCGCGTATTTTATATCGGGCTTTGGATGTTTCTTATAAGTTCAATAACAACCAAACCGGCATTCATCCTTTTAGCTTTTCAGGGCGATCAGGTCAGTTGGTGGCAGTTATGGGAGGTAGTGGTACCGGAAAATCAACCCTGCTGAATGTATTAAATGGTAACCTGAAATATAACTCGGGTCGTATTCATATCAATGGCTATGATTTACATGCAGATGCTGAGGAATTAGCCGGTGTAATTGGCTATGTTCCACAGGATGACCTTTTAAAAGAGGAGCTAACGGTATTTGAGAACCTCTATTTTAATGCGCGTTTGTGTTTTAGTCATTTCGATAAAGAAGAAATAGAGGAGCTGGTAGAGAAAGCCATCCACGATTTCGATCTGGTTGAAGCGCGTGATTTGGTTGTAGGTTCACCTTTAAATAAGATCTTAAGTGGGGGACAGCGTAAACGCCTTAATATTGCACTTGAGCTGATTCGTGAGCCATCTGTTCTGTTTGTTGATGAACCAACATCGGGACTTTCATCCATGGATTCGGAGAAAGTAATGTTGCTGCTAAAGCGTCAGACCTTAAAAGGGAAGTTGGTATTTATTAATATCCATCAGCCCAGCAGTGATTTGTATAAACTAATCGACAAGTTATTGATTATTGATAAAGGAGGGCGTATTATATATAATGGTAATCCCATGGATGCCATTACCTATTTCAAGCAAAAAGCTTCATACGTTAACCCTGAAGAAAAAGAGTGTTATGCCTGTGGTAATGTTCACACGGAACAGCCGCTTCGGATAATTGAAGCGCGTATGGTAAATCCTTACGGCAAATTTATTCGTCAGCGAAAGGTGTCGCCCGAGGATTGGTATAGCTATTACGTTGAAGAATTTGAAGATAAGTTTGAATGGAAAGAGCCGCAACATAATTCCAAACAAGAAAAGTTACCGGCCAACCTATATAATATACCGGGGCGCATTCAGCAATTTATTATTTACCTCTTACGCGATACATTGTCGAAAGTGAAAGATCGTCAGTATTTGATGATCAATATGTTGCAAGCCCCTATTTTGGCCTTGATTTTAGGATATTTTACCAAGTACATAAGTGGCGATGGCACCGATGAGTCGGTGTATGTATTTGCCAACAATGTGAATATACCGGCCTATTTATTTATGTGCGTGGTAGTGGCTTTATTTTTGGGTTTAATAGTTAGTGCCGAAGAGATATTTAAGGATCGACGGCTTCTTCAGCGAGAATCTTTCCTGAACTTGAGTCGCTTCAGTTACCTCAATAGTAAGATTGTGGTACTGTTTGCAATATCTGCTGTACAAACCTTAAGTTTTGTTCTAATCGGGAATTTTATTTTGGAGATAAAGGGACTGACTTTTAGCTACTGGTTAATTCTGTTTAGTACAGCCTGTTATGCCAATATGGTTGGTCTAAACATTAGTAGTGGGCTCAACTCGGTGGTGGCCATCTATGTGCTTATACCTTTGATCCTGGTGCCGCAACTATTGTTTAGTGGAGTGATCGTTAATTTTGATAAATTACACAATACCATTTCATCGGAGCAATATGTTCCTAGAATTGGCGATCTGATGACTTCACGTTGGTCTTACGAAGCTTTGGCGGTTAATCAGTATAAGAACAATGCCTACGAAAAGCAGTTTTTCGAGCTTGATCGGCAGGTTAGTATTTCTTCTTTCAACAAGGATCTATTGATACCAAAACTGGAGGATCTTAACGAAACATGTCAATATCATCTGAAGCGCAATCAGAAAGAAGAACTGGATGCGGCCTCTCAGTTATTGGCATCAGAGCTGTATAAATTGGCAGGAAGAAGAGTTGCGCATTTCCCATTAATTAGTTTCTACCTTGGAGGAAGAGCCGAATATGGAAGTGATTCTTTCGATAAAGTATCCAATTTCTTAAGCCAGGAAAAGGAAAAATACAAACTTCAATACGGTGAGGGGAAGCAGAAGAAAGATGTTTTGTTTTCTAAATTGATTGATCAGTATGGATCGAAAGATGCCTTTTTAGAATTTAAAAATACCTATCAAAATGTGGCTTTGGAAGAGGTGGTGCTTAATAAAAGAGAACTACAGCAAATGGCTTATACGGCGCGCGGCATTATTCAGAAGAAGCATCCGATTTATAAGCCTGCTATTTCCAATTTAGGTCGATCGCATTTATATGCAGCTGAAAAAAGGTTTATGGGGCTTAATATTTCAACGCCGTTTTTCAACCTGTTGATCGTTTGGTTGGGCGTCGCGTTCTTTTATGTCACTTTATACTTTGATATTTTAAGACGCATCATACGCTACTTCGAAACATTCAAGCTGCGAAGGTTGAACCGAAGACTGCAAATGATCAGACCATAACATTGTTGTTGGTATGAAATAAAAATGAGGGTGTACATAAAATAATGTAAACATCTGTTTACTGAGTTGCTCCATGAGCAAAGTCGAAGTGATTGGTAGTTGATTGGCAGTGTTAATCAAATTGGATATCGACTGCGTTTAATGAACGAGCTAAGTTTTTGGACACTTTCTCATTTTTATAGGTTTAGTATTTTAAAGAGTTCTTTTCTTTAAATTCATCCTTTAAAATGGAAAATCGTCTTCGACAGGCGCTGTGGTTTGTTCTTCTTCCTCGGGCTTTTCCGCGGCCTGATGAATGGCATTACCATTAACATAAATGGCCTTGTGTGGTGCATCCAGAGGACAAGGATATTCGCAGGCCCCACAGCCAATGCATATGTTTTGATCAACTTCAGGAATTAACAGATTCCCCTCGTAAGGAACCATATTGACGGCCTTGGTAGGACAATGTTCAGAACAGGCACCACAATCGGTTCCATCGGTATAAACAACACAGTTTTCCTTAACAAAAACGGCTTTACCCAATTGGGTAAGCTGTTTCTCTTCGATTGATACAGGTAAGATGGCACCGGTTGGGCAAACATCGCCACAGTCAGAGCAATCGAAATTGCAATAGCCCGAAAGGTAATCCATGTGAGCCTGCATAAACCCTTTAAAACCATATTGGTTGATGGCTGGTTGTAAAACTTGTGTCGGACAAGCGGCAACGCAAAGCCCACAGCCCGTGCAAATATCATTGAAGCGTTTAATGCTGATGGATCCCGGAGGCGATACCGGGTGATTTTTTTTATTGACAAGTAGTTTCGAAGGATCTTGTTTTGATTTAACCTCAGCCAACAGTTTCTGGCCAAATAACAGGCCAACACCAGTAGCTATCGCAGCCCTTCTTCCTGGATTATTATTGGTTGGAACAGATTTATGGGAAGTGAGTTTTAGAGCCGCATCCTGGCATGCTGCCACACAATTAAAGCAATCAACACAACGGGAGTGATCAATGGTAAAACTTTTGATATCGATGCATTCGCTTTTGCATTCGCCAATGCATTTTCCACATTTAGTACAATTATCTGGATCAAATTTAATTTTCAGGAACGAAACTTTTGACAATAGCCCAAGAAAGGTGCCCACCGGACAAATGGTGTTGCAGAACAAGCGTCCGCGCTTGTATGAAAAATAGGCAATGGCAATAAAAGTGGCCAAAACCAATACTAAAATTGGCAACGGAGCCCAAATTAATTTTACCGGTGTCAGGCTGTAAATTTCCACCTTATGAAGCAACAGTGCCAGTCCGTTGTTAATCAGCATTACAATCGGTCGAAAAAGATAAGTTATAAAACGACTGAAGTTACTGTAAGGATCAAGAAGTGTTATAATGCTTGAGAAAGAAACTAACAAAGCCAAAATGCTAAAGCCCAGCAAGGAATAGCGAAGCCAGGGGAGGGCCTTCTTTTTCCTGTAAAAGAACTTTTTATTGGATCTTTTTTTGGCAATCCATGCAAACACATCCTGCATGATTCCTAAAGGACAAATGCTACTGCAATAAATTCGGCCCATAAAAACCGTAAGAGCAATAATGATTAAAAAGCCAATTGTTCCAAGCGTCAGTGTGCTGATAAACTTAAGCATCGATGGAATGAACTGCAAATACAGCACCTGCTGTACTGTTTCATTACTATACTTTTCGTAGATATCCAGAAACAGAGAGGTAGTCAGAATAAAAAACAAGAGTGAAACAATCACTCTTGCTCTTTTTAATATTGAATAATTCATTGGTTTTGCTTTACCTGTTAAGTATTAAGCCATTTTCTGTTTGCTAATGCTAAGTTCTTCCAGATTCATATTGCCCAGTTTCATGTTGTGAGCGATTTTAATATGGCCAATGTCTGAAGGTTGCAAACCAAACATTTTTGTGGCTGCGGCATCAGCAGCAACAATGTCCGATGACGCGATTAAGGCTTTCAGGTTAGTAACATCGGCTACAGAAACGCCTCTTGGCCCGTTTTTAGTCATCATGTTATAACCATCAATAATGTTTAAATCGGGCTTTTTAAATGTACAGAAATCAGCAATGCATTGGTGCAAATCATTGGAATGATAAAATTTGCGATCCCAAACAACGCCCATCAGGTTTTTCATGGCCAGTGAAATGCGCGTGCTACTGTGGTGTTTCATTACCGGTACGTTGATAAATACATCCGATTCGAGTATCATTTTATGAACCTTTGCTTTTTTCAGGCTAACGCCATTGGGAATATCCACTTCTTTATAAAACGATTCGGTATTACCCGGGATCATTTTACCACCAGCATTTTTAACCGCATCTTCTATGCCGCTGTTTCGGTAGCAGCGATCCCACTTGTTGCAGGTATTATCAAAAACATAAACTTCCGAAGCACCTGCTTCTTTACAGCGCTGAACAATTCGTGCAACCACATCAGGATTGGTGTTGGCAGCGCGCTCCGGCGGAGCATCCCAGCCAATATTAGGTTTTACAACTACTTTCTGTCCGGATTTCACATATTTGCCAATTCCTCCTATCGCCTCAATGGCCCGGTCAAACATATCGCCTCCATTACCGCCGCGAACGGCTGCCAAATCATATTCAGATGTTGCCGGCATGCCATTAACACTTTCTAATCCGCCAAAAAGTGGCAATGCACCACTTAATAAGCTGGCGCCAATACCTGTTCTTAAAAAGTCTCGTCTTTTCATAATATATGATTCTTCCGTTTTAACTGAGTTGTTTTCCTTGTATGTAGAGCTAACAAGAACTGAAAATTACTAAAAAATAAGCAAGTGAACTCTGAATATCAGTAATTTAAACGCGGTATAAATAAAAAAGGAAGGTAAAATATAGGTAAAAGAAAAGCCTCAGCTATTTCTAACTGAGGCTTTTGGGTGGAAGACCGGTTTCGAACCGGCGACCTCTGGAACCACAATCCAGCGCTCTAACCAGCTGAGCTACAACCACCATTTTTGTTTTTGCGATTGCAAAGATAGTAATTGTGTTTGATTAATTGCAAGAAGAAATGAAAAAAAAACAAAAAAACTTTTTCCTTTGTATTCTCTAATAGACGCGGAATATGAAGTTTTTTATTGATAATCAGAAAGTAGTAAAAGAATTGGATTGGGTAACAAAACAATTGCGTTTACACATGAATGGAGCAGCAACAGCTCAAATGGAAGAGGGAGGCATTAAATACCGCCTAAATTATGGGGTAGCCATTCCGCATATTAAGCAATTGGCGAAACGAATTCCTGTGAGTTTTGAGCTGGCTGAGCGCATGTGGTTTCAGGAAATACGTGAAACAATGCTTTTGGCTGCATTAATTGTGCCTGCTGAAGAAATGAGTTTGGCCCGATGCAATGAATGGGGTGAGTTGATTACCAACAAAGATTTAGTGGAGCGCACAGCCATGTTTCTTTGGTCTCGATTACCTGTTATAAAAGAAGTTCTTCCGGTATGGTTGAATAGCAAAAACAAGTTTTTAAAAGCGACTGCTTATTATACGACTGGTCGAATGGTTCAGAATGGTTCTTGTAAGCAGGTTTTTTCTAATCGTGAACTTTTGGATGCGCTTAATACAATGGATGATTTATTTGTTAGTAGAGCCTTGTCGTTTGCTTTACGGATGAATATGCGCAGTAATCCCAAAGAGCTTAATGAGGTAAAAGAGTTTATCGATCAGTTAAATTCAAAGGGAAATACCAATGCAAAACTAATTGCTGAGGAATTGATCAGTGAAATGGATTTGTTAAATCCCTAACCTGGACAAGCCAAAAAGCACTAACTTCAGAAGTTAGACACTAATTGTTGTAGAACGTTGCCTTTGAACAGAAATCATGCTTATAATCTTATTAAAATATTATATTTGAGACTTTGCAGAAAGCGCTGATTATATTTTTATTAATTGGGATAAGTAAAAATCAAACCAGGTAGATAATGGCTGTTTTAGAAGAATACTTCGATAAGTTTAGAAAAAATACAATAGGATGGAATGCGACGATACAAACGCCTTTTGGTGAAAAACCATTGGTTTATGCCGATTGGATTGCTAGCGGACGTCTTTATGAGCCGATCGAAGATCTGATGAAAAATACCATTGGCCCTATGGTTGCCAACACCCATTCCGAATCGAGTGATACCGGAATGATTATGACCAATATCTACAAGCATTCGCATAACATTATTAAAGAACATGTGAATGCTGGCGAGGATGATATTATTATTACAGCTGGTTTTGGAATGACCTATGTAGTGAACAAGTTGCAGCGTATGTTAGGCATGCGTGTGCCCGAACAGGCTCAACAATTCTGCAGTATCCCGGTTGATCAGCGTCCCGTGGTATTCATTACGCACATGGAGCATCATTCCAATCATACATCATGGCTTGAAACCAATGCCGATGTGGTGGTAATTGAACCGGATGATCAGCTCTTGATTAATCCAGATGCTTTAAGACGCGAAGTGGAGAAGTATAAAAATCGCACGCTTAAAATTGGCTCTTTTAGTGCCTGCTCTAACGTAACTGGTGTACGCACGCCTTATTATGAGCTGGCTCGTATCATGCATCAAAATGGAGGCTTCTGTTTTGTTGACTTTGCTGCATCGGCGCCATACGATAAAATAAACATGCATCCGGGCGATCCGCTTGAGAGTTTGGATGCTATCTTTTTCTCACCACATAAGTTTCTTGGTGGCCCCGGTAGTTCTGGTGTTCTGGTGTTTAACCGGGCACTTTATCACAACTCGGCTCCCGATAACTCAGGAGGTGGCACCGTTGATTGGACCAACCGTTGGGGCAAGTATCGTTACATTGATGACATTGAAGCCCGGGAAGATGGTGGAACACCCGGTTTTCTGCAATCGATCAAAGCTGCATTGGTTATCAAACTGAAGGATGAGATGGGGGTAGAAAATATTCATAAGCGGGAAGATGAAATTGTTGAGAAAATCTTCAAAGAATTCAGAAGCATACCCGGAATGAATATTTTGGCCAATAATGTTGATCAGCGTCTGGGGGCCATCTCATTTTATATCGATAACCTGCATTTCAACCTGGCAGTTCGTTTGCTAAACGATCATTATGGCATACAAGTCAGAGGTGGTTGCTCGTGTGCCGGAACTTATGGACATTATCTGCTGCACGTAGATTATTACACTTCGAACAAGATTACCAGTAAAATTAACAAAGGTGATCTGTCTGAAAAACCCGGATGGATTCGTATGTCCATCCATCCAACCATGTCGGACGATGAGGTGGAATACTTAATTAATGCGGTTAAAGATGTAGCAGCCAATTGGAAAGAAATGAGTAAAAATTATTCCTATGTGGCAGCTCATAATGAATACTATCACAATGATGTAGCCATTAAAAAACCTGAAGATTACGACGCCTGGTTTTCGTTCCGTTAAGATGTAGATCAAAGGTAAAATGATTAGTTGTCAGCAATTTATGCTTGTGCCATAGTTTGCTAACAAACTTAGTTTTTAGTGATAGGAGAGAAATGTTTACCTAAAAAATCAGCTTTATTGCATACTAAAAATGGTGATGGTTCAGCTGCAAATTAGTCCTGTAAATCTGGTTTAATTAAATTATTCGGCTATTTTTGTGCTAAGCCCTTCGGCTTGTACGTTTCCTTTATAAAATACCTTGTTAATGAAAATAGTCGAAGTATCAGATAAATTAACAAAGAAGCAATTTTTAGATCTTGTAGAAGTCATTTATAAAGATGATGATGCCTATGTGCGCCCTTTGGATTCGATGATTGAGGAAGTGTTTAGTCCTTCGGAAAACTCTTATTTCAATCATGGTAAGGCCACACGCTTCATCTTGATCAAGGACGATAAGGTAATTGGACGTATTGCGGCTTTTATCAACCATAAAAAGGCTGACGGCTTTGAGCAACCAACCGGAGGTATGGGATTTTTCGAATGTATCGACGATAATGAGGCGGCTTTTATGCTGTTTGATACTGCCAGAGATTGGTTGAAGAAAAATAAAATGCAGGCCATGGACGGCCCTATTAACTTTGGCGAGAATGATAACTTTTGGGGTTGCTTGGTTGAAGGCTTTTCACAGCCAGGTTTTGGCATGCAATACAATCCGCCTTACTACAAAAAGTTTTTTGAAGAATATGGTTTTACCACCTACTTTGAGCAAATAACCAATCACCTCGATTTAAGCGTTCCATTTCCTGAGAGGTTTTGGAAAATCGCCGGATGGGTGGTTAAGAAAGAAGGATTTAGCTTCAAACACTTCAAAATAAATGAGGCTGATAAATTTATCGATGATTTTGAAACCATCTATAATGACGCCTGGCGTTTTCACGAGAATTTTACACCCATCGATAAAAAGGTACTGAAGGCAACTATGATGAAGGCAAAGCCTTTTATGATGGAAGATATCATATGGTATGCTTATCATGAGGGCAAGCCCATCGGATTTTTAGTGTTGTTTCCTGATGTTAATCAAATTCTGAAACATTTTAATGGAAAAATGAATTTGCTTAACAAGCTTCGTTTTGTATGGATGAAACGAAAAAGATACATGACGCGTGCACGGGTTGTAATTTTAGGAGTGGTTCCGAAGTTTCAACGTTCAGGAATTGAGTCGGGATTATTCTGGCATTTAAAAGGAGTGGTGGATAAAAACCCGCACCTGAAGGAATTAGAGTTGTCGTGGGTAGGTGATTTTAATCCCAAAATGCGCGTTTTACAAGAGTCTATGGGGGCTGCTTTTGGCAAAAAACACATCACTTACAGATATATTTTTGATAATAAAAACAATGAAAAAGTGAGGGCTGCATCAATTCCCGTAGATACCAAGTATAATACGACCATAGAAAAAGAATTATAAATTTCAGAGATTAAATACATTAAAAGCTTTGCAGGTTAAAATTTATAGTTTACCTTTGCAGCCCGATACGAACATAGAATATTAAAGAATTAAATTATATAACAATGAAACAGGGAATTCATCCAGACAATTACAGGTTGGTAGCTTTTACCGACATGTCAAATGGGGATACGTTCATTACTCGTTCTACTGTTAACACTAAAGACACTGTTGAAATCGAAGGAGTTGAATATCCTCAGGTTAAGTTAGAAATCTCAAGTACGTCTCACCCATTTTATACTGGTAAGATGAAACTTGTTGATACTGCAGGACGTGTAGATAAGTTCATGAGCAGATACCAAAAACACTTTGACAAGCGCAAATAGTAGCATCAAAGGTATAAGATATGAAGCTTCGGTATTGCCGAAGCTTTTTTTTTACAATTATTGTAAATTGCCAGGTGCAGAACTGTAATGGTAAAAAATGTAAGCATGAATCTGATACTTTTTGATACAAAGCATCGAAGTGGCATGATGCCTTTAACCTGGACGCGGACGCAAGCTAATATTCGAATTGGCATACTAACGGTTAAAGAAAAGTGGGAAATTTTCCTCGATAAGCAAGTTAGTTATTTGACAACAGGTGCCTTGGCTGATAAATTTCCGATCAGGCTCGAGGATGATAACCTATTTGTCTCGGCAGCGGTATTGCCCAATAAGCATATCGTTCAACAGATTAGAGTGCTGCAGAAGGGGCAGGTGCTGATTGCAAAGGATGAGGTTATTGCAGTTCGAGCAGGTAAAGAGGCGGTGAAGGCAATTGAGAACGATGACTTTTCAGCCTTTGATCAACAGGAGTGTGAAGTAGATTTTATCTTACTGGATAAGATTTATAAGCTTATACCCCATAATAAATCCGAGATTCAAAGGGATTTTGAGTTGTTGACAAAAGATCGTCAGTCTCAGCCTGTCGATGAAACAGTTACTGTTGTTGGAGCTAATAAGAATCCCGAATTAATTCATCAGATATTTATTGAAGAGGGAGCCGAGGTTGAGTATTGTTCTTTAAATCCTAAAGAAGGTCCTATTTATATTGGTAAAAATGCCAAGATATGGGAAGGTGCCATGTTGCGCGGACCAATAGCCATTGGAGAATCGGCACAAATAAGCATGGGAGCCAAAATTCTTCCGGGTGCTACAATAGGCCCTTGGTCCAAGGTTGGTGGTGAAGTGAGCAATTCTGTCATAACAGGTTACTCAAATAAGGTGCACGATGGTTATCTTGGGGATTCTGTTCTTGGAGAATGGTGTAATCTTGGAGCTGATACCAACACGTCGAATCTAAAAAACGATTTCGCCATGGTGAAGTTGTGGGATTATTCAAGCCAACGTTTCGCTAAAACCGGTTTGCAGTTCTGTGGACTTATTATGGGCGATTATTCCCGTTGTGCCATTAATACATCCTTTAATTCGGGAACAGTGGTAGGTGTTGGTAGTAACATATTTGGAAGTGGATTCCCACGAAATTTTGTTCCGTCGTTTGTTATAGGAGGGCCGCAAGGATACAAGATTAATAAACCAAAGGCTGTTGCAAATACAGCAAAAATGGCTATGTCGCGACGTCAGGTTGAGATTACCAATCAGGATGTTGAGATTATTAATGAGGTTTATGAAGCAACCCAAAGCTACCGATCCTCGTTAAAATAATTTTTGGCATGCCAATTGTCAGTATGCCTAGCGCTTAGTTTAGAGATGAACTAAGGACATTTTGTCATAATTGACTTTGAATAAGAGATAATAAATATGGATAACAATAAATTTGGTTTGGATAAAGTGTTGATGTCTGATGTTTTTGAGTCTGATGCTGAGTTTATTCCAATCGTATCGGATGAGGATGAACAAAATGTCAGTTCATTTGAAGTGCCTGACATCCTGCCAATTCTACCCTTACGTAATACAGTCTTGTTTCCGGGTGTGATCATACCAATTTCCATTGGTCGTGAAAAATCATTGAAACTGATAAGGGAAATTCAAAAATCCAAAGGCGTTTTTGGAGCCATTTCTCAAAAGGATGTTAAAGTAGACAATCCTCAAAAAGAGGATATGTTTGAAATAGGAACGGTAGCAAAAGTAATTAAGGTATTGGAAATGCCTGATAATTCAACTTCTGTTATTATTCAGGGTAAAAAGCGCTTTCAGCTTGAAGAAATGATTACCGATGAGCCATACCACATGGCCAAGGTAAAGGGACTTGAGGAAGAAAAAGATGAGAAACAACGGGACGAATTTGAAGCCGTTGTAAGCTCCATTAAAGATTTATCCTTGAGGGTTATAAAGGCCTCATCCAATGTTCCGCCCGAGGCTTCTTTTGCGGTAAAGAACATTGAAAACGATGCTTTCCTGATCAACTTTGTTTGTTCAAATTCTGATATATCGGTTGATGAAAAGCAAGATCTGTTAAGTAAAAACAGTTTGTTTGACCGGGGGATGTTATTGCTTGAGCATTTGGCACGTGAGGTGCAAATGCAAGAGTTGAAAAGTGATATCCAAAGCAAAGTGAAGTTGGATATCGATCAGCAGCAACGCGAATACATGTTGCAGCAGCAGATTAAGACCATACAGGATGAGTTAGGTTCCAGTCCAATAGAACAAGAGATAAAAGACCTTAAAGAAAAGGCAAAGAAGAAAAAGTGGGGCAAAGAAGTTAAGGATCTTTTCAAAAAGGAGCTTGATAAGCTACAGCGCTTAAATCCTGCAGCCGGTGAATATTCGGTTCAGCATAATTACTTGCAGACCTTAATTGATATTCCATGGAATGAGTTTACCAAAGATAATTACGACTTGAATCGTGCAGAACGCATTCTTGATCGCGATCATTACGGTTTGGACAAGGTAAAAGAACGTATTCTGGAACATCTGGCTGTTCTTAAACTGAAGGGCGAATTAAAATCACCGATTATTTGCTTGTATGGCCCTCCCGGAGTTGGTAAAACCTCATTGGGGAAGTCTGTTGCCGAATCATTGGGGCGCAAGTACGTTCGTATGTCCTTGGGTGGAGTACACGATGAAGCAGAAATACGTGGGCACCGCAAAACCTATATTGGTGCTATGCCTGGACGAATTATCCAGAGTATTAAAAAGGCCGGTGCGGCCAACCCTGTATTTATCCTTGATGAAATAGATAAGGTAAGTGCCAGTGCCCATGGTGATCCTTCAGCAGCCTTATTGGAGGTGTTGGATCCTGAGCAGAATGAGCATTTTCATGATAACTTCCTGGAAGTAGACTTTGATCTGTCGAAAACAATGTTTGTTGCTACGGCTAATACATTGGGCAGCATCTCTCAACCGTTGCTCGACCGTATGGAGTTGATCAATGTGAGTGGTTATATCCTTGAGGAAAAAACAGAGATAGCCAAGCGTCATTTGTTACCAAAGCAGATGGAGAATCATGGGATTGCGAAAGGCACCATCTCAGTGAGCAAAAAGGTACTATCCTACATAGTTGAATCTTATACGCGCGAATCCGGTGTTCGTGAGCTGGATAAGGTATTGGCCAAGCTTTGTCGTAAAGTGGCGCTTAAAATTGCTAAAGAAGATGAGCTTAAAAAGACCATTTCTATTAAGGATGTGGCCGACTATTTGGGTGTTGCCAGATTCTCGAAAGATAAGTGGCAGGATAACACCACGGCAGGTGTTGTAACAGGTTTGGCCTGGACGGCTGTGGGTGGTGAGATTCTTTTCGTAGAAACCAGTTTAAGTAAAGGTAAGGGGAAATTGACGCTTACAGGTAACTTGGGTGATGTGATGAAGGAATCGGCCTTGTTAGCCTTGGAATACTTGCGAGCCAATTCTGATAAGTTGGGCATTAAGAGTGAGGCTTTTGATGAATGGAATGTACACGTGCACGTTCCGGAAGGAGCTATTCCTAAGGATGGACCTTCGGCAGGTGTAACCATGGTGACTTCGTTGGCTTCAGCCTTTACGCAGCGTAAAGTTAGAGCCCGATTGGCAATGACCGGAGAAATTACCCTTCGCGGAAAAGTTTTACCAGTAGGTGGTATCAAAGAAAAAATACTGGCTGCCAAACGAGCAGGAATAACAGATATCATTCTATCGCAGGAGAATCAAAAAGATATTGAGGAAATTAATGATATCTATCTGGAAGGATTAGAGTTCCACTTTGTAAAAGAAGTATCTGAGGTGCTTGCGCTTGCTCTATTGGATGAAAAAGTAAAGAATCCGCTTGCGATTTAAAACGAATAATTTTAGAATATAAACGGAGTATAAATAATGCTCTGGAATAATAAAGGCCGGTTGATCCGGCCTTTATTGTTATTTGAAATTAATTTGTATCTCTTTTTTTTCCGCCAGAAAATTTTGACAGTACTTTTGCTCGAATGCTGAAAGAACCGATTCCAGGTCATCAGAGAGTCGAGACAATGATTTGCGAATAATCGATTTTGGAATGTGTTGGTAATGGGCTTGTGCCAATGCTCCTGTAATGCTGCCAATGGTATTGCTGGGGCCTCCTAGCCAAATAGCCTTTCGAATAGCATCTTCAAAATTACTGGAGTTTAAAAAGGCCATTATCGCACAAGGTACTGGCGATAGATACTTTTCTCCCAGAAATCTAACGCAATCCTTACTAAAATCGCTTGGTAAATCATAAGCACATTCATCAAATAAGAAATCACGGATGGCTTTTTTGTTATAACCTGATTTGGCTAAAAAGATTACGCCACAGAATGCTCGCGAGGCTTTAATCTTTGTTTCCGAAGGGTGTGTGATTCGTGTTGCTTTGGTTGCTTCCTCCATGGCTTCATTAAGCGTGGCAGCAGCATAGCCAATGGGACTAATTCGTCGGGCAGCTCCATCACCTTCACTTTGGTAACTGGCCTTTTTGTTGGCAAATACCCATTCTAAAAATCCTTCCTGATAACCTGCCTTGGGATATTTTCTCGCCCACTCTTTCAAAGCCTCTTCGTAAGGCTTGTTGTTGAGTATAGCATCCGCTGTTGAAATGGTTAATACCGTGTCATCCGTATACGATGAAAATGGTTTCAATAACTGAAAATCCATCGTAACCTGTGGCGATTGGATAAAAGCTGACCCAATAATATCGCCTACAATTGCTCCTCTCATGAATCTATAATATTAGGTATTGGCGATGTAAAAATAGTGTTTACTTTAATGAGCTAATCATAGCATCATCCATCTTATGATAAAAGAATGTTTTAACAGGATAAACGGCTCAATTTATTTGACTAATAGCAATTTAAATTTGTCGTACTAACTTGATTTTATGGTTTTAATTCACGTGCTTTTACTTAAGATTACAAGTGTATGCGCGAACGTTTAAAATATATAATCTGGTTGATTTTTTCAGCTTTAGCAATCATGCTAATCTGGTATTTCAGGGCTGTTGTGTCGTTTCTGATCGTGTCGGCTGTGCTTTCATTGGTGGCCCGTCCCATATTTGATTTAATCAAGCGCATTAAAATAAGAAAATGGCAGCCATCGAATTCGTTATCGGCATTATTTACTGTACTTACACTCTGGGTTTTTGTACTTGTATTCTTTCGTGTCAGTGTACCGTTTATTGTAAAGGAAATACATTTTCTTTCAAATGTTGATTTGGATGCCGTGTTTGAAACAGCTGACAGATTATTGGGTTCGTTTATTGAACCGTTAAAAGAAACTGAATTTGGAAAGGCTGGTATAGAAGTGATTCAAGGGCAAATTAAAGATACTGCGATAACCTTTTTTGATTTTTCCCGTCTGCGTAATCTTTTTGCATCATTGGCCGGCTTTGTGGGGGGCGTGTTTATTTTTGCCTTTAGTGTTTCATTCATCACTTTTTTCTTTCTAAAGGAAGAATGGTTAATCGTGCAAGGCTTATTGCTTTTTATCCCAAATCATTTTGAAGAAGGAATTAAGCATGTCTTGGCCTCAATTAAGACTTTATTACGTCGTTATTTTATTGGAATCATAATTCAGGTAACATTGATAAGCGTGGTTGTTTCTCTTGGTTTGTTATTGGTTGGCCTCGAATTGCAGCATGCCATCATCATTGGATTATTTTCGGGCTTTGTTAATGTTATTCCATACATGGGGCCTTTAATTGGTGCTTTCTTTGGCTTCTTAGTGGCTTTGGTTGTATATGTACAGATGGGTGTTCCTCCTGAGTTTATGCATTACATGTTTGGGGTATTGCTTGTTTTTATAATTGTGCAATTACTTGATAACATTGTTTTTCAACCCTTCATTTTTTCAGCCAGTGTTAGAGCACACCCTCTGGAAATCTTCATATTAATTTTGATGGCAGGATACATGTCCGGGATTATTGGTATGTTTTTGGCGATACCTGTTTATACAATTATCCGGGTGATTGCCAGGGAGTTCTTCTTCAACTATAAATTGGTTCAAAAATTAACTGAAAAAATAAAGGAATAAAAGGTCTGAAATAATATATTTGTCGGGCTAAACAATTTAATCATTGAATCGTTATCAATGTTTGAAAGTTGAATTGTTAAAAAATAACAATAAAATATAAAAAGAACCTGAGGAAAATCGCGGCTTTCAGAAGTTAAGTCAGATCAGATTCAGAAACTAATTGCGACAAATTATGGTAAAGACTTTATCAAGGTCCCTTTGTCTCGGGAAAAAAATCTTAAAGTTTTTCTTTGCTCTGCTTATTCTGTATCATTTTACAGGATTGACGCAGGTGTATGCAAAAAAAGAGGGGCCTGCGCCTGATGTAAAGGTCGGAGAACGACTATTCTATGGATTAATTCCAACTGGAGATGGTTCCCAGTCATGTGTATCGTGTCACACGATGTATTCTGGCGATAGTATTAACTGGAATCCTTCCGCATTTGAAATGGCTAAAGTAGCCGCTGAAATGGATTTGGCTACATTTAAGGAGCATTTGTTGACTCCATCGGGTGCCATGCGCGAAAAGGTGCATGTGAAATACCAATTGGATGATGAACAGTTGTTTCATTTGCAAGGTTATCTTCAACAATTAGCCGAAACCGGTGTTGAAGATCAGCCATTGTCCATTAATAAATTATTGATATTCTTATTGCTGGGTGGTGTTATGGCTTTGGCTTTGGTGGATATGTTCTTCACCAAGAAGATTCCATACAAAGCTGTCCATATTCTGATCATCATTTTTGGTGTCAGTTATCAATTAAAAATTGTGGCTCACGATGCTATTGATTTAGGTCGAAGTCAGGACTACATGCCTGATCAGCCAATCAAGTTCTCGCATAAAGTACACGCCGGTGATAATAAAATTGATTGTTTGTACTGTCACTCCAATGCCGATGAAGGTAAATCAGCAGGTTTACCAAGTGCTGGTTTGTGTATGAATTGTCACCAGGTGGTTCGTAATGGCTCTCATTCAGGTCAATTCGAAATTGCCAAGGTGGTAGATGCCTATGAGAATAATAAAGACATCGAGTGGGTGCGCATTCATAATTTACCCGATCACGTATTCTTTAGTCATGCGCAACACGTTAATGTAGGTCAGCGCGATTGTCAGGAATGTCATGGTGATGTTGAAAACATGCACATTCTAAAACAGGAGAATGATTTGTCGATGGGCTGGTGTTTAGACTGTCACAAAGAAACCAATGTTAATTTTAAAGGAAATGACTATTACAAAACCTTCGAGGCACTGCATAAAGATTTAGCAGAAGGTGTTCGCGACTCCATTCAGGCAGCTGATATTGGCGCTAACGATTGTATGAAATGTCACCATTAATAAAAATGAGATTTAAGATGCAGGATGCAAGACACAAGATGAAGCTAATCTTGAAACTTATGTCTTAACTCTTGATACAAAACTTGAATAATATGAAAGAATACTGGAGAAGCCTTGAAGATTTGTTGCCTGCTGAAGAAGCTCCGCAAGAGAAGAAATCTTCGGTGGTACTTTCTGATACAGATTCGTCAAAAAATAGCCGTCGTGATTTTTTAAAGTACTTCGGTTTCAGTATCGCATCGGCCGCCGTACTAGCCGGATGTGAACGACCTGTTAAGAAAGCCATACCTTATTTGATTCAACCCGAGGAAGTAAAGCCTGGAACAGCCAATTATTATGCATCAACGTTTTACGATGGAGCCGAAATGGTACCTATTCTTGTTAAGGTGCGTGATGGTCGTCCGATAAAAATCGAAGGTAATGACCTTTGCCAGATGACTGGTGGTTCTGCTTCGGCGCGAGTGCAGGCTTCCTTATTAAATTTATACGATGAGTCGCGCCCGGCTCAACCAACATTAGATGGCAATCCCATTCGCTGGGAAGATGTGGACGCTAAGTTAACAGAGACGCTTGCAACATGGGATGCATCCAAAGAATTTGTTATTGTTACGCCAAGTATTATCAGTCCATCAACTAAGAAGTTGATCGCTGATTTTATTGCTAAGTACCCATTTGTGGTTCACGAAACCTTTGACGCTTATTCATATTCGGCTATTCGCGAGGCATACAAACAAAGCTTTGGCGAAGCCATTATTCCATCGTACCGTTTTGATAAGGCGAAGTTAGTCGTTGGGTTTAATGCTGATTTCCTGGGAACATGGTTACAGCCTACTGCTTTTGGGCGTCAGTATGCATCGGTACGAAAACTTACTGATGGACAACGTGAGATGATGCGCCATGTCCAGTTTGAGCCAATAATGACATTAACCGGCTCGAATGCCGATGAAAGGGTTCCAATGCCGGCAGTTGATGAAGGATATTTCCTAAATAGCTTGTATTTAGCCATAGCGCAGCGATCAGGCTTAATGGTCGCCATGGTTAAAGGACCGGATGAAATAGATAAAGTAGCTGAAGAGCTGGTAAAACTTAGAGGCCAATCGTTGGTTGTATCGGGTACAAATGATGCAGCTATTCAAAGTTTGGTTGTGGAAATTAACAAGCTGTTGAAAAACTATGGGGAGACCATCCTTATTGACAGACCCGTTAATCTTTACCAGGGAGATGATAAATCATTTGATGCCTTATTGGGCCGAATGGATGCTAATAAAGTAGGTGCTGTTATGTTTTGGGAAACCAACCCTGTTTATCACGCACCGCTTAATGGCCGAACTGAGGAAGCCATTAAAAAAGTTCCCCTTCGTTTGGCAGTGCAATCGCAACAGACCGAAACCTCTTTGCTTTGTAATTATCAGTTGCCGGCGCCTCACTTTTTGGAGCGATGGGATGATACCGAGTTGGTTGACGGGGTGTATACATTAACACAGCCTGCTATTCGTCCATTGTTTAAAACACGAACAGCACAAGAAAACCTGATGGCTTGGGCCGGCTTTGAAGGCACTTATTACGATTTTATCAAGTTATACTGGAAAGAAAATATTTATAATCTCGCTTTAGCCAAAGGCAAGCAGTTTGAAACATTCTGGAAGGTTAGCTTGCGCGATGGTATTGTTGCTGACGAAAACAAAAGTGCTAAGAACTTGACCTATCAGGAACATAATTTGTCGAAGTTAAGTGGAGGTTTTAGTGCTCCTGCTTCTTCAAATGATCTGGAGTTGGTATTGTATCAGAATGTGCCTGTTGGCGATGGTACTTTGGCCAATAATCCTTGGTTACAAGAATTGCCAGACCCGGTTTCTCGTGTTTGCTGGGATAACTATGTATCCGTTTCGCCGGCTTTTGCAGCCCTTCGTGGTTGGACACAAGGTGATGTGGTCAATGTAAATGGCGTTGAACTGCCAGTATTGGTTCAACCTGGGCAGGCACGCAATACTTTAGCTGTGGCTGTAGGTTATGGTCGCTCCAACGCCGGACGTGTAGCCAGTGATTTAGGAAAGGATGTTTATCCATTCGTTAAACTAACCAATGGACACCGTTCTTATGTGGTGCCAAAAGTAGAAGCGACGGCAACCGGATCAACCTATGAGTTGGCTGCCACACAGTCGCATCATTCCATGGAAGGCCGTGCTTTGGTTCGTGAAACAACCATTGCCGAGTATCTGGAAAATCCGGCATCGGGCAATGAGATGCACGAGAAGGTAGAAAAACTGCATACAACTTTATATAACAAGCATGAGTACAAAGGACATCACTGGGGAATGGTGATTGACCTGAATTCATGTATCGGGTGTAATGCTTGTGTGGTAGCTTGTTCGGCTGAAAACAATGTACCGGTAGTTGGTCGTAATGAAGTGCGTCGTTCGCATGAGATGCACTGGCTTCGTTTAGACCGTTATTACTCGGGTGATACCGATAATCCGGAGGTGGTTCGCCAGCCGGTTATGTGTCAGCATTGCGATAATGCACCTTGTGAGAATGTTTGTCCGGTAGCTGCCACTAACCATAGTTCAGAAGGTATTAACCAGATGGCCTATAACCGTTGTATCGGAACACGCTACTGTAATAATAACTGTCCGTATAAAGTACGTCGATTCAATTGGTACGATTATACTGGTGCCGATTCAATTCCGAATAACCGGGTTGATCCGGCAGGTATGACGCTAGACCTGAAACGCATGGTGTTGAATCCTGATGTGACAGTTCGTGCGAAGGGTGTAATCGAAAAATGCTCTTTCTGTATTCAGCGTATCCAGGATAAGAAACTGACAGCTAAGAAAGATGGTCGTCAGTTGGCAGACGGTGAAATTAAAACGGCTTGTCAACAAACGTGTCCGGCCGATGCCATTACCTTTGGCGATATGAATGATCCTAACAGCAAAGTATCTAAGTTATTAAAAGATGCTCGTCAGTATGGATTATTAGAGGAGTTGCACACTCTACCATCAGTGGTGTACCTATCGAAAGTAAGAAACAAAGACAAAAATAAAACGCTAAGCTAATGTACGTATCACCAGTAAGAGAGCCGCTCATTAGCGGAGAAAAAAGCTACACAAAAGTTACCGAGGATATATACGCCCCGATGACCGGTAAGCCTGGCAAACTATGGTTTGGAGGTTTAACACTAGCATTAATTGCACTGGGATTCGGACTGTTCTCCATCTTTATCACCGTATGGGATGGAATTGGAACCTGGGGTTTGGACAGAACCATCGGTTGGGGATGGGGAATCACCAACTTTGTATGGTGGGTAGGTATTGGTCACGCCGGTACTTTTATTTCAGCCATCCTGTTATTGTTTCGTCAGAAATGGCGTACATCCATTAACCGAAGCGCCGAGGCAATGACCATCTTTGCCGTAATGTGTGCCGGTCTGTTTCCTTTGATTCACATGGGACGATTGCCATTGGGATTCTTTATATTCCCTTATCCAAACACACGTGACGTATGGGTGAACTTTAACTCGCCACTTTTATGGGATGTATTTGCCATCTCAACTTATCTGACCGTTTCACTATTGTTCTGGTACATGGGATTAATTCCTGATATTGGAACCATTCGTGACCGTTTGAAAGAGGGCCTAAAAAAGAAAGTCTATTGGTTCTTAAGCTTTGGATGGACAGGTTCAGCTCGTCACTGGGCACGCCACGAGTCCATGAGTTTGATATTGGCAGGTTTAGCTGCTCCACTTGTATTATCAGTGCATACCATCGTAAGTTTTGACTTTGCAACATCGGTTATTCCCGGCTGGCATACCACCATTTTCCCGCCTTACTTTGTGTCAGGTGCGGTATTTTCAGGTTTTGCCATGGTGTTAACACTGATGATTATTACGCGTAAAGCCATTAACCTGGAAGACTATATTACCAAGGCGCATCTGGAGTCGATGAACAAGATTATCATTGCCACCGGTTCCATTGTGGGTATAGCTTACATTACCGAGCTGTTTATCGCCTGGTATTCGGGTGTGGTTTACGAGCAATATGCATTTGTCAATCGTGCATTCGGACCATACTGGTGGGCTTACTGGATTATGATGACCTGTAACGTGATAACGCCACAGTTGTTCTGGATTAAGAAGATACGCCGAAGCTTTGCGGCAACATTCGTCATCTCCATCTTTGTGAATATTGGTATGTGGTTCGAGCGATTTGTGATTATCGTTACATCACTGCATCGCGACTTCCTGCCATCGAGCTGGAGTATGTATTCGCCAACATGGGTTGAAGTTGGTATTTATATCGGCACCTTCGGGTTATTCTTCACCCTGTTCTTTTTATTTATACGTTTCTTCCCTGTGATAGCGATTGCGGAAGTGAAGAGTGTACTAAAAACATCAACCGAAAAGTTTATTAAGAAAGGAAAGTAATTATGGCAGAAAAAGCTTTTGTTTCAGGATATTATCTGGATGATAAGGATTTGGTTGATGGAATCAAGGCCTTACAGGAAAAAAATATTGAGATTGCAGATGTTCGCACGCCATTTCCAGTTCATGGATTGGACAAGGTGCTGAAGATGCGTCGCTCACGCTTACCGCGTGCCGGGTTTATTGCCGGTGTGATGGGGGCAACCATAGGATTTGGTTTTCAGGCCTGGGTATTTACCGAGGCCTGGCCGCTGAATTTTGGTGGTAAGCCTTTCTTGTCTGTTCCATCATTTATTCCGGTAACTTTTGAGTTAACGGTTTTGATGGCAGCTTTTGCTCTGGTATTTGGCTTTCTGATTAGCAGTAAGCTTGGGCCGGGAGCCGATAATGTGATTTTTGATGAGGAAGTTACCAATGATCGTTTCCAAATTTTGCTCGAGGTAAAGGGAGGAAATAGTAAAGAACTTCAGTCTGAATTACAATCAGCCGGTGCTGAAGGGGTGAAACATCATGATGTATAAATAAGACATAAGTATCAAGACGAAAGACACAAGACAATAATCCAATCTTGATACTTGATACTTAAATCTTGATACTAATTATTTGAACTATGTATAAGTCATTTGAATTTTCAAAAAAGATAAAGTCCATTTTAGTTGCTGTGATTGTTATAGGAGCCTTGCTGACTGCGGCAGGAATAGCGATGAATCTGGATCATACACATCGAATTTGGGCGAATGTATTGCTCAACGGCTTTTTCTTTTTGGCCATTGCCATGAGTGCTGCCTTTTTCGTGATTGTTCATGCATTGGGTGAATCGGGTTGGCACACAGCAGTGCAACGGATTCCCGAAGCCATGTCGATGTATGTGCCAATTGGAGGTGTATTTATGTTGTTGGTACTGATAGGTATGCACGATATCTACCACTGGAGCCATACCGAGCATTTGGATGAGGTACTACAAGGCAAAGCACCATATCTGAATCTTATGTTCTTCAGTATAAGAACGGTTGCCTATATTGTTATTTGGAGTCTGCTAGTGGTTTGGTTTAGAAGAACATCGCTGAAAACGGATACCGATGCCAACATAAAGCTATTTCATAAGCAGCGAACCATTGCAGGAATCTTCATTGTTATTTTTGCAGTGACCAGTTCAACATCCGCCTGGGACTGGATTATGTCCATTGATGCACACTGGTTTAGTACCCTGTTTGGATGGTATATTTTTGTTAGCACCTTTGTTTCTGCTGTAGCCATAATCATTGTTTTGCTTTTCATCTTAAAACGAATGGGTTACATGGAGCATGTTAACGATGAGCATTTGCACGATTTAGGAAAGTATCTGTTCGGGTTCAGTATCTTCTGGGCCTACTTATGGGTGTCTCAATATCTGTTGATTTGGTACAGTAACATTCCGGAAGAAACAATCTACTATGTAAAAAGAATTCAGGATTTTGAAGGTATATTTTATGCTAATGTGATCATTAACTTTTTAGCACCATTCCTCATACTGATGGCACGTGGCACCAAACGAAGATTAAACTGGCTCATTGCTGCAGCAGTAATTGTATTTATCGGTCACTGGATTGATATGTACTTGGCCATTATGCCGGGATCAATAGGCCATGCTGACTTTAATATACTCGAAATAGGAATGACTGTATTCGTAGCTGGTATATTCTTGTATGTATTTTTTAGAAACTTTGCGAAAGCACCTGTGGTTCCTGAAAATCACCCATTCTTTAAAGAAAGCTTTGATTATGATAATATTCGATAAAACGTATTTACGTAACATTAAAACGGTAGGTCTAGCTTTATTTGCACTTGTCGTTATGGCAAGCTGTGATAAAGACCGTAATAAGCCGGGGCATAGTTATTTTCCTGATATGGAACAATCTCAGGCTTATGAGACTTATACATCAAATCCTAACTGGGAGAATGGCCGCACAAATCAATTGCCTGTTGAAGGCACCGTTCCACGTGAAATGATTCCGTTTGATTTTGAAAAAACAGACGTGAATCGAACATGGGCCGGACAAGAATTACAAAATCCATATGCCGGTGATGCGTCTGTGTTAGACGAAGGTAAGCGTTTGTATGATATCTACTGTATGCATTGCCATGGTGATATGGGCGATGGAAAGGGACATTTGTATACCTCACAGAAATATTTGTACCTGCCGGCTGATTTAAACTCTGAAAAGATAAGAACACATCCGGATGGAGAAATCTTCCAGGTAATTACCATTGGTTATGGAGTGATGGGCGCACATGGAGCTCAAATACTGCCGGATGAGCGATGGAAGATTGTATCTTACATCCGTGAAGAGTTGCATAAAAAAGCAGATGAGGCGGAGAAGGCTGCGCTGGAAAATAAGGATGAGAAAGTAGAGGCGGAAACAGAAACGCCATCGTAATGCAGAAAGTATTATTGAAAAGGAAGCCCGGCCAAATTGATTTTGGTCGGGCTTTTTTAAAACTCCTGATTCCCTGTCTCCCTATTGAGCCAGCAGCTCAAAGCGTTCGTCGTTGGCTTCTAAAAATCCTTTATCAGCCTCTTTATTAGTTGACTTAAGTTTTTGGCGTAATGCCAGGGCATTCTCCAGGCGAATTCGATAACCATTTTTAAACGACATGATATGTGCTTGTTCAAATCCCATGTCTTGTACGATGGCTAAAAAATCGAGTGCCTCTTCATATTCAATAAATTCGCCAAGGGTAAATTGATTAATGCTATCGTAAGTATCTTGTTTCAAGCCAAGCATGTTTTCTTTGTATTCACTCAAATCCCGATCTTTGTAAGCTCCAATCTGGATGGCGAATAATACTCCGTCGTAATCGTCTTTAGGTATGGCTGATTTATGCGTGTTGTAAGTAATCTTCTTTAAAGAATCAATGTTGAGTTCTTTTTCGATATAAACGGTGTCAACGCTATGCGCAACTTCAATGTTTTTTATTTGACCAGGAATTTGAATAAAACCTTGTAATATCAAAAAAGTAAAAAGCGTAACTGAAAAGGCAAAGGTGAAGTAAAACCACAAACGAAGGTTGCCAATTTTGGCAGTTTGTTTTTTGGTCGTTTTTCTTAATCGCAGTACTTCATTATTTAATGCCTCCACACGTAGCCTCAGCTTGTGCTCTGGCAATTGATTATCCGGCATCGACATTCTTTGGGTATTTAACGTTGTTACGAATTTAACGGATTGTTACTTAGAAGCAAATAAGCGATGCGAAATATTAACTAACAAGATATTAACAATGTAATTGTGTCGAACTGGTGAATCGAAGAATTGTCGAATTGCTAAACTGTTTATTTGCGACTATCGTTGTCGTCAATTTTACACAAACACTATAATTCATAAACAAACATCATAAATTCAGGCCTGCTTTATCGAATACCTCTAAAATAGATGGATAAGTGCTTTCATACACCTTAGCAAGCTCTTCCTCCTTTATCCATTCTGCCGATGAAATATTCTCCTCTGTTTGGGGTATTGGCTGATCAAAGCCGAAGTAGTCCATAAAAAACCAGGCCGTTTCTTTTAAGTAGTGAACTCCTTTTTGTTCATAAGTATGATAGGTAGATAGTAAAGGATGGCGAATTACCAGGTTATCCAAGCCACATTCTTCCTCAACTTCCCGAAGGGCCGTTTTTCGAAATGTTTCGCCTTTCTCCGATTTTCCTTTGGGTAAATCGTATATGCCCAGCCGATGAATAATCAGATATTCATTTTGAGGATTAACCACCAGTCCTCCTGCGGCAGTGATAAAGCGATAACACTTTTTTAGAGCATCGAGCAGGAAATCCTTGTTCTGGCCGTAAACAAAACCATTTTTTAAGTGGTCATTTCTTTCAAATGCATCAACGAATTGTTGCAACTCATGATGCGAAGTGTACTTATGCAGAGCATCAAAGTTTTGAGATAGGTCATGCTCCAGGTTATCGGTTAAAAAAAGAGTTCTATCCTTGAAAAAAACTTTATACATTTGCGGTATGGAAAAATTAGCGGAAATTGTAGCCAAACAGTTGTTGCAAATTAAGGCAATAAAATTGCAACCTGCAAACCCGTTTACATGGGCATCGGGATGGAATTCACCAATCTATTGTGATAATCGTAAAACGCTTTCGTACCCTGAAGTACGGGATTTTATTAAGTTAGAATTTGCGCGTTTAGTACTGGAGAAATATCCCGAAGTGGATGTAGTAGCTGGTGTTGCTACCGGAGCGATCGCTCAGGGTGCTTTAGTGTCTGATTCAATCAACAAGCCATTTATTTATGTGCGTTCAGCAGCCAAAGGGCATGGTTTAACCAATCTTATTGAGGGTGATCTTAAGCCAGGGCAAAAAGTGGTTGTGATTGAGGATTTAATTTCAACGGGAGGTAGCAGCCTGAAAGCTGTTGAGGCGATTCGCGAAGCAGGCGCCGAAGTTTTGGGTATGCTGGCTATTTTTACCTATGGTTTCCCGGTTGCAACGGAGGCTTTTGAAAAGGCAGGCGTTGAATTAACAACCTTAAGTTCTTACGAGGAAATGATCCCTTTTGCAAGTGCTTCAGGATATGTATCAGCCGAAGATGTTGCCACACTTCAGGAATGGAGAAAAGATCCGGCTACCTGGAAGAAATAAAAAGCTAAATGCTGTTAGTTTTTAGGCTGTCAGCTTAAAATATTAATCCGGAGCAGGTCTGTCACAGACTTGCTCTTTTTTTCTGAGAATTTTACCATAGTCTTGTGTCTATAGTCTAATAATCTAAAATCTTTAAGATATGACCACTTTTGAAAGTGATATAAAAAAAGCCAGCTACCCGGCAGAAACAATGTTTAATTTTCTATCTGATTTTGATCATTTTGGTGAAGTTATTCCAAAAGAAAAGATCAGCAACTGGCAGTCCTTTGGTGATAGTTGTCGCTTTAGCATCGATCCTGTTGGCGAGGTTGGTCTTCGTATTGTGGATAAGGAATCGCCTAAAGTAATCAAATACACCGCCGAAGGGAAAACGCCTTTTAATTTCTTTCTGTGGATTCAGTTAGTTGAAAAGGCCGAGGACGATACCCGTGTTAAATTAACCATTAAAGCGGATATGAATCCGATGATTAAAATGATGGCCAGTAAGCCGATTAAAAAGTTTTTAGAAGTATTGAGCGATGCAATTGCCAATCACCAATATTAAAAAATAGGCTGTCAGCTAATAGCTATTGGCTGATGGTTTTTTTCTCACTACTCCCTTTTCTCCTCTAAACACACGCTGTGCCTCCGCGTTTATTTTAACACTCAACACTCCCTTCTCCTCTCTTTTTTTGCTTCGGACTGCGGACTTATTAACCCGGACTATATCACAAAACTCACCTCCTTAAAGGCATATTCCTTTTTTTGACCACTTTTATCAAGCAATGTCATTAATCCCATTTCGTTGATCTGCTTAATGGAGGCTTCGAATTGCCCGTTTTCATCTTCAAACAAATGAAAACCATTCTTTCGGTACAATGAATCCAGGTACGATTTATTGATTAACTCCAGACGATTAACTTCCAGTTCGTGATAGCGCTGCTCCAAATTTTCAAGAAGCACCTCAAGAAATCTTTCCAGATCATAGTCCGTTGAGGTAATCTGTTTTAAAGAAACAGGATTAGGCGCATCAGAATGAAAAAGGGTCTGATTTACATTAAGGCCAATGCCTACGATGCAATAATCCAACTGATTACCTAGTATTGAATTTTCAATTAGAATACCCGCTACTTTTTCATCTTTAATGTAAATATCGTTGGGCCATTTAATCGTGGCCTGTACATTGGCCATCTGCTTAATGGTATCAACAAGTGCTAATGACACAATTTTAGAAATGTAAAACTGGAGATGCGGTGCCAGAAAGTTGGGGCGTAACAGAATGCTGAATGTCAAATTTTTATTGGCTTCGCTCTCCCAGCTATTGCCGATTTGTCCCCTGCCGGCTGTTTGATGGGCAGTAAGAACTAGGGTGTTCTCTGCCAGTTCTTTTTTCGACAAAAGCGATTTTAGTTCGGTATTCGTTGATGCTAAAGCAGGATAAAATAAAAATTCAGGACTCAAATATGCCATCATTACAGTTTAGTGTGAAATATTGACAGGCCAGCAGGCTCTTTTTCTATTTGACAAAAATAGGTGTTTATAATTTTTTAAAAGTAGTATCTTTGAGCAAAAGTATGCTTTGGTGTGTTTTATTAGTAAAGTCTGACAGGCCAGGTATTGCATACTTGTTTTCCAAACAAATAAACTGCCGAAAAAGCAACAGATTAGAGAAGATTGCGAATGAATAAAGAGAGTTTTTCTGCCAAACAATTAGCAGATACCATTGTTGAAGGGATTCAGGAAAAAAAAGGCACAAATATTGCTATCTTGGACTTGTCTAAATTAGATAATACTATTTGTCAGTATTTTGTGATTTGTGAAGGAGAGAGTACAACGCAGGTTGATGCAATTGCTGACGGGGTAGATGAATACGTACGTGAGAAAATCGGAGATAAGCCGAGTCACATTGAGGGGAAAGAAAATGCCTTATGGGTGCTTTTAGATTATTTTGATGTGGTAGTCCACGTTTTTCATAAAGATGAGCGTGGTTTTTACAACTTGGAAGGATTATGGGCCGATGCCAAGCGTACAGATATAGAAAACCTATTTTAATTAGAACGTAAACAAATGTCAAACGAAAAACCTAATACACCAGGTAACGACAAGGAGAAGACAAAATTACCGAAGTTCAATTTTTATTGGATTTATGGTTTGATTGCCATTGCCCTTTTGTTGCTTTTACAACTTGATTTTGGTCAGGGAGCTCACGAGGTGGACTACAGTACTTTTGTCGATCGCATTTTGCCAAGTGGCGACGTCAAGCAGGTGGTGATAGTTCAAAATGAAGGGATGGCCGAAGTGACCATCGAAGAAGATAAGCTGGATGAGTTTAAAGATCTTTTCAAAGAGACTTTAACTAACTCCGGTCCTCCAACAGTTGGGCCCCATTTCAGAGTAAACATTGCTTCGGTTGATAAATTCGAGGAATTGAGGGTGGCAACCGAAAAAGAGCTGGGAAAAAGCATCCCGGTAAAATATGAAATTCGGAAAGATTACTTTGGTGGCTTTTTATCAATGATGTGGCCACTATTATTGCTGATAGCCATTTGGGTTTTCATCTTCCGCCGCATGGGTGCACAAGGTGGAGCAGGTGGTGCCGGTAATATTTTTAATGTTGGTAAGTCAAAAGCCAAAGTATTTGATAAGGAATCTGATATCAATGTGAATTTCAAGGATGTAGCTGGCTTGGTTGAAGCCAAAACAGAACTGGAAGAGATTGTTGAGTTCCTTAAAAAACCAGAAAAATATACCGAGCTAGGTGGTAAAATTCCTAAAGGTGCATTGTTAGTAGGCCCTCCGGGAACCGGTAAAACGTTATTGGCTAAAGCAGTAGCTGGAGAAGCAAATGTACCATTCTTCAGCATGTCGGGTTCCGATTTTGTTGAGATGTTCGTAGGTGTTGGTGCGAGTCGTGTACGCGATTTGTTCAAAAAGGCCAAGGAAAAGTCACCATGTATAGTTTTTATCGATGAGATTGATGCCATTGGTCGTGCACGTGGTAAGAGCCCTAATATGGGAGCCAATGATGAGCGCGAAAATACACTGAACCAGCTCTTAACCGAGATGGATGGTTTTGGAACCAACAGTGGTGTAATTATTCTGGCAGCAACTAACCGTGCTGATATTCTGGATCGTGCTTTGATGCGTGCCGGTCGTTTCGATCGCCAGATTCATGTGGAACTGCCCGATTTAAAAGAGCGTAAAGCAATTTTTGAAGTACACTTACGTCCGTTGCGTTTAAGTGATGATGTGGAAAGTGACTTTTTAGCGAAGCAAACCCCTGGTTTCTCAGGAGCGGATATTGCCAATGTTTGTAATGAAGCTGCTTTGATTGCTGCCCGTAACAATAAAAAGATTGTTGAGAAGGAAGATTTCTTAAGTGCGGTTGACCGTATTGTTGGCGGACTAGAGAAAAAGAATAAGATCATTTCTAAGGATGAGAAAAAAGCCATTGCTTATCACGAAGCGGGTCATGCCACTATTAGCTGGTTGTTGGAGCATGCGCATCCATTGGTGAAGGTTACCATTGTACCGCGTGGAAAGGCACTGGGTGCAGCCTGGTATCTTCCGGAAGAGCGTCAGTTAACAACTACCGAGCAGATTTTAGACGAGATGTGTTCCACTTTAGGAGGTCGCGCGGCTGAAGAAATCATGTTTGGTAAAATAAGTACAGGTGCTTTAAGCGATCTCGAAAAAGTAACCAAGCAGGCCTATGCCATGGTGTCATACTACGGTATGAGCGATAAGGTTGGTAACATCAGTTACTTTGATTCATCTGGTCAGTCTGATTATTCATTCAGCAAGCCTTACAGTGAAAAAACGGCTGAGTTGATGGACGAGGAAGTTGGACGAATCATCGAGGAGCAATACAAGCGAGCGAAAGAAATATTGGTTACAAACCATGAGAAGCATTCGAAGCTGGCTGAGCTATTATTGGAAAGAGAAGTTATTTTTAGCGAAGATCTGGAGAAGATTTTTGGTAAGCGTAAGTTGTCGGAACATGTTATCGAAGAAGATGACGAAGAAATAAAGGATGATCAAGAGCCGGAAGAGGAGACTTCTTCGAATGGTGATGAAAAATAGTATTAAAGACACATCTGATAAAGCACGTGCCAACATATTAAGTCGGCTAAAAAGTGCTTGTGATAATAAAAGCGGATCGATTCCTGACAGGAGTCGGTCCGCTGATGTTTTCCCCCAACCCGACAATCTTTTAAAAACCTTTAGCGAAGAGTTTGAAAAGGTAAACGGGCAGGTGCGTTTATGTCAATCTCAAAGCGATTTTCAAAAGCAGCTAACCAGTCTATATCAGGATAGGAACTGGAATAATGTAATGTGTTACGATGCAGAGCTTGCAACTACCTTACCTAAGGATTTGCCTTTGATGGATGAATCCGACTTTGTTGATGTGGCGGTTGGTATTACGACGTGCGAATATCTAATTGCACGATCTGGGTCAATAATGGTTAGTTCTGGTCAGGCTTCAGGGCGATTGATGAATGTTTTTCCGCCAGTACATATCGTCGTAGCACATGAGCAGCAATTAGTGGCTTTTTTGGAGGATGCTTTTGAGTTATTGAAACAAAAGTATCAGCATAATATGCCTTCCCAAACAACAGTTATTACCGGGCCTAGTCGTACTGCAGATATTGAAAAAACCTTGGTAATGGGCGCCCATGGCCCTAAAGAGTTGATCTTGTTTATCCGCAAATATTGATAATTTTCATTTTAGGCAGGATATATTAACTTTGCAGGACTAAAGATATTCAATGAACAATTTCTTACAGCGTACTTTAACTGGTATCTTATTCGTAGGAGCCATAGCCGGCTCTATAATTATTCACCCAATTGCCTTTTTTCTGGTTTGTTTGTTAGTGGCCGTATTGGGCATGTTAGAGTTGGGACGATTACTTGAAAAGAAGTATGGTAAACTTAACCTCTTTGCTTCACTGGTGCTGGGGCTTTCATTTCAGGTTCTGGTTTTCCTCGATACACAGGGTTACATTGAACGAAGCTGGTATGTGGTATTAATGCCGCTGGTTTGGTTACCTTTTGTTTATGAGTTATTTAAAGGTGGTGAAAATCCTTTTCAGCGAATAGCTTTGAGCTTAATGATTCCGGTATATATCTCGTTACCCTTGTCGTTTCTTTTTCTGACAGGTTGCATCAATGGAACTTTCCAGGCGCAAATCTTATTGGGCTTTTTTATATTGGTTTGGTGTAATGATAGCGGTGCATACCTTGTTGGGGTAAGTATTGGTAAGCACAAACTTTACGAACGTATTTCACCTAAAAAAACCTGGGAAGGGTTTATTGGAGGAATGATTTTTACCATTATCGCGGGCTATGCCATTTATGAGATTACTGAGCTTTCGAATTTAATGGTTTGGATTAGTGCTGCCATTGTTGTAACCATATTTGGTACCATCGGTGATTTAGTTGAGTCAATGTTGAAACGTAATGTTGGGATTAAGGATTCAGGTTCAATATTACCTGGACATGGTGGTGTTTTGGATCGTTTTGACGCCGTATTATTTGCAGCGCCAATGGTGTTTGCGCTATTCGTATTATTTGGTTAACAGATTTTAGTTTTAAGAAATGACAATTCATAAAGAAGGATTCGGAACAATTTTTATTGCATTGGCTGTTTTACTGGCGCTTAATGCAGGTGTTTATTTTCTGGCAGGTGTTGATGTTACACAGTATACTACCCTGGCTTCTTTTATTGTTTTTGCCCTGGTTCTTAACTTTTTTCGAAACCCCAAAAGGGATGCAATTATTCAGGATGGAGCAATTGTTGCACCGGCGGATGGTAAAATTGTAACTATTGAGGAGGTTGAAGAAGATGAATACCTAAAAACAAAATGTCTTCAGGTATCTATTTTTATGTCGGTATTTAATGTACATATAAACTGGTTTCCGATTAAAGGAATTGTAAAATACTTCCGTCATCATAATGGTCGCTTTATGGCCGCTTATTTACCAAAATCATCTACCGAAAACGAGCGAACAACGGTTGTTATTGAAGACAGAAAAGGGACACAGGTTTTGCTTCGTCAGGTGGCAGGAGCCATGGCGCGTCGTATTGTTTGTTATGCCGAAGAAGAAAAGAATATCGAGCAAGGGCAAGAGATGGGTTTCATAAAATTTGGTTCAAGAGTTGATCTGTATCTGCCGCTTGATAGTCGGATTGATGTTAAAATCGATCAGAAAGTTGTTGGTCGACAGACGATTATTGGTTGGTTGAAATAAATAATTATCATCAATATACAAAAAGAGCTATCCATTGGGTAGCTCTTTTTTTTGCACCTTCAATTTTGTAGGTGTCGAATCATAAATGGTACTTTAGGAAATTATTACTTGATAATGCGAGATTTTTGTCGTCGATGCTCAAAACTTCTAAAGCATTAGATTGTTAATATCAATCAAACGAACATTGTGCAAATAAGAATTCTATAAAAGAATTTAAATGGGATAAATAGGTAATTAAATACTTTTATATATTTTTATCGCCTCTGTAAAGATCTGTTTAGTATTGTAATTGTAACAAAAAAAAATAATTATGAGTCAATCGTTATCTATGACCAGAAACTTATCTCAACAAAAGGAGTCGACACTCAGTGGGGTGTGGCTGTTTATATTTATTGAATTACTACTTTTTGCCGGATTGTTTCTACTATACGCGGTATACAGATATAAAAATGGCGTGGCATTTGATTTGGCCTCCAATGAGTTGAGTTTAACATCGGGTGTGTTAAATACAATTATCATACTTGGTGGTAGTTTAAGCATGGCTTACACCACCATTGCCATCAGGAAGGGTAATAAAATGGCAGCTCTGTTCTGGCTGCTCAATACCCTTTTTATAGGTTTTATGTTTTTGGTAAACCGCTACTTTGAATGGAAAGGTCGTATAGATTTTGGTTTATTTCCCGGTAGCGAAGATTTAGCCCGTTTAGGACATGGTGATGTGTTATTTTTCGGACTATACTTTTTTATGACTGGATTGCATGCCTTGCATCTTCTGGCCGGTTTTGTTGTGTTAATCTATGCAACGGCCAAGGTGAATGATAACGGCATTAATGCCAACAACTATTCATTTATAGAAAAAACAGGAACCTATTGGCATTTAGCAACGCTTATCTGGGTGTTGATCTTCCCATTATTTTATTTGTTGTAACACTAAATCTATACTAAAATGGAAAATCAGAATACGTCATTATCGGCAACAGCATATACACTTATTTTTATTGGTTTAGTTGTACTAACATTGATATCGACCGGACTGAGCACGTTAAATTTGGGTTATGTCAGTACGCTTTTTGCGGTTGGTTTAGCTATTGTGAGTGCACTGGTGGTAATGTCTAAATTTATGAAGATTAAACTTGACAGCAGTTTTGCCAGACTTTTAATAGCCGGGGTATTAGCTCTTGCATTGTTAGTCTTTTTTGTGGCATTTGTAGGTTAAGCAACAATCATAAAAACAACAAAGGCGATGCTCTTCAGAACATCGCCTTTGTTGTTTTATATCATATCTTATTAGTGTTCGTCTTCAATATGAACAGGCTTCGATTTGTCGGGTAATATCAGGTTTAAGATAACTCCAACCAATGAGGCTAAACCAATTCCCGCCAAAGAAAAATTACCAAATTGAATGACTGCACCACCAATACCAACAGTCAGGATAATTGAAACAATTACCTGGTTGCGGGTTTTAGTTAAATCAGCTTTCGAATCAACAAGTGTGCGAATACCCACACTGGCAATCATACCAAATAACAATAACATGATACCTCCCAATACTGATGGTGGTATTGATTTTAAGAAACCACTGATTTTTCCGATTAACGAAAAGGCAACAGCTGTAATAGCTGAGATGCGTAAGATTTTCGGATCTGTAATCTTAGTTAAAGAAATGGCTCCGGTTACTTCAGAGTATGTAGTGTTAGGAACACTTCCGATTAATGCAGCAAATGAAGTGGCGATACCATCACCCAACATTGTGCGGTGAAGCCCCGGATCTTTAACGTAGTTTTTATCGGCTACTGCACCAATGGCATACATATCTCCAACGTGCTCAATTAATGGAGCAATGGCAACAGGAATCATATAAATAATTGCATTCCAACTCCACTGAGGCATTACAAAAGGAGGCAAGCTAAACCAGGCAGCTTCCTTTATAGGCGAAAAATCAACAATGCCTAAAATCAGTGATAAAACGTATCCTGAAACAATACCAACAAAAATTGGAATCAGTTTAATCAGGCCTTTGGTGTAAATAACAACGATAATTGCTGTTAAAAGTGATACAACGGCGATTAGCCAGTTAGACTTGGCCATATCAACACCAACTGAAGCCAATGATAATCCGATAACCATAATTACCGGGCCAACAACAACCGAAGGGAACAAGCGTTCGATAAAACCTAATCCTCGGGCTTTAATCAATGCCGAAACACCAATGTACACAATACCTACTGCTATCAGTCCGGATAAGGTTCCGGGCAAGCCGAATTGTTTTGTGGCTTCTACGATTGGAGCGATAAAGGCAAAGCTACTTCCCAGAAATACAGGTACTTTTCCTTTGGTGATTAAATGAAATAAGAGTGTTCCTACACCTGCTGAAAACAGGGCTATCGAAGGATCAATACCAACTAATAAAGGAACGAGTACCGTGGCCCCAAATGCCACGAAAAGAAATTGAATACCAATAATGACCTGTTTGCTAAGGTGCATCGGAGCGCGTGATTGCTTCATATTGCGATTTCGTTACATGTTAAACTGCGCAAAAGTACGAATATCAATTAAAATGTTATAATTGAAAGGTTTATTTAGGGGCTTTCTCAATAAGAATAATTGATGCACATGTGCAATGTTTGTGGGTAACAATTAAAAATACTAGGTTTGTTAGGATTGATTAAAATGTTATGCAGAAATCATTAACGAACCCTAATGCCGGCTTTGGTGCCATGGCTGTATTTATGACAGCAATTTCCACGATCCTGGGAGCAATTCTCTTCCTGCGATTTGGTTATGCTTTGGCAAATGTTGGTTTAGGAGGTTTAATTGCCATCATTGTTATTGGGCATGTTGTGACGGTACCAACTGCCTTGGCGGTGGCCGAAATAGCTACGAATCAAAGAGTGCAGGGAGGCGGAGCTTATTATATCATATCGCGCTCTTTCGGTCTGAATATTGGGGGTGCTATTGGTCTGGCCTTGTACTTATCGCAGGCTGTAAGTGTGGCATTCTATATTATTGCTTTTGGAGAGGCCTTTGATCCGCTGATTGATTATTTGCCATTTGAAATAGACGAAGCGGTTTTTAAAAAGATTGTGACTCTGGTATTAATGACCATCCTATCGGTGGTTGTGATATTACGGGGAGCCAATATCGGTATGAAGGCATTGTATGGCGTGGTGGCACTTTTATTTGTATCCATCTTTTTCTTTTTGGCCGGTAAACCAATGGAAGAAGGCATACAATTATCATTAAACAGTACGGTTAGCGGCAGTGATGGTTTCTTCGTGGTCTTTACAATTATATTCCCTGCTTTTACTGGTATTGCTGCTGGTTTAGGTTTATCCGGCGATTTAAAAGATCCAAAGAAATCGATTCCAAAAGGAACTTTGCTGGCCACCATTGTTGGTATGATTATTTATATCATTGTGGCCTTTAAACTAGCTTCATCGGCTACACCACAGGCCATGCAGGACGATCAGCTCATCATGTCGGAAATTGCCATATGGGGACCAATTATTCCAATCGGGTTGGCTGCAGCATGTTTGTCTTCAGCCATCGGGTCGTTGTTGGTAGCACCACGAACGTTGCAGGCTATTGGCTTCGATTGTATTATGCCTTTTGATAACTTCAATAACTGGATAGCCAAGGGGCGTGAAGCCGATAACGAACCAATTAATGGAAGTGTCATTACCATTGTTATCGCTTTCTTCTTTATCATTATTGGCGATGTCAATTTTGTGGCCGAGATTATTTCCATGTTCTTTATGATCACGTATGGTTTTATATGTCTGATCTCCTTTCTAGAACATTTCGCTGCCGATCCTTCATACCGTCCAACATTTAAATACAACCGTTGGTATTTTTCACTGATAGGAGCTGTTTTGTCCTTCTGGTTAATGTTCCAGATGAAGTGGGCCTATGCGGCACTGGCCTCGCTAATGATGGCCATCACTTATTACTTTATTACGGTTACCAATCCTGATCGTCACGGTCTTGAGAAACTTTTTAAAGGTGTTGTGTTTCAGTTAAGTCGCGAGATACAGGTTTTTGTTCAACGGGCTAATAAAGATGAACGCGAACAGCACTGGCGGCCTTTTGCCATTTGTGTTTCAGAAGATTCGTTTAAGCGACAGGCGGCATTTGATCTCCTGCGTTGGATTTGTAATAAACATGGGTTCGGCACCTATATTCATTTTATTAAAGGATTTTTAAATAAAGAAACACACAGTGAGTCGCAGGACGTATTAAAGCGTTTGATTCACCAGTCGGAAGGCAGCAAGAGCCGTTTATATCTCGATACCATCATCAGTCCGTCTTATACTTCGGCCATCGCACAGGTTATTCAATTATCCGGTATTAGCGGGAAAGGTAATAACTTGATTTTATTTGAGTTCTCAAGGAATAACCCAGAGTCGCTCAAGCATGCTTTGGATAATTATCAACTTTTTGATGCAACAGGTTTCGACGTATGTGTGCTAAACTCATCTTATAAAGGTTTTGGCTATAAGCGCGAGATCCATGTGTGGATCAGTGCTCATGATTTTAGAAATGCCAACCTGATGATTCTATTGGCTTATATTATATCGGGTCACCCCGAATGGCGGAATGCAGTCATAAAAATATATGCCATCTTCCCTGAGAGCCAGGTTGAAAAACAAAGAAAACGATTACTCGAATTAATACAGGAAGGGCGTTTACCAATTTCTCCTTCCAACGTTAAGTTCCTGCCTATGATTGGGACTCAAACCAGGCATGAGGTGATTATGGAACAAAGTTCGGATGCCGATTTAGCGATTGTAGGATTTAAACCTGAAGCAGTGCGTGAAAATCCAAATATCCTGATTGATTATGGCGATATGAGTAATGTATTATTCGTTAATACCTCACAAAAAAAAGATATTTAATTAATGAAGAAGAAGGTTTCTGAAGCCAACACCGACCTTTTAAGTCAGGTCGAAAGTTGGTTGTCTCTCCACCAGAAAAAAGTCATCTGGATGATTATGGGGGCTTTTACACTAATGTCCTTGCTGCTTTTTAACCTGAGGGTGAGTGAAGGAGGCGATGACAGTACCTATATTATTCGGGCATTAAATTTTATAAATAGCGGATCTTATCCTTCGTTTCAAGGACCATTATACCCCATGTTTTTATCCTTGTTTGTTGGGCTGTTTGGCATCAATCTCGGCTTACTTAAAATGACATCCCTGATTCTGATGTTAGCCAGCATTTGGGTATTTTACCGCATTTACCGCAATCGCATTAGTTTTACTTTACTGTTCAGTACACTTTTGATTACATGTTTAAGTAGTCAGTACATCTATTTCAGCAGCCAAACATATAGCGAAGCACTATTCATATTGATTCAGTTACCGGTATTTGCTCTTGTATTTCGTATTAATGAAGATACATCTGGCTTCATTAATTGGAAACATCTTCTCTTATTGAGTGGAGCTATTCTTCCGGCTTGCTTAACCCGAACAGTTGGGGTAGGTGCCCTAATTGCTGTTCTGGTATTTTTAATTCTGGAAAAGAAGTACAAGCATGCCGCCATTGTGTTGGGTGGGTTTATTGCCATGATGTTTGTTTTTCTGCTGATTAAGAGTGCTGTTTGGGATAATGGGTTGTTCGATGGAGGCCAGGCGAATACCTTATTATATAAGCATCCATATCAGATGGATAAAGGAAAGGAGACTTTCTCAGGATTTGTTGCCCGGTTTATTGATAATTCGAACCTTTACTTATCGAAGCACTTTTTGCAAATGGTAGGCTTGAAATCGCTAAAGCTGATAAGTATTAATGGCGGATTAACAATTTTGTTGTACCTGTTATTCCTTTGGGGTGCGTTTAAAGCTTTTATACGAAATAAATACATGCTGTTTACAGCGATATATACCGCTGTAATGTTGGGAATAACCTTTGTTGTGCTTCAAAAGCTTTGGGATCAGTACCGCCTGATAATCCCGTTTTTGAGTGGAATGATCCTGGTTTTGCTTTATGGTATTTTTGAGTTTGCAAAAGAAAAGAAAGGTAATTGGTTGCCGCGACTGGCTATTTTATTGGTAGTTGTATGTACGATCAGTGTTATTGGTCAGTCTTTCTCCAAAGTGGATCTGATGACACTTAAAAAGAATCTGAGAGGAGATTTGTATGAAGGTTATACCGATGATTGGCAACACTATTTGGCAATGACTGAATACGTTGGCGAAAAGTTACCTGCCGATACTTATGTGGCTGTTCGCAAGCCTAATATGGCACGGATTTATGCCAATGGAAAGAAATTCTACGGTATTTACCGGTTCGATAGCAATGATCCGGACGTCCTGCTAAAGCGATTAAAAGATAAAAAGATCAGTCATGTAATTATGGCTAGTCTTCGAAAGAATCCGGCGGTTAATAATGGTCAGACCATCAATACCATTCATCGCTACCTGTACATAATATCAAAGAAGTACCCCGAGATATTTAAGTTAGAACATAAGATAGGAGGCGAGGTAGAGCCGGCCTATTTATTCAAAGTAGATTATAAGGCGGCTAAATAAGCTGGCAATGAAAATTGAGGAAATAAAGATGCGAGCAAACGAAGAGCGACGACAATATTTTATATCACGATCAGAAAATTGGGTAAAATACCGCAAACGAAGAAGCTACTATTGGGATTCAATCACACGCTATTGTAACTATTACATTCACGAAGAAAGCTCTGTGTTGGAAATTGGTTGTGGTTCGGGCGAATTGCTGGCTGCAGTTAATGGAAAACGCAAGTTGGGTATTGATTTTTGTGAGCCGATATTAGATCAGGCACAAAAGCAATTTCCCGATATGGATTTTCGCCTGATGGAAGCCGAAAATATTCAATTGGATGAGAAGTTTGATGTCATTATTTTGTCCAATCTACTGGGGGTCGTCGATGATATTGAGTTAATATTTAATGAACTCAGAAAGGTGTGTCATGAAAAAACACGCATCATTGTTACTTATTACAATCGTTTCTGGGAACCAATCATTAAACTGGCAGAATGGCTGCGCTTAAAGAAAAGAACCACTGAGCAAAACTGGCTGTCGAGCGGCGATATTGCCAACCTGCTTTACCTGGCAGGTTTTGATACATATAAAAGAAACCGAAGCATGCTGATGCCGTATCGCATACCCTTGCTTTCCTGGATTCTGAACCGCTTTGTATCGCGCTTACCCTTCTTTCAATTATTCGGGCTTAACCAATTTGTTTTTGCCCGTCCTTTCCCGCAACGTTTAACCCAGCAAGAGGTTGACCAGCGCTATTCAGTGTCGGTTGTTGTGCCGGCCCGCAATGAAAGTGGAAACATTGAAGCCGCCATCCAAAGAACGCCTCAGATGGGTAAGTTCACCGAACTTATTTTTGTGGAGGGTAACTCCACTGATGATACCTGGGAGACCATTCAAAAAATGGCAGACAAGTATAAGGACACGCATCGCATTAAGATAATGCAACAAGATGGCAAAGGGAAAGGTGATGCGGTACGCAAGGGCTATGCTGCTGCCGAAGGCGATATTTTAATGATTCTGGATGCCGACCTCACGGTGCCACCCGAGGATTTACCTAAATTTTACAATGCCATTACACGCGGTAAAGGAGAATTTATAAATGGCGTGAGGCTGGTATATCCCATGGAGAAAAATGCCATGCGCACACTTAATACCATTGGTAACCATTTCTTTTCGCGACTTTTTAGCTGGATATTGGAGCGCCCGATTAAAGATACCCTTTGTGGCACCAAGGTGATGTTCAGAAACGATTACTTAAAACTGGCAAATAACCGGGCTTTCTTTGGTGAGTTCGATCCTTTTGGGGACTTCGATTTGTTATTCGGAGCCTATAAGCTAAACCTGAAGATTGTTGATTTACCAATCCGATACCGGGAACGTAAATATGGCGATACCAATATATCACGATTTAGCCATGGTTTTATTCTTCTGCGCATGTCGGCCTTTGCGGCAGGTAAAATAAAGTTTTGGTAAATAATAGCCGTGTTAAGACTTGCGTGAGCGCTATTTTTTTTCAAATTTTACGCCCTTGTGCATTGATTAAAATATTAACACATGAAACGACCATGCAAATTCAATTTACACGCAGGAGAATGATTGATTTTATTTGGGAGTTCCATGTGACAACTGAAAGAAATTTAATTAGAGTATATGAAAGTAGCAATTTTTCCAGGATCGTTTGATCCTTTCACAGTCGGTCATGAAGATGTTGTGCGGAGAGGTTTGAGTCTGTTCGACAAGATTATAATTGCAGTTGGATATAATTCCAATAAAAAAGATTTCTTTCCCCTGGAAGATCGTATGAAATGGATACGCGATGTATTCGAAGGAGATGAGCGGGTTACAGTTGAGAAATACGAAGGATTAACAGTTGATTTCGCGAAAGATATTAATTGTACGCATATATTACGAGGTATTCGAACGGCGGCTGACTTTGAATACGAAAGAGCTATTGCTCAGGTTAACAAGGCTATGAGTGGAATCGATTCGGTATTCTTGTTAACAACACCCGAGCATACGCCGGTTAACAGTTCAATTGTGCGCGATATCGTGAAGCATGGTGGCGATGCTGGTCAGTTTTTACCCGATGCCATAAAAATCAATATTCAAAAATACATGTAGATGCGTTGGCTTGCTTTTGTACTACTCTTTATTAACCTCAGCTGGATATCGGCTCAGGAACTTCAGTGGGTAACGGTTCGCGGACACGCTCCGGATTACGCTGGTTATCACTTGGTGGTACAAAAGGTGGTTAATCCTATCTCCATGGAGATGGCCGATCTGATGGTAATCAGTGTGCATGAAGACGGCCGTTTTGAACAAAGTGTTGAAATCAGCTCAATTGTGTATGCCAAAATTGACATGGGCAAATACCGGGCTGATATTTATCTGGAACCCGGTCAGAATTACGAGTTGGTACTGCCCCCATTTTTACCGCGTACCGATGCCGATCGCTTTAATCCTTATTTTATTCCCGAGGAGGTAGAGTTGGGAATTGCCAATGAGGAGGCTCAGGGACTAAATCGCTTAATTGCCGATTTTGATAGCGAGTTTTCGAAACAATACAATGCCAATGCAGTTAATTTGTTCTCAAGGGGAGATGTTAATGCAGCAAAAGAGATTATTCAAAACTTAGATGCGCAGTTTTCATCCGAGTTGGCATATTTTACCAAGTACAAGCAATATGCTTATGGCGAATTATACAACCTGGCCTATAAACGCAATAAGCGAAAAGCCATGTATTATGCCATGAAGGGTGAGCCCTTGCAAATAAACATGCCATCTTTTCAAAAAACTTTTAACACAATATTTAAGAGTTTCTTCACCAGTTATTTCTCAGCAAAGAGGGGTGATGAATTACGCGAAACTTACGCCAAGGGATCGTCATTCGACAGTTTGTCGATGGTGTTGCAAAAAGATACTTTGTTTCGCAATGCCGAGCTGGCCGACCTTGTTTTGCTAAAATCATGTTACGATGCTTTTTATTCCGGTCGCTACGATCAGAATCGTATCATAGACTTGTTTAAACAGGCACAAAGCAGCGGATCGAGCCTTCGCATTAAAGACATTGCCAAAGGATTATACAAAAAGGTAACCTGGTTACGCAATGGATCAGAAGCACCGCCATTTACCCTGTATCGTTTAGATGGGAAAGAACGTTCATTAGCTGATTACAAAGGGAAGTTTGTCTACCTGAATTTTATGCACACCAGTAATCATACCTGTAAGCAGGATTTACAATTGCTAAATGTTTTATCAAAACAGCTTCGGCGTGAGGTTACCATCGTCACCATTATTATGGACGAAGATCCGACAGCCGCTGAAAAGCTGGTAAAGGATAATAAATACAAATGGGATTTTCTGCACTATATGGCCATGCCTAGAGTAGCATTGGATTACCACATTAAAGCTTTACCGGCTTATTTTGTTATTGATCCGTCGCAGAAGTTGTTGCTTTCGCCATCACCATCGCCTACCGAGAGCTTTACACCGATATTTGTTGAGGCACAGCGCCAATACAATTACAAGCAACTGCGAAAGAACAAGCAAAAGCAGAAGAGCATCTACGATTTTTAGTAATGGCATAGCGCCTCTTCTGATGGTATTACAACAAAGGTTTGGAATTTGCATTTATTAGCAAACTTACAGACCTTGCCGAATGTTTCTTTTTCTTATATTTGATAGATTGCATAACCATTAAACAAACAACTATAAAAATGAGTGAACATTTCTTAAAAGTGAAAGAATATCTTCTAAATCTCGAATATCAAATTGTTTCGGAAGATGTGAATGAAGAAATACTGGTAATAAACCAGGAAGAGGACGGTATTTCAAATCTGGTAATTGATTGTGAAGATTCGATTATTATTATTGAAGGTTTGTTAATTGAATTGGAGAAAGGATCTGAAGACATTTATAAAGCACTCTTAGTTAAGAATCGGGAGATTGTTCATGGTGCATTCGTGTTGGATGAATCAGGACGTAAGCTTATTTTCAGGGATACCCTTCAGTTGGAAACACTTGATCAAAATGAGCTCGAAGCCAGCATTAACTCACTGAAGCTATTGCTTTCGGAATATTCAGAAGAACTAATTAATTTCTCAAAAGCTTAAAAACACACCATGGGTATATTTAACAGACTTTTCAGAGTAGGAAAAGCAGAGGCACACGCCGTTGTTGATAAATTGGAAGATCCGATTAAAATGACGGAGCAGGGCATCCGCGATTTAAAGAAGGATTTGGATAAAAGTCTTCAGGCTTTGGCCGAAGTAAAAGCCTTGGCTATTCGCAGTAAAAGAGATTTGAACGATAATAAATCCAAAGCAGCTAATTACGAGCAAAAGGCGATTCTTTTATTGGGCAAAGCAGAAAAAGGCGAACTCGATGCGGCTGAAGCTGACCGTTTGGCAACCGAAGCTTTAACACGCAAGGAAGAAGCCCTTCAGGCAGCCGGCAGAGCTCAGGAAGAGGTCACACGCTTTGATAATAACATTGCCACTTTAGATAAAAATGTAAAGAAGCTAAAAAGTTCTATTTCAAGTTATGAAAACGAACTGCGTACGCTTAAGGCCAGAGCGCGTGTAAGCAGTGCCACACAAAAAATCAACAAGCAATTAAGTGGTATTGATAGTTCAGGTACGGTTTCGATGCTCGAAAAGATGAAAGAAAAAGTTGCTCAGCAGGAAGCCATGGCCGAAGCTTATGGCGAAATCAGCCTGGAAAATCGCAGTATAGACGATGAGATTGATGATGTATTATCAGATAATCAGGTAGCTGCATCAAACTCTTTGGAAGAATTAAAAGCTAAGCTGAAGAAAGATTAATATGGGACTATTCGATTTTTTTAAAAAGAAGGAGTCGCATTACGATAGCACCAATATCCGGGTTCAGGACCTGGATGTTGGTTTCATTTTTGAATACGACTTATCCACTTGGGTAGTAGAGGCCATTTACGAGTACGATTGGGGCGATAACTATTTCACCCGAGAGTTTAAAGTGAGTAATGGCAGCGAAACCTGCTTCCTGGGAGTTGAAGAGGATGATGGTATACAGCTGTCGTTGATGAAAAAGAAGAAGGTACGAGCCATTGCGACTGATTTACCGGAAACCTTAATGAATAAACAGCAGCCACCGAAGAAAATTACCTGTGATGGCGTTGATTATTATCTCGAAAAGGAATCGGCCGGGTATTTTCACGATATTGCCAAAGGTGATAACTGGGAAGAGTTCCGATCGTGGGATTTTGAAGATGAGGAAGGCAAACACCTGCTTTGTATCGAACAATGGGATGAGAAAGAATTTGAGGCAGCCATTGGTATCAGCCTTAAAGAATTTGAGATTTCCAACATATTGCCGGCCGAAGACAAGTAAGCTAATGTAAAAATGATCTTTAAAAATTAACTATAACCAGATAACTATGAATAACGGCATTGCGAAAATTATTATCATTTTTATTATTGGTTTTTTTGTTGTGAAAACCTGTAGTAATCGCTCGGGAAGACGCCCAGACCGTGGTAATACCACAACGATTAATAACTGGGAAAAGTCGCCAATTGACAACCTGATAAAGAGGTTAAATAATGAGCAAAATTACTCCATCATTCTTTTGGATATGGATGCCCGTGATGGTAAGTATTATCATCAGTACAATGTTTTGATTGAACGTCCCGATACGGTTTTAACAGAAGAAACCGGATGGGAAAAAGTTCCTGATGCGTTTTTTGCCGCCAATGTTAATAACATGGGCATGGAGATTGTTTCGAAAAAGAATGGAAAAGTTTCCAAACAAGCCAGCCCGGCCGGTTATAATCATTACATCGGTAATGAGAAATACGGTCGCTGGACAGAGCGAAACGGTACATCTTTCTGGGAATTTTACGGGCAATATGCTTTTATGTCGTCCATGTTTAATTTAATGACCTACCCTGCTCACCGCTCTTATTACAACGATTACTACCGCGGTGGCTATTATGGATCACGCCCTTATTACGGACCTTCGGGCCGCAGCGTTTATGGAACCAAGACATATACGTCTTCAGGCAGTGGTAAGAGTAGCACCTGGGGCTCTAAGCCTTCTTCGTTCAAACAAAATGTAAGAAGTCAGGTGTCGCGATCAAGTAGTGCCAGCTCATCTCGTTCCTATTCATCGAGTTCGCGCTATAACAACCGTAACAGCAGAAGTTCATCGCGCTATAGCAGAAGTTCATCACGCAGCCGCAGTGGCGGATATGGCAAGTAATAACCTAAGCAAAAGTATTTAACATGACATTTTCAGAAATATCAACAATTCTATACGATGCCATCGCTTATATTGCTGTTGGTTTTGTAATCTTTTATCTTGGTAAATTAGCATATCAACTGGTTCATCGCGACTTTAGTGTGAAAGAAGAATTGGTTGAAAAAGATAACCTGGCATTCTCTTTTGCCCACGTTGGTTATTTTATTGGTCTTTTGGCAGCCATCGGAAGCGCCATTGTGGGACCTACACGCGGCCTGCTCTTAGACATGCAGGACATCGCCATCTATGGAGCATTGGCCATAATACTGCTGAACCTTTCAATCTGGTTAAACGATAAAATTATCTTGCGTCATTTCAGTGTTCGAAAAGAGATTATTGAAGATCGAAATGCCGGAACCGGTGTGATTGAAGGAGCTGTTTCTATCGCCTCTGGCTTAATCATTTTTGGAGCAGTAACTGGCGAAAGCGGAAATTTGATGCAAGGCATTAGCTCGGCGGTAGTGTTTTGGCTGGCCGGACAAGTCGCTTTATTTATTGCTGCTGCCGTTTACCAGTTTATCACACCATACGATGTGCATGAGCACATTGAAAAAGATAACGTGGCCGTAGGTGTTGGTTTTGCCGGTGCTCTAATCGCTATTGCCAATCTGATCAGACATGCCTTAATGGGCGATCTTGAATCGTGGGGCTGGACCTTTGCCGAAGCCGGATTTGAGTTGGCATTGGGCATTATCTTATTACCGGTAATGCGTTTTCTTACCGACAAAATTTTATTGCCGGGTCAGCGCCTGACCGACGAAATTATTAACCAGGAGCATCCAAATGTTGGTGCCGGAATCATCGAAGCTTTTGCTTATATCGGCGGATCGGTTTTGATAACCTGGTGTTTATAGAAAATAACTTTTAACAAGGGATATTGCATTGGGTTTGAATAAATCAGATGCAACTGTATCCCTTTTTTATCACATGATTAAAATAAAGAACAAATATTCGGCAATTCTAAAGGCGGCGATCTTTGCTACCGGGTTCAGTGGAATTGTAGCCGAGTATCTTCTATCGACCTTAGCCACTCATTTCTTAGGCGACTCTATTTTTCAGTGGGCCATGATTGTGAGTACCATGTTATTTACCATGGGCGTGGGAAGTCGCATCAGTAAAACTTTTCAGAGTAAATTGATTGAGAAGTTTCTGATTCTCGAATTCTCCCTTTCCTTGCTGGTTTCATTTGCCCCCTTAATTGTTTATACCGCATCGGCCTATACCGCTTCGGTTGGTATAATCATTTATGGTTTTTGTATGCTTATCGGTACTTTTATTGGTATGGAGATTCCGCTTGTGATGCGCATTAACGATGAGTATGAGGAGTTACGTGTCAATATTTCCAATGTGCTTGAAAATGATTACTACGGTAGTCTGGCAGGAGGTGTCTTTTTTGCCTTTGTGGGTTTGCCAATCATGGGATTAATCTATACGCCGTTTCTTTTGGGGGTTGTTAATTTCTCAGTAGCCCTCGGGGTATATTTCTTTCTGAGAAAGCGCATACAATCGGGTTTACAAGTATGGCTGAAGGTAGCGGTTGTATTTGTACTGTTGGCTATTCCCATTGGCACCTATTTTGCTGATACAATTATTCATTATGGAGAACAACTCAAATACAAGGACAAGGTCATTTATTCGGAACAATCGAAATATCAGCGAATCGTTATTACCCAATGGAAAGATCATTACTGGCTTTATCTGAATGGTAACCAGCAATTGTGTACGATGGACGAGCTGATGTATCATGAGCCATTGGTTCATCCGGCCATGACCTTGCACCCGAATCCTCAGAATGTATTGATCCTTGGAGGAGGGGATGGTTGTGCAGTTCGTGAGGTGCTTAAATATCAGAGCGTAAAAAGCATCAAACTGGTTGATCTGGATCCGGCCATGACACGCCTGGGTTTGGAACATCCAATACTGCAGGAGCTAAATGAGCAATCGATGCACCATGATAAGGTAGAGGTGATTAATGCGGATGGTTATACTTTTCTGGATAAGTCCAATGAGTTTTACGATGTCATCATTATCGATCTGCCTGATCCGCGAACGGTTGAGCTGGGACGACTTTATTCGGTGGAGTTTTATCGTACCTGTTATAAACACCTGCGTCAAGAGGGTGTGATTGTCACTCAATCGGGTAGTCCGTATTTCGCTACCAAGGCCTTTAAATGCATTGTGAAAACCATGCAAGAAGCCGGTTTCGTAACCCAGGCTTTGCATAACCAGGTTATTACGCTTGGTGAATGGGGCTGGTCCCTTGGCGTGAAAACGCAACGTGATATCAGGTTGAAGGAAACCTTGCAGGCTCAGACTTATGAAGCGATCGGAACCCAATGGATAAACAAAGAGGCCATGCAATTGATAACATCTTTTGGCAAGGATATTTATCCGGGATTTAATGACTCTGTAAAAGTTAACCGAATTCATGATCCGGTACTTTATAAATATTATTTAAAAGGAAATTGGGATTTGTATTAATTGAAAATGATGGAAATAAGTCCGAAACAATTATCACCGAAGATATATAGTTTAAAAGGTTGGGTTAAGCTGATAGAGCCCGATGCTTTAAAGTTTGTGTTCGATGCGGCTTTAAACAAAGCGGAATTCAAGGTGCTCAATTATAACGAACACCACTTTCCTCTAAATGGCTTTACCGGTTTTTGGCTTCTGGCCGAATCACATCTAGCCCTTCACAGTTTTGCCGAAAGCGGATGGTGCTACATCGAACTAAGTAGTTGCAATGAAGAGAAAACAAAGGTGTTTTTAAACTATTGCAATAGATTGAAGCATGAAATGAAGTGGGAGAAAACCATTGAGGAATACAGTCAATAAACCAGATCGGATATGAAAAAGAAATCGGGTTTAATCATCGGAGGTATTATTTACCTGGTGTTAATCTATATTATTTCACTTGTTGAAAAGGGAAGTGCCGATGCGAATATAAAATCGCTGACTGATGCTTTTTGGTACGCCATCGTAACGCTTACAACCGTTGGTTATGGCGATTTTTATCCGGTTACCAACGTTGGTAAGGTGATCGGTTTGTTTATTATTTTGGGTAGCCTGGGGCTTATCGGATACTTTATTGGAGAAATAACCAGCAGAATCAATTTGTATATGGAAAAGAAAAAGAATGGATTTTTTGGAACAGATTTCGAAGATCATTACATCATAATTGGCTGGAACGAGTTTGGCCGTCAGGTAGCTGATCAAATTTTTCCGGCTGGTCATAAGGTGGCCTTTATCACCAACTCAAAAAATAACCTGGAGCTGATCAAAGATTTATATGATCACGACCGGGCTTTTGCCATGTTTGCCGACTATCATAACAACATGGCTTTTGACAAGGTGAACATCGATAAGTGTAAGGCTGTATTTGTCAATTTTAAGGACGATACCGAAACACTGGTATTTGTGTTAAATCTTAAGAAGCTGTATCCTAATCTCAACATCATTGTTAATTGCACAGCACCTGATTTGAAAGATACACTGATTAACACCGGGGTATCCCATGTGGTGTCGCGCAGTGAAGTCGCGTCAAAGATGGTGGCTTCCTATTTGTTCGAACCCCACGTGGCTGAATATACCGACGATCTGATTGCTACCAGCATAAATAATGATGACCAGGATATCCAGCAATTCAGAGTGTGTGAGGGCAATCCCTATGAAGGGATGTCGTATTTTGAGGCTTTTGTTAAAATGAAAAAAGAGCTGAACGCCATTCTTATTGGTTTGGTGGTGGACGGACATATCAATAAAAATCCGGAAGATAATCAGACGATTAAAAGAGGTAACTACCTGATTGTAATAACTGTGGGAAATACCAGGATGCAGATTGAAAAAACATTTGGAGTAAAGGAGGGGGTGTAAGGCCATTAGCAAGCAGACACTTTGCAGTACGTGAAAGTGCCTCTTTGCAGTATTACAAAGAGATAACTTATATTCAATACCTTAATCAGACAAGAACACAGCTCGGCATAGTTTGTAACTATGTCGTTAGTAAAAGTTAGTTTGCAACTAACATTGCGAAGCAAAATAAATAAATGAGAATAGAAAGTCATGTTAGCAATAGCGCGGCTTTTGTTTGTTGAGGCTGCCAACAAAGTCGAGTTGAGAGGAGATATCTATTAGATGTTTTGTTTATAAAATAAGTGGTGCGGATTGCAAATCCGCGCCAGCGTGCGACAGTAAAGTAGTCAAAGACTACTGGTATAGTTCGACGAAGTTGCAAACTTCGCCGAGCAAGGGGTGAAAAAATTAAATAATAATGACAGTAGAAGATTTAAAGTATTATAAAAGAAGATACGATTTGAGACCTTTGCAAAAATAGTTGAAAGAAGAGCTTTTTGTTTTTATGACCATTTCCACCTTTCTATTTAACTATAATTGTATAAGTTGTTCATTTTTCATTCACTTTTTAGTTGTTTTAGTGAGTTTTACGACTCACTT
>JAOARW010000008.1 GCA_025210475.1 Carboxylicivirga sp. | reverse complement strand
ATACCCCAAAAGCCTGGAACCCTAAAGGGGTTCAACTACTGATTGATAACTTTTGATCCGTATTCCCATACAGTAATTAAGTCTTGATAATTCCGGTGCATAGTCTGTAACTGCCAATAATACCGTATGTGACTGCACCGGTGCATTTGCAGTGGGTCTGATCCCGGGGTGGAGCTATGTTTACCCCCAGTTAATCATGTTAAAGGCCTTTGGCCTTATGCTGATTGTATTGATTTATAGTGATTACTTAAGAACACCTCTCCTCAATCCTATCCAATCCACTAAGCATGTCAAACCACTGACTAACTATACAATAACAAATAAATCCCGCGAGGGATTAAACACGAATAACCGCGGGTGAAACCCGTGGATAGATACCCCAAAAGCCTGGAACCCTAAAGGGGTTCAACTACTGATTGATAACTTTTGATCCGTATTCCCATACAGTAATTAAGGCCTGATAATTCCGGTGCATAGTCTGTAACTGCCAACATATCGCATGTGGCTGCACCGGTGCATTTGCAGTGGGTCTGATCCCGGGGTGGCGCTAAGCTTACCCCGGGTTAATCATGTTAAAGGCCCTCGGCCTTATTCTCCTATCCGCTATAAACTCTGGAAGAAAAGAAAATAGTTCAAAGAATATTTTTAAGTCTCCTTATTAAGGGGACTTTTTTATATTTTTGAAACCTGTTAGGCAAATGCCAGTAACTATAAGCAGGAGTCTAAACGATTATCACAAATACCTTTAATTATAGTAATTGATTACACAATGAAAATATTTCTTTTTTCCTTTTTACTAATATCATTAAGCTTTTCGGCCTCAGCGCAAACCGATGTTTTTGGCAACCGTATTCCGGCTAAAAAACCAAAAGTGGCGCCCATTCCGGCCAATTATAATAAAACAGATGCCAATGGCTTGAAACAAGGACAGTGGGAGAAACGCTACACCGATGGTAAGCCTTTGTACAAAGCTACTTTTAAAGATGGTAAGCCCGTGGGCAAATACACGCGTTTTTATCCCAATGGTAAAAAGAGTTTAGAGATTATCTACGATGAGCAGGGCAAACTGGGTGATGCCAAATTATTCAACGACGAAGGTAAACTGACTTCCAGCGGTCAGTACGATGGCAAGCTGAAGATTGGTACCTGGAAATACTACAATAGCAAAGAACAATTATTGGCCACCGAAGAGTTTGTGGAAGGTAAATCACACGGTCAGTATAAAGTTTATTACCCTAGTGGTAAAGTAGCCGAGATTATTCACTGGCAAAATGGCAAAAAGCAAGGCGATTGGTTAAAGTATTTCGAAAGTGGCGAGCCTTTGTTAAAAGCTTCTTACCAGAACGATCTGTTACACGGCAAGTACCTTTATTACTTCAATAACGGACAATTGGAAATTGATGCCGGCTATAAAAATGATAAGGAAGACGGACCATGGACCTTTTTCCATGCCGATGGCAAAGTTAATTACCAGCTAAAATACAAGAACGGAACATTATTAAACCCCGAAGTGTTAGACAAAAGAAGGCAGGACGAGCAGGCTGAATTTGAAAGAAAAAGAGACAGCCTAAAAGATCCTGAGAAAATGCGTAATAATCCGGATATGTTAATGAGAGGACGTTAATGAGGTACCTGGTCGCCATAGCATTACTGTTTAGCTTTGTTTTGTCAAAAGGACAAGATGGCTATTTTGTGACTTTTACAGATAAGAATAACTCGGCTTATTCCATTGATAAACCGGGAGAGTTTCTTTCTCAACGTGCCATACAGCGAAGAGCCAGGCAACAGATTAACATCACTGCCGATGATTTACCGGTTAATGCCAATTATGTGGATAGCCTTCGTAAAGCGGGTATTGATGTGCGACACACCAGTAAATGGTTTAACGCCGCCATTGTGTTTTCGGCCAACAGCAATTTGATGGATACCCTCGACCGGGTTTCGTTTATTGCGTCGGTAGAAAGAAACAAGCCACAGTACAGCACACGTGCGGTTGAAAAAACAGAGCCCCTGTCGTCTTTATTAAAAAGCGCAGCAAGCAATGCTTATGGCGAGGCCTGGACACAAATCAGCACCGTGAATGGCCATCTTCTGCATCAGCAGGGCTATACCGGCCAAGGCATGCACATTGCTGTCATCGATGCTGGCTTTTACCATGTTAACACCCTGCCGGTTTTTCAGCACCTGTGGGATAACGACCAAATACTGGGAACCAAAGACTTTGTTAATCCTTCGGCCGATATATTTGCATCGCATTACCATGGCATGAGTGTGCTTTCCATCATTGGCGGAAAAGACAACGACGATTATACCGGCACAGCGCCCGACGCTTCGTTCTGGCTGTTACGATCGGAAGATGCCTATTCGGAGCATCCCATCGAACCGGATTACTGGATCTGTGCAGCTGAGTTTGCCGATAGTGCAGGCGTAGATATTATCACCACTTCGCTGGGGTATTCGCAATTCGATCCGCCATCGGTCAGCTATACCTATGCCGATATGAATGGTACCAATACCCGTATCTCCAGAGCCTCGGATATGGCATCCGAAAGGGGAATGCTGATTATTACCAGTGCCGGTAATGAAGGTAACGACAGCTGGCACTACATTGCGGCTCCCGGAGACGCCAAACAATGTCTTACCATTGGTGCCATCAGGGCCGATAGTACAAAAGCCGGCTTTTCATCCTTTGGCCCTTCGTACGATGGCCGCACCAAACCCGAAGTTAGTGCCCTTGGTGTATCGGTAGCCGTTCAGAACTCGGCGGGAACCATTAGCAAAGGCAATGGCACTTCGTATTCCACACCTGTTGTCAGCGGATTGGCAGCCTGCCTCTGGCAAGCACTGCCTGACAAATCTGCCAATGAAATCAGGCAACTGATTATTGACAGTGCTAATCAGAGTGATCATCCCGATGATGGCATTGGTTATGGCATCCCCGACTTTAAACGTGCCGTACAGGTAAGTGTGCCAGGCACCGAATCAGACGAAAACATCTGGAAGGTCAGCCCCAATCCTTTTAGCAATATCCTAAGGTTAAGCAATGCCAGCGAACACAATATAAATGTATCCATCGTCGACCTGGTAGGTAATCTTAAGTACCGTAAATCATTCAAGGGTGTTAAGCAGGTAAGCATTAATGAAATTGCTCATTTTGCCAGGGGCATTTACATCATCACCATCGAAAACAAACACTTTAAGCAACATGTTAAAGTGATAAAAAGCCACTAATCCATGCCCCAGGAACACATTAGTTTATTCGAGCTCAACCAGAATATAAAAGAACAGATTAAAGATGCCTTTCCGGGGTCGTATTGGGTGGTGGCCGAAATAAGTGATATCCGCACAGTGCGCAGCGGGCATTGTTACCTGGAGCTGATCGAAAAGGAAGAAGAATCGGATCAGATTAAGGCCAAGGCGCGTGGTACCATTTGGGCATTTACCTACCGCATGCTTAAACCCTATTTCGAAACCACTACCAAACAAAGCTTAAGTGCCGGATTAAAAGTGCTGCTGAAAGTGAGCGTTGAGTTTCAGGAGTTGTATGGCTACAGCCTGAACATCAAAGACATTGATCCCACATTTACATTGGGTGATATTGCCCGGCGTAAGCTGGAAATCATCAAGCAGCTGGAAGAAGAGGGTGTTATTGACATGAACAAAGAGACTGAGCTGGCCACTGTTCCGCAAAAGCTGGCCATCATCTCCTCTCCCACAGCTGCCGGGTACGAAGATTTTATCAATCAGCTTGAAAATAACAGCAACGGCTATAAAATTTATCACAAACTGTTTCCGGCCATCATGCAAGGTGCCGAAGCCGAAGAATCCATTATCAATGCCCTGGATCGCATCTATCAATACGAGCAGGTATTTGATGCCGTGATTATTATACGCGGCGGAGGATCGTCGGCCGACCTGATGTGCTTCGACAGCTACATGCTGGCCATGAACATAGCCCAGTTTCCTTTGCCGGTTTTAACGGGTATTGGTCACGAACGTGATGAATCGGTGGTGGATATGGTAGCACACACACGTTTGAAAACACCAACCGCTGTGGCCGAGTTTATCATCGAGCGCATTAATCATTACGAATTGTACCTCATTGATCTGAAAGATCATTTTATTGCACTAACACAGCAGTTAATCAGCGACGAAAGGCATCGGATTGATCTGGCAGCCTACCGTTTTCAGCCACTGGTAAGCAAGGCCTTAAGCAATCAGAAACAGTATCAGATTGAAGCGGCCCAACGTCTTCAGTTTGCCAGCCGCAACTATTTCGATAAGCAGAATACTTTCTACACCCACGTTAAAGAATCGATGCGTTATTTAACGAAGAAACAGCTTCGTACAGCCACGCAGAAAAACGATTTTCTGTCTACTCAATTAAAACTGGAGTTAAACAGTTTCTTCAAAAATCAAAAGCAGAAAATAAAGTTGCTCGACAGAACGGTTGAATTAAGCGATCCACAAAAAGTATTGCAACGTGGCTACTCCTTAAGCTTCGTGCAGGATAAGTTGGTAAAAAGCCTGTCAGGCATCAACATAGGCGACACTTTGCAAACCCGCACCAAAGACGGCGAAATAATTAGTCGTGTTGAGAAAATTAGCACAAAAAAGTAAAGGTTTATTAACCTGCTTTTTATATTTTGTGCTCGATTTTAATTGCCTTAAAACATCCTGATGATAACCAAACTAACCATTCGTGAAACAATAACTGTGTATGCCTGTGTGCTTCTGCTGTTTAGCTTTTCCATAGCGAGTATTGGACAAAGTAAAACCTACGATTCCAGCCATAAAGCCTATCAGTTGATTAAAAAAGCAGAGTCGACCACCTCTTCAGAAGAAAAGATCAAACTTGTTAAAGAAGCCGATCAACTGCTGGTGGATGAAAACGATTCTGAACTTAAATTCCAGGCCTATCAAAAAGCCGGTATTCTTCTATTTGATATTAAAGCCAATAAATTAGCACAAAACTACCTCCTCAAAGCGCTCAACAACAGCAAAGAGGAAAGCAGCCTGGCAATTGGCGGTATCGAAAACTATTTAGGCTGGATCGAAAGTGCCAATTGTCAATACAAAAAGGCCATCCAACATTTTGAGAAAGCCATTGATATTTACAGCAAACACAAAGAAGCCGACAAATTAGGAAATGCCTATAACAGCCTGGGTGCCATGCATTGGTACCTGCGAGAGTATGAAAAGGCACTGGCTAATTTTGAGCAGGTATTAAAAATAGGCGAAGAAAACGATAATGCCACCTTAACCCGGAAAGCCTTAACCAATAAAGGTGTGGTATTAAATATTCTGGCTCAGTATAACGAAGCCTTGACTTGTCTGGAGAAAGCTCTGGAGTTAAACCTGCTTGAAAACGACATTAAAAACCGGGCTGTATTGCTAATAAACATTGGCAACATTAACAATGCACTGAAACGCCTGGATGCTGCTTTTATCAATTACGAGGCAGCTTTAAAAATCTATCGTGAACTGGGCGATGAAGAAGGCATCAGCACATGCTATAACAACATCGGCGAGATTTACCTTAAAACAGGGAAGATATCTGAAGCCATTCAGCATTACCACACATCTTTGGATATTTCAAGGCGCGAAGATGACACGGTAAAAATGGCAATGACCTACCTCAACATTGGCCGCGCCCACCAAAGTGGAGAACAATACAACGAAGCCATCGATTACTTCGAAAAGGTACTGAAGCTGATGCTTAGTTTTGAAGATCCTTCATTAAAGGCCGAAACCTACCTGCACCTGGGACAAACCCTGTTGATCAAACAGCAGTTCGATCAGGCTTTTGATTACCTCAACAAAGCAACAAACATTGCCAAATCGCTGGACGAAAAGGCCAAACTGGCACAGTCGTACAACAGTCTGGCGGACTGGCACAAGGCCAAAGGCAATTACAAAGAGGCTTTGGAGTTTAAAACACAGTACATCGATTTAAGCGAAAGCTTAACGGATGAGAAAGCACTCCTGAACAGTGCCCGCATGGAAGCCGTTTACAAACTACTGAACAAGGAACAGCAAATTTCTATTCTGGAACAGGATAACATCAATAAATCGGAGAGCTTAAAGCTGCTGCGCAATAGCCGAACAGCCTATATTATTGTGGTTGGTTTTCTGCTGATTGTTGTGCTGATATTGATTCTTAACTATCGCATCAGACGCAAAACCGCACGCCTGCTAAAAATTAAGAACAACGAACTTAATCAGCTTAATAACACCAAAGACAAGTTCTTTTCGATTATTGCCCACGATTTAAAAAGTCCGTTTAGCTCCTTAATGGGCTTTGCCGAAATGCTGGTATTAAATGCCGAGTCGAAAAATACACGTGAAGTAATTGAGTACTCACAAATCATTCATAACTCAACAAAACGCCTGTTAGGACTGGTTGAAAACCTTCTGCAATGGTCGCGCACTCAAATCGGTACCACCGAATATAAACCAACACAGCTGGATATCTCCATCCAAACACATAACATTGTGTCGCTGCTGAGGCTTAATGCCGAGGAGAAAGACATTGTAATAAGTCCGAAGATTGAACGTAACCTGGTGGCCTGGGCCGATGAAAACCTGTACAACACCATATTGCGTAACCTGATTAGCAATGCCATTAAATTTTCGCGGGTGGGAAGCGTCATTTACGTTAATGCCAGTCGTAAAAAGGATATGATTGAGGTGTCGGTGGCTGATTCGGGCGTTGGAATCAGGCAGGAAAACCTGGAAAGGCTATTTATGGTAGATTCAACCTTTAGCACCAAAGGTACCTTAAATGAAAAAGGAACAGGCCTGGGGCTTGTTTTATGCAAAGAATTTGTGGAAATTAACAAAGGACAAATATGGGCCGAAAGTGAACTTGAAAAAGGAAGTACCTTTTATTTTACTCTTCCTGTATTAGAAACTAAGTAATTGTTATCATGACTAAAAAGAAGCTTACCTATAACGATGCTGTTAGTGAGATTGAAGAAATTTTACAACAGATAGAGAACGAGGAGTTGGATGTGGATGAATTATCAACCAAGGTAAAACGCGTTAGCACACTGCTCAAAAGCTGTAAAGACAAACTCTACAAAACCGAAGAAGAAGTAGAAAAGATACTAAAAGACATTGATGCCTAATCAATGTCTTTTTTGATTTATAATACCCGTCAGTTTAGCACTGTACCGGATTCAAGGTGTTTGAATAATAAAGACTTGTTGCAATTATTTGGATTATTCAAGTATCTTTGTCTGTAATCATTAAAGATATTTTAAAATGAGAGTAGAATACGACATTAAGTTGGGATTCAAAGACGTCATGTTCAGACCTAAACGTTCAACCTTGAAAAGTCGCTCGCAAGTTAACCTGCAACGCACTTTTAAGTTTATGCACACCAGCATTGAATGGACAGGTGTACCGATTATGGCGGCTAACATGGATACGGTTGGTACATTTGAGATGGCAGCTAAGCTGGCCGAAAAAGAAATGTTTACAGCCATTCATAAACATTACACCCTAGAAGAGTGGAACTCATTTATCAGTAATGCTCCCGAAGGAATTGAAAACTTTATTGCCGTAAGTACCGGTACAGGAGAAAAAGATCTTGAGAAAGTGGAAGCTATCTTTAATGCCAATCCACAGCTTAAATTTATCTGCATTGATGTAGCCAATGGTTACTCAGAGCACTTTGTTTCTTTTGTAAAAAAAGCACGTTCACTATTCGCCGATAAGGTGATTATTGCCGGTAATGTGGTAACTGGTGAAATGGTAGAAGAATTACTACTGGCCGGAGCTGATATTATCAAAGTAGGTATTGGTCCGGGTTCGGTGTGTACAACACGTGTTAAAACAGGTGTTGGGTACCCACAGCTATCAGCCATTATCGAATGTGCCGATGCAGCCCATGGCCTTGGCGGACAAATTATCAGCGATGGTGGTTGTGCCATTCCGGGTGATGTTTCAAAAGCCTTTGGTGCAGGAGCCGACTTTGTGATGTTGGGTGGTATGTTGGCTGGCCATGATGAGAGTGGTGGCCAGGTGATTGAAAAAGATGGTAAGCAATACAAGCAATTCTATGGCATGAGCTCTGCAACTGCCATGGACAAACACGCGGGTGGTGTGGCCGAATACCGTGCCAGTGAAGGTAAAACCGTAGAAGTTGAATACCGCGGGCCGGTTGAAGCAACTGTTCAGGATATTCTTGGAGGCGTGCGCAGTACATGTACTTATGTTGGAGCTTCTCAATTAAAAGAGTTAACCAAGCGTACCACATTTATTCGCGTAGCCGAGCAGGAAAACCGTGTTTACACAAAGTAATTACACGCTGACAATAAACTGAGTAAGTATACACTGATGATTTTAATGAACGCTTTAAATCCTTAGCTATTTTAAGGCGCTAAACATTAATCAATCGGTATAACTCAAATAGAGTAATTAGATAATATTGAGGCTGTCCTTTGTTGGGTGGCCTCAATTTGTATAAAAGTATCAATAGATGGAATAATTCGTAACATTTACCCATGACATTTGGTATAAGACATTCGAACTTACGATAATCTTATGAAATATTTAGTTATAGCATTTATATTATTCAATACTATATCTGAGATCAATGCCCAAAAGAATAATTTAACGGGTAATTACAAGGCTAGTTATGTTCCCAACAGGAAAGACTACAAGAAATACGAAACAGATCCTTCTATTAAAGAAGTGAATTATCATCTGAATCTTGAGAAAATAAAGAATAAGACTACACTAATCATAGAATACGATATTGAGTTTTTTGAACGAAAAGCAATAAAACAATTTTATGAACATATTATTGTAACAAGCAAAAGAAGAAATACCTATCGCTTAATTGATATAAAAAACAATGAAGAAATAGGCTACATTAAGGGTTCTAAATTATACTACAAAGGTTATAATCAGGATTTAACCTTTATAAAGTCAAAGTAACCCAAACTACAAGCCCCAAATACCTATCCCGCAAGAGGTTAAATTTATGTTTATAAACTTTACAATCGTATTAAAGTAATAATACTACAGCTGCAATAACATAAAGTCCAAAGTTTATAATGCTGAGAACTTTAAGCCTTAGTTGCTCCTCGAAACAAAACCAAAGTAAAAATCCGCTTGTAAGAAAACCAATGATGTAAATGCATATCGTAAATAACAAGCCAATTCCTGCCATCGGATTTAAATCATCGTCAATTCTAAAAAAAATCCGTATACAAAAAATAGCCACAATCAGTAAAACACCTGTAACAAGTCCAATTAACACCTCCAGAAATCGGACAGAGTTCTGGCTTTGGGGATAGTTATCCACACCCTGATTTTCCTTCTTTAACAAAGGATGCCAATATTCTTTATCGGTATTGATTTTAGTCATGTGTTTCCATATCGAAGAACAAAATATATAACTATACTTCTTTATCTAATCTTAACTGACTATTCGTATTGATTATGGGCATATAGCTCTCTCCCACCCTTCGATTTTTGATTTTTTATGGTAAAGCCAAGCGGAGCCTTTAGTTCGCCATAGTCATACATATTGATGTAAATGGAAACCGTATCAGGCGACCCCTCCCAGCTAACCCGATAATTATCCAGCATGGCATAGCCCATAAAGCCGTTTTTACTTTTTACGGCACAACAACTTCCGGCTCGATAATAACTTACTTTTTCTCCATTGGGGCCGGCCAAAGCATTTAAAAAGCGTCGTTCGTTCATGGGGCCTTCCTGCTGATCATTGCCTCCAACTTTCACCGGATTCTTCTCTGATAAGCCATAAGATGGATCAGTTGATACTTCAGTGAGTAAAAAAGTATAGGTATCCAGCAATGGAGTTTTTACACTCTTCTGAGTTGTTGAACATGATAAAATGAACAGAGTAATGGCTAATAGGCTTAGTTTTTTCATAACGATTGGATTTGGTAAGTAACGAAAGCTCCGTTTGTGAGCATTCATTATATTTCAATGAACTGTCAAATTAAATTTGATTTATTTAATCTTAAAAATCCTGGTAAATAAATCGACCTTACGATTTTCAAACAGCTCTATTTGATATATATTTTTCTAAAATAAATAATTTTTGTTAACAATCAGAATTACTGTCAAATCAATTTTTAAACATTTCTTACAGTTCATCATTACCTACCATTTCTAAAGTAAAAACAGTGCTACCCAATTGTAATTTTCTCTCCTAAAAACTTAGGCTGTTTTCCAAAAAACAAATCGAGCATCATTTTAACACGGGCCAGTCGTTCACGCACCATGGTTTTAAATCCATAACGGGCGCTTACCCCTTTTGCATTAAAACCTACCGCATCAATGCCTTTGTTTTTTGCAATGTAAATTGCCCTTTCGTTATGAAACTGCTGAGAGATAACAGTAATGCTTTTTTGTCCAAAAATGGCTTTACACCTGACAACTGAATCGAGCGTTCTGAAACCGGCATAATCAAGATAAATTCGCTCTGCCGGCACCCCTTTTTCAATTAAATCGGCTTTAATGGTTGACGGTTCATCGTAGCTCTTTCTCGAATTATCACCACTCACTAACAGGTAATCAACCTTGCCTGCTTTAAATAATTGAACGGCCGCATCAATACGGTAACGATAATATAGGTTTACATATCCGTTTGAAAGCATTTTACCTGTACCCAGCAATAATCCCACTTTGTTATGAGGAATCTGTTGAGTGGAATTAAAGACCTTATCACCAGTGGCATTCTCAACAATTAGGTTACTAGCCCAAACACCCAAAATTGTTAATAAGGTAATGATACTACCAGCCAGTAAAATACGTTTCAACAAGATCATAAGAAGGTTTGTTTTATAAGAACAAATTAAACTATTTTGATTTAATTTATTGCCAAATAACTTCTTTTAATATCAGATCGCTTTGGGCTTCACAATCTTCACCCTTATCAATGCCATCATATACAAAACAAGCTTTTGAGCAACATTCAGATGCAATGTGCACAGCAACGCTGTAATTATCACTTTGGCAGCAATAAGAATTCATCGTATTACTTCCCTGTTTAGCCTGATCTGTTTCCATCGTTCCATTCTGATCTGCGATAATTGCCCTTCCACATAATTCCATGCCTTCAAGTCTGGTGCAACAAACCAATTGGTAATCGATGCATTTGGCATCATGCCATGTCACTCCCAAAATCTGTTTAAATCCGTGATCATTATTTGTAAAAGCATATACTTTATCAAAATTGACCCAGTCGATTGTTTTACCATTAACTGTAATGCCTTTTTCAATCTTTACAGCTTCATCGCTTACTTCCACTTCTGCTTGACCAAATATTGGATTTGTATCATCATTGCCCACGCATGCAGTGCATAACAGAATTATGCATACTAATTGCATTAACTTCATTGTTCGTTATTATAATTATTTCAAGGTTTAATTTTCCGTTTGCTCAATAGCAGTGTACTTAAGTCATACTTGACTCAATATAAATTATGATGAGCGTACCGTTTAAATAATAATAAGCCTAATAGGCATTAGTGTTGGTTCAAATCCTGTATCAGTAAACTGTATTGAACGGTTGAATCGGGCTTCATTACCGGCATCAAATCATTGGCAGGTGGCACATAGCAAGGCATGTTACTTTTATGTGGTTCTTTCAATAATTGGCTTGCCAGATTTTTTGCTTCAAATACTGGCTTTAACTGCTCCACATAAACATTTACGCGAGCCTCTTTCTTTGATAAGGCTTGATCTTTTTTGATGATTGAGAGTGGTGTATTGGGAGGTGTCAGCTTTAAATTTAAAGCTTCTTCAACAAGTTTGTTTGATTGTTTATCCTGTCCGTAGCTTACGACAGAAATAAACACAATAAGAGTTGTTAATACGAATGTCTTCATTTTTATAGGTGTTAAGATTTTGTAAATATCTAACAATAATTTCAAACAATCAAATAACCTCATTTATTTCACTTTAGCCACAAAAGGACAAACACATTATTTAACGAAAACTTTGCACCTGAAAACCCTTAAAATTTACAAAATCACCTACTTCTTATAACGATAATGACCTATAATCTTAAATTTAAATAAACAATCCTCGAGTACCTGACCGGCACCAATGTTATGAATGATTTGCAAACGCTTACCATCTTTCGACTTGTGATTACTCACGATACCAATGTGAGTAATTCCTCCTCCCAAATCCCAGCAAACAACATCTCCTCCTTGATAATTGGCAGCCTCATCATTAACGGATAAAACAGTTCCGTAACGGGAAAAGTAAGTCATCAAATTTGGGACACGCCGATGATCAATGTTCTTATCTGGTCGCTTCAATCCCCAATTTTCAGGATACTTACTGAAATTGGAACTCATATCCTCATGTACCTCTTTTTGTAAATCAATTTTAAATTTTCGATAGGCACGAATGACAACATCGGTGCAAACACCGCGATCAGCAGGCACATCTCCATTGGGGTATGTGATCGAACGATAAGCCGGATCATAGATCACGCTTTGATGTGTTAAAGTGTAGGCTGAATCCGCCAGTTGTTTGTAAAAGCTATCCTGACCATTTGCATAAACTGTCAGGAACAACAGTAGCGTACTTAATATGATTAACTTACTCATCATTCTTAATTTATATCCTTAACCTTTACAATCCGATGCATTTCAACCCAAAATGGGAAAATTCGTTTTGAGCCAATGCTATAAAATGGTATTACATCACAATCCATTTGTGGTAAATAAACGTTTTTCATTTCAATTATATCAGAATCCACCTGATTATTGACCATTTGATTAACCATTTGATTGGTTTCTAAATACATTTTACCATTAGCTTTTAATGGCTTTATAAATTTGAACTTTATATTGTAATAACCTTCTTCAATACTAACGCGCCATTTACCGTAAACTTCTTCCTGTGCCCAAATACCGCGTTCACCTCCTGCATCGTTACGGTTCAAAATAATTGGGTTTTCATGATTATTGCCAACAATAATCCGGGGTTGGTTTATCAGATTTTCTGATTTAATCAACTCATGATACAACTCATCCAGTTCTGCCTTCATTTGCTGAGCCAAATCCTTCTTTTTAAGAACGATATTATTTTGTTCATATGGATCATTGGCCAGATCAAATAATTCAAAATCATTTATACAAGCATTGTAGGCAGTATGCCCCACTAATTTATAATCACCTCGCAACAAAGCCATATTGTGGTATAACTCAGGGTAACACCTCGACCAGTAAAAAAACATTGAACGTTCTTTCTCCACCTGCTTTTCGTTATTTATCACAGGCATCAGGTTTACTCCATCAATCGTTTTATTCTTTGGTAATTCTACATTACAAACCTCCGCCAGCGTTGGCAAAATATCAATATGGGCTGCCATCGCATCAATGTCTTTTCCTTTTTTAGGCATGGATGGATACTTCAAATAAAAGGGTACACGAACTCCTCCCTGATAAACTTTTGATTTTTTTCCACGCATGCCTGCGATATAACGGTATTGCTGTGGGCCATTGTCCGTCATAAAGATGATTAGAGTATTATCTGCAATTTTCAAATCATCGAGCTTATCAAATAACTTCCCAAGATTATCATCAATGTTGTCTACCATTGCATATACTTTTCGCGCCGCTTCCTTGTCTTTTTCTGTCATATCCGGAAAAGGTCTCCCATCATTCTCTAAACCCGAGCTCGGATCAACATCCTTATATTTCTGATAATATTCATCGGGCACCTGTAATGGTGTGTGTGGTGCATTGTAGGACAGGTAACAAAAAAACGGCCCTTCTTTGTTTTGCTCAATAAATCGCATGGCCTCATAGGTAAAGATATCGCTACAATAACCTTTAAAGGCTTCTTGCTGATTATTGTGCCAAAGTACCGGATCAAAATAGCTTGTGCTTCCTTTAAAATAATTGGTTACATCGCCCACCTGACCGATACCTCCTGATAGGTGAATAAGTGATTCATCAAACCCCTGATCACTTGGCCTGCAAGGGTAATTATCTCCCAAGTGCCACTTTCCAAAAATTCCTGTCTTATAATTCGCACTTTGCAGCATTTCAGCAATGGTTACCTCATTGCTTGCCATAATGGATCCTCCATTGTATGTATCCCTTATACCTGTTCGTAACGAATAGCGCCCGGTCATAAGGCTTGAACGTGTGGGTGCACATACTGGCGAAACGTAAAAATTATTGAAGCGAACACTCTCTTTGGCAAACTGGTCGATAACAGGTGTATTCACATGAGGATTTCCGGTTATGCCTAAATCACCATAACCTTGATCGTCGGTAATGATAATAATAACATTGGGATGCTTTTTATCGCGCCCACTCGTTTTATTGGGTATTAGTATGCTAAAACATAGAATAATGGTAAGGAATCTTATAATTTCCATCTGCATAAATTTATTTTCATTTGATCAAGAGGAACTCTTAAATAAAATCAATCATCCAAGAATTTGTATGCCTGTATAATCAAATTTATGGTTGTTTCTCGTTTGGCTTTAATGCTTGGTACAGTTAAAATACATGGCTTGCAACGCTTACAACTTATTATTTTCATCACTTTTGGTAAGCTTCATTTTAAATACAAACCTTCGTACCCACTAATCTAAACATTTTCGCCTGAATACTTTAAATCAAAAGGTAATTAATACGTTTTGAGCTGCTTTCATTCCAGCTAACTTTACGTATAGCGTTAAAAAAGTACAAAGCAGGATACTCAGAGCGAAAAAGCACTAACTTTGGGCCATGCCAAAAGATATTAATATTAACACTTATCTCAGACAATTCGGGCATTTGCCGCTGATTGATGTGCGCTCACCCGGTGAATTTGAGAAAGGACATATACCCAATGCTTTTAACATTCCATTATTCAGCAATGATGAAAGAGCACATGTGGGTACCGTTTATAAGCAAGAATCTCAGCAGGCAGCCATCGATTTGGGTTATCAATATGTAACACCAAAACTTCAATGGTTTATAGATCAATCATTAGAGGCAGCACCTCAAAAAAAGATCGTGATCCACTGTTGGAGAGGCGGCATGAGAAGTCATTCCTTTGCTCAGCATTTAAAAGATAGTGGCTTTGAAGAAGTATATGTTATCGACAAAGGTTACAAAGCCTACAGGTACGAAGCTCTTAATAATTTCGATAAAGGCACTTTGCATCTATTAGGTGGCTATACTGGAAGTGGAAAAACTCACATTCTTCATCGGATGGAAGAATCAGGCCAACAGGTTCTGGATTTGGAAGGACTCGCTTCTCACAAAGGTTCGGCATTCGGGAACATCGGCATGAGCAAACAACCGACCACTGAGCAATTCGAAAATAACCTCTTTTGGCAGTGGCGACAGTTTAATTTTGACCTTCCGATATGGGTAGAAGATGAAAGTCCTAATATTGGTGATGTAAACATTCCCATGCACCTGTTTCAGAAGATGAGGCAATCGCAAGTCTTTTTTATTGAAATCAGTAAGGAAGAAAGGGCTAAATTGCTTGTTGAAGAATATGCCTTGGGAGACAAAGGAAAACTAGCCAACGCCATTACGCGCATTTCTAAGCGTCTTGGTAATGATATAACAAAGAAAGCCTTGCAGCTTTTAGAAGACAATAATTACTACGAGGTAGCCTTGCTTACCCTTGCTTATTACGATAAATACTATAAGCGTGGCATTGACAAACGCAACGGAACCATTCGTTTTATTCCAATGGAATCGACCGATGCCAATAAAAATGCTGAAATGCTTTTGGAAGCTTTAAATGAACAATATGTCTGAAGTAAAATTAACACAATACAGTCACGGAGCCGGATGTGGCTGCAAAATAGCGCCATCGGTTTTGTCCGATATTTTAAAAAGTAACATTACTCCCATTCACGATGATAAATTAATTGTTGGTAACAGCAGTCGCGACGATGCTGCCGTATATGATATGGGTGATGGCACAGCGATCATCAGCACCACTGACTTTTTCATGCCAATTGTAGACGATGCTTTTACTTTTGGAAAAATTGCTGCAACCAATGCCATCAGCGATATCTATGCCATGGGAGGTCAGCCTCTGTTGGCCATAGCAATATTGGGCTGGCCAGTCAATAAATTATCAGCCGATGTGGCTGCGCAAGTAATGGATGGCGGACGACAGGCCTGCAAAGAGGCGGGTATTGTTTTGGCAGGTGGTCACAGTATTGATAGTCCTGAGCCAATTTTTGGCCTGGCAGTAACCGGTCGTGTCGACTTAAGTCAGTTAAAGCGTAATGATACCGCAACAAAAGGTTGTAAACTTTACCTGACGAAACCTCTTGGGGTAGGCATTCTTTCAACCGCGCAAAAGAAAGGTTTACTGAAGGAAGAACATGCCAGGATAGCTCCTGATTTAATGAGCCAACTAAACAAATTAGGACAAAAACTGGCTTCTATTAATGGGGTTAAAGCCATGACAGATATTACTGGCTTTAGCCTGATTGGCCACCTAAGTGAAATGTGCGAGGGAAGCCAATTATCTGCTCAACTGCAGTTTGATAAAATACCACAACTGGAGATGCTTCAGGAATACATCGATCAGAAATGTATGCCAGGGGGTACAACTCGCAATTGGTTGAGCTATGGCGAGCATGTTGAACTAAAAGACATTCGTTACAAAAACATCCTTTGTGATCCGCAAACCAGTGGTGGTTTATTGATTGCGGTGGATGACGGCTCCATTGACGAGGTGGAGAAATTATTAAAGGATAATGGTATCGCTCCGATTTGTTTTGGTGAATTAATTGATCTGGAAGAGAAATTAATCTATGTGGATTAACCATCCCTGAACATTTCTTTACATATTCTGAACTGCTATTCATCCTTTAACTTAAGGCTTGGTTGTATTTTTGCGTATCATTAATTCAGATACCAGGAAACGAGCCATGAGAAAAGTTCTCACATTCGTAGACGATTATTTTTCAGGCGAGTTCCATCCCGCCAGGCGGGACAAGTTATGACAACTGAAAAAAATATAATCACATGAAACAATACACCCTTTTGATTCTTTGTCTTTTTAGCAATCTAGTCACAATATGTTCTTACGCTAAAGAAGGTCAGCGCCCGAATGTCATTATCATTCTTACCGACGACCAGGGAAGCATTGATATGAATTGCTATGGTGCCACCGACTTGCATACGCCAAACATGGATGAGCTGGCTCAAACGGGTATTCAATTTAATCAGTTTTATGTGGCAGCACCGGTTTGTTCTCCTTCAAGAGCATCCATGTTAACCGGAATGAATCCACACAAAGCCGGATTACCTGGTAATGCTTCGTCTCAGGAAGGTCATCAGGGCATGCCATCGGAGAAAATTACCATTGCCGAAATCATGAAAGACAATGGATATCAAACGGCACATATTGGTAAATGGCACATCGGTTACACACCTGAAACAATGCCTCTCGGTCAGGGCTTTGATTATTCTTTCGGCCACATGGGTGGCTGTATCGATAACTATTCACATTTCTTTTACTGGAATGGTCCAAATCGCCACGATCTTTGGGAGAATGGTAAAGAAGTTTGGTACGACGGACAGTACTTTGGTGACTTAATGGCGGAGAAAGCCGATAACTATATCTCTCAGCATAAAAATGAACCCTTTTTTATTTATTATGCCATTAACATGCCACATTACCCCTTGCAACCCAAAGGCAAATGGCGTGATTATTATCAGCACATGGATATGCCTCGTCGCGATTATGCCGCCTTTGTGTCAACCATTGATGAGTACATTGGTCAATTACTAGCAACCCTCGAAAAAGAAGGATTAAGAGATAACACCATTGTTATTCTTCAATCGGATCACGGACATAGCAATGAGACTCGAACATTTGGTGGTGGCGGATCAGCCGGCCCATACAGAGGGTCAAAATTTTCACTGTTTGAAGGTGGAATTCGAGTCCCTGCCATCATTAGCTATCCTAATAAAATAAAAGCCGATCAACAACGTAATCAAATGGCACTAAACATCGACTGGTTACCTACCATTGCTGATTATTGCAACATAAATACTTTACCAGAAGGGGTTGAAGGAAAAAGTCTTCGCCGGGTTATTGAAAAGAACCACACAACACCACACGAACAGTTTATTTGGAAAAGTGGCGGAAGTTGGGCCATCAGACAAGGCGAATGGAAACTAATTGCTTACCCCAGAGATAATAGTGGTAAAGGTGAGCTAGATCCGGATAAAGACTTACTATTCTTGACAAATATTAAAACCGATAGTTCTGAAATGCATAACATGGCATTGGAGTACCCCGAAAAGCTTGAAACACTAAAATCAGCCTATCTTAACTGGGAATATGCTTCTGCTGATGATATACCTACTAAAAGAGAAAAAATTAAGCATCTGGGAATTGGTAAAAAAGCGCTTCTATCTAAAAAACCTCATCCAAAATACAAATGTGAAGGTGCTGCATCACTCGTTGACGGAGAAACAGGCACACGCTTTTTCGATGATGGCTACTGGCTAGGTTTTGAAAGCGATGATGCTGAAATCATCATTGATATGGAAAAAGTAATGACCATAAACGAAATATCTGTTGGAGCAATGCATAATCCTGAAAACTGGATTTTCCTTCCGAAATCTGTTGAATTATCCTGGTCAGCTGATGGCAAAAGCTACTCCAAACCTATAAGCCAAAATGTTGCTGAACCGCAACTACAAAATAACTATACCGTTGATCGAATTACAATTCAGCAAGAAGATATCAACGCGCGTTTTGTTAAGGTAAAAGTGATCAATAAAGGTTTGTGTCCTGACTGGCACCCGGGAAAAGGCAATGAGTGCTGGCTTTTTATCGATGAAATTGCTATACATTAGACTCAGTTTAGATTAGCAAGTTCAAGCTTCGATATATTTTAAAGCCTCAAAAAAAGGTTGTATATTCATTCATCGAATATTCAGAAATCGTGCGCTTTAATGAAATCAGCTTTTAAGCTTTTATTAATTGTTTGTATATTAATATTTTGCCAGGCACTAAAAGCCAATCAGCCTATTGATACTGTAGTCTTGCAGCTCAAATGGAAACATCAGTTTCAATTTGCAGGGTTCTATGCGGCCATTGAAAAAGGGTATTACCGCGATGCCGGAATAGAAGTGATTATTAAGCAAGGTGATACATCCATTGATTTTGTAAATGAAGTTATATCTGGCAATGCCCACTTTGGTATCGAGTCGGCCAAATTAATTATCGCACGAAATGATAATATCCCTGTAGTTGCCTTAGCTGCTATTTTTCAGCATTCCCCCGAAATCTTATTAGCCCGTAAGGACTCGGGCATACGTTTTATTGAAGATTTAAAGGATAAGCGTATTTCATCCACACAAAACGGACTAACTTCAACCACGGCACTCTTTGACAAGATAAATATCGCTGATGATAATTTTATTTCTGAGAGTTCGAAAGGCTTTACCTACGATTTAATAAACGGGCACACCGATGTTATTACCACCTACATTACCGATGCGCCTTATTTACTTGAAAAGGCAAATATTGAACCGTTGATTTTCAAGCCTCGATCCTATGGTATCGATCTCTATGGAGACATCCTGTTCTCCGCTCAATCAATGGTAGAGGGAAACAAAGATTTAACCCAACGCTTCATCGATACTTCAATAAAAGGATGGGTTTATGCCATGGATAATAAGGATGAGTTAATTGATGTTATCATCGCCAAATATAATCCTGACCTGTCGAGGGATCTGCTACGCTACGAATCAACAGTAATGGAAGATTTGGTGATGCCCAAGTTAATTGAACCCGGTCATATGAATGCTGACCGATGGCATTACATCGCCAATACATTAGTTCAAATTGGTCACCTTAAATCCGATTATTCTATTGAAGGATTCCTCTTTGAAGATTACCAGGTTTTTAATAAAAAACGCATTAAACTCACTCTCTATATATTACTGGCGGTAGTTACACTGTCTTTAATCAGTGTCATAATCTTCTTTCTTTTTAACCGGCGATTAAAGAAATCGGTACTCGAAAGAACCAATCAATTATCCATCGTAAATAAAAATTTAAAAGAAGAAATTGGCCGTCGACAAAGTGCCTTATCGAAACTTACTTTAAGCGAGGAAAGATTCAAACTTCTTTTTGAAGATTCTCCCATTTCACTGTGGGAAGAAGATTTTTCGTATACAAAAAAGTTGATTGATCAATTGGTTGAACAGGGCGTTAGTGATGTAGAATCCTATATTCGTTCAAATCCTGATTTTGTTAAACAATGTGCTATTAATGTAAAGATTATCAACATTAACAAGGCCACCATGCAGTACATGGAAGCCGATGATAAGGAGCAAATTCTAAATAATGTTTCCAATGTATTTACACAAAAAGCCTTGCTGGATTTTGCCGAAGAACTAATAACTTTTTACAAAGGAGTTTACCTGTACGAAACAGAATCGAAACATGTAACACTTAAAGGCAACACCATAAATGTTTCGGTAACGGTTAAAATACCGTTAGGCTATGAGAATGACTGGAGCAAAGTAATTGTTTCCTTAATTGATGTTACCGACTTAAAAAAGACAACCGAACAACTGCTGGATAAAGAAATTCTTTTAAAGCAACAAAATGAAGCACTTAAAGGAATTAACGACGAACTGAAAAAGGCAAAAATAAAAGCTGAAGAAAGTGACCAATTAAAAAGTGCTTTTCTTTCGAATATGAGTCATGAAATCAGGACACCGATGAACGGCATAATTGGTTTTACTGATTTACTAAAAGATAAATCCTTAAATCCGGATGAACGCGATCATTACTTAAGCATCATTGAAGATAACTCCAATCAATTATTAAGAATCATTTCCGACATCATTGATATTTCAAAGATTGAAGCATCGCAGTTAAAAATTATAAAGACTGAAATTGATATTCAACAAATGTTTGAAAGCCTCCTGGAGATTTTCAAGCTGAGAATAAAACGTTTGGAAAAAAGTGAGCTTGAATGCCGTTATAACATCCATCCGGATCTTAAAGACAATCAATTGATCATATTAAGTGATGTGGCACGACTGCGCCAAATACTTACCAATTTGCTTGAGAATGCTGTAAAATTCACGGAACGCGGTTATGTTGAGTTTGGAGTATATCCATCGGAAGGTAACAAGCTGACATTCTATGTAAAGGACACAGGTATTGGCATTAAGAAAGAAAGAGTAACTCAAATTTTCGATCGTTTCTTCAGGGAAGAAGAGCGTTTTGGTGCTAACCTGGGAGGTACCGGTTTAGGTTTATCAATTGCCAAAAATTTGGTTGAATTACTGGGAGGTAATATGCAAGTTGAGAGCATCCCCATGGAAGGATCAAAATTCTATTTCACCCATCCTTTGTAAATAATTATTTCTATTAAATGGGTTACTTGTGTTTTGCTACTCTTCATTCTCCCTGCAATTTATTAGTTAATATCTGACCTAAATACAAGCTATTGCAAACGCTTCTGTTTTCGTTGCCGCAGGGTTAGTCGAAGCATCTCATCAAGTTGCCAGATAATAATAAACAAAACCACTAACATTAAGGGATACTTAAGATTTTGTAAATCGATTCCGGCCCATTCCAACTGTAGCAAGGGTATTGTTACGCTCACGCCCAGGCCGAAAACGGAGCCCATAAAGAAAAAGAACCAGGATAAACCCATATTTTTGCTAATAATACGCTTTCCTTGTGCCTCATTCTTAACGCGTAGCATCATCTTTTCCTCAAAGTCCAAAAAAGGCATCTCCACCTTACTGTCTTTGAGTAAGTTTTTTAAATATTTATCATTTAGTTCGTCCATCATTGTATCACTAAATTATTAATCGCGATTCGTTTTTCAATAAGGCATTTAAATGCGAATAAAAGCTTTTGCGAGCCCGGTGGATCACAACCTTCACTTTACTCGATGACCATCCGGTAACATCTTTCACTTCTTTTAGCGACAGTTCTTCTAAATAGAACAACCTTAATGCCAGGCTCTCGTTAGATGACATTAGCTTTAGCGCCTCATTGATATAGTATTTGCGTTCATCACTTTCCAAAGCATCAACACTTTGCTCGTCAATTGTGTTTTCAACCGCCACCAATGGTTCGTTCTTCCACTTCTTTTCTTTATCAAGTCGCCGAAAAGCAATGTTAACAATGATTCGATAAAACCAGGTACTAAACTTTGACTGCCCTTTAAAGGCATGCATCTTTTCGAATGCTTTCATAAAAGCTTCCTGGCATACTTCTTCCGCTAAGAATTCATCTTTTACAACAGAAACAGCAATGGAGAAGGCCATGTCCTTGTACCGCCTGATAAAATACCGGTAGCCCTGGTCATCGCCTTCAATTACTTTTTTGATGTAAAGCTCTTCCACTATTGATCTTTCTTTTTAGTGGTAAAATGTGCCATTATCATTCCTAAACCGCCAAACATCACTGTTGAGCCAAAAACGAATGGTTCGTCGATCCGATTTAACGAATTAGGGAAAATTGCATGTGTCATCACAAACCCGAACATCAAACCAAAGGCAATTCCAACCAATAATAGCCCCATTTTTAACCAAGGAAAGCAAAAGCCTTTTCTTTCAGGTTTTTTAGCGTAGAAATTACTGGCATCTGCGCCCTTTTCAATAAGCATGGTTCGCTCTTTAGTACGAGCTTGCAGATAAAAATACCAGGAAAAGAAAACTGCTGAGAACAATCCCAGCCAGATTAAAGCAAGTGCAAAGTCATTCATAATCCATCAATTTATTTGTTTCTCTGCTGAGATACAAGTTATGAAAGAAAGGTTACAGACTTTGCAGAAAAATTAATTAAAATATCGAATCGACAGCAATTTTACCTGACAAAACTAAATAACCAAAAACCGTAAAAAACAAGCCCAGAACTGCGTAAAAGATACGGGCACCATTCCGCCCCATCAACTTTATCATTGTCTGAGCCCTTCGTTGTTTAAAATACCATTCCCAATTGGTAATCGCGGCAATGGCGATCAATAACCCCACACCGGTCATCAGGTAAAAAACAATGTCTTTATTCATAATCCGAAGCTATTAGCTAAACATTTTTTCAATTTTGGCAAAGCTGGATGGCATGGCAAAAAGAACCACTTTATCATTGGCTTCGATCAAGGTTTCACCACTGGCGATAATGGCTGATTCTCCCCGAATAACACCACCTACATTCACATCTTTTGGCAAGCTTAATTTATGTAACGGTCCTTTCGTTATTTTGGATCCCGGCTGAGCCACCAATTCAATTACTTCCGCATCTGTAGCAGTCAAACATTTTACATGAGAAACGTGTGCTCGTAGCGTATAACGATATATGTGACTTGCTGCAATCAGTTTTTTATTGACCAATGTTCCAATTCCAATATTCTCGGCCAAATCAATATAGTCGATGTTCTCAACTTCAGCTACCGTTTTTCGAACACCCATCTTTTTGGCCAACTGACAAGCTAAAATATTAACCTCAGAGTTACCCGTCACCGCAACGAAAGCATCCATTTTTTTAATGCCTTCATCTTTTAATAACTCCAAGTTGCGACCATCGCCATTAATTACAAGGGTATCGGCTAAAATATCGGCCAATCGAGCCGCTTTATCCTTATCTATCTCAATTAGTTTTATACTATACTGTCCTTCGAGTTTTTGAGCTACTTTTTTACCAATTCGGCTACCTCCAAGAATCATCACATTCTTAATATCGAACTGTTTCTTACCCGCATCCTCCATAACTTGCTTCACAGCAGACTTAGTGGTAATAATGTATACCAGATCATTATGCTGCAAGGTTTCCTTACCACGGGGAATAATGGTTTCACCATCGCGATTAATGGCAACTATATTGTATTGCTGGTTTTCGTACAATGCTGATATTTCGGCAAGAGTTTTATTGACGATCCTTGCATTATCACGAATTTTAAGGGCAAACATTACCAGTTTACTTCCTGTAAATTCGTATAGTTGACGAGTACCCACCTGTTTTAATGAAGCATAGACTTCTTTTGCCGCTAACTGTTCTGGATAAATTAACTCATCAATTCCCAGTTTGCCGAAAAACTCTTTATTTTCTTCAAGCAGATATTCGTAATTATTAACCCTGGCAACAGTTGTTTTGGCTCCCAATTGTTTTGCCAGAATGCACGAAAGGATACTCATATCCTGATAAGGAGGAACAGCAATAAATAAATCACACGATTTAACGTTGGCCTCCCGTAGATCTTCAATAGAAGAAATACTTCCTACAATGGTCATTAAATCAAAATGCGAATCAATTTGTTTTAGCTTCTCTTCCTCTTCATCCATCAGAATCACATCATGATTAGCCGAACAAAGCATTTTGGCTAAGTGTGTTCCTACCTCTCCTGCACCTGCAATAAAAATTCTCATAACAATAAGTGTTCTTAAAAATGTCGGACTACTCGACAAAAACATCGCAAATTAATAGATAATACCACTAATCCTCCAAATAAAATGTGATTAAAATCACTTGCTTGTCATAATCCGATCAATACCACCCCATCTTCCTGCACATTATGTATTCTATTTTGACGCTCACTACAAGCCTTCAACCATTTCTTTTTCTGATACCAAGACCAACCATTGGCCACGATGAGCTGTTTAGCTGGATTGATTTCCAGAAATGCTTTCACTGGCATTGATGGAGCTCCTAACAGTATAAGCCTATCAAACAAAATACGATCATCACGATCATTCAAATATACCCCTTTGGGTAGTATGCCAATTGATTCTCCTCCAATAAGTTTAACAACCGGCTTCGTTTTCTGTTTACCATCCATCAATACAACTGAATATTCTGACGGTGCGCCCACTTTTGCCCACAACCCCTTAAAGGCGAATTCAGCTTCTTTATTCTCAATTGGTGTACTAGTATAGATGATGTTCTGCCCCTGCCCGATATAATTTACAACACTCTTGTTCTTTATATTCGATACATATAACACCTCGTTTGGTTTAGTGCTTGAGTGAATATGAAAACTGGCTACGAATACAATAAACGCTATGAGTAAAAACTTCAGGTAATTGACAAATCGATAATTGATATAAATCATTAATAAAGTAAGAACCATATAGATTAAAGGCAGTTGCCACCATTCAACAAACAAATTAGTAATCGATGAATATGGCAAGCTATCGATCCATCTGGTAGCTTGTTCCATTAGTGTTAGTAGATCTCCCAGTGCGGGAATTAGCAAGCCCATCAAAGCGCTGGAAAATGAAAACACAGAAGCCAAGACAGCTAGTATCAGAATCGGTGCAACCAAGGGAATTAGTAGTATGTTGGTTAGAATAAAATAAAGTGGAAACTCATAAAAAGCATATATGCTTATAGGTAAAGTACCCAATTGTGCGGCAATTGAAACTGCTACAATCGACCATATCCATTTAAAGGGCGGAAATTTAAAATGTAACCAGGCATTGATCGATGGGTAAAAACTGACGATGGATGCAACGGCCACATGACTTAACCAAAATCCAATGTTATAAATTGACAATGGCTCGATGATTAATATTATAAACATCGACGATCCCAATAAATTAAAGATGCCAGTTTTGTAGTTATAAATACGACCTAACTCTAATATTGTAAACATGAGGCTTGCCCTTAAAACAGAAGGTGAAAATCCCGTTATTAGAGCATAAATCCATAAGGTTAAAACAACAAATACAAACGACCAAATACTATTCTTTTTAAAGCCTATCAAGAGAATGATTTTCAGCATTATCATGTAAATAATTCCGACATGCAAACCACTGACAGCTAATAAATGCATCGCCCCGGCATCAGAAAAGGCACTCTTTTGTTCATAGGTCAATAAACTTTTGTCACCTAAAAATAAAGCATTAAGAATAGCCAATTGTGAAGTATTTAATCCAGCCTTTTGATATTGTTCTCTTAGAAATGTTTTCAATTGTCCGCTAAAGACAAACACATTAAAACTTTCACTTCTCCCAGCGTTCTTTACATGCTTTGCCAAAAAACGAAAACCAATTCTTTGATTAATCAAATATTGGGAGTAATTAAACGTAAATACCCCACTTGGTTTAGAATAGGGCATAAACCTCCCTTGTAATACGACTAAGTCATTCGACTGATACCCATCTGCTGTTTTATTTATAGGCAAATAAACTATCCCCTTCAGTTTTTGATCTTGAAGTGTATCCAAACTAGATTGATATAAGTATGCTTCAAACTTATAGTTGAGTTTTGTTTGCCCGAGCGCTTCAATTAATTGGACTTTAATAACTGCCTCAGAATTACTGTTGAGATAAACCGGTTTACGGACTTGCCAATAGATAGCTGATAAAGCGGTAAACATTATAAAAGCAAGAATGCCAGATAAATATCGATACCGATAGATTATTTTTACAGAAAGCCTTTTATTCCAAAGCAGCAATAAAATGAAAGTTATTCCACTTATGAGGATATAACAAGCTAAAGGCAAATCAAACACATCTGACAAGTAATAACCAGTTATAACAGATATAACCAGTCGTATAAATGGAGATTGTTTTAAGAAAAGGTGTAACATACAATATCACAAATCATAATAAATTTATGATATCCTGATATCAATTACAAATATAAACTATGAGCTTCTGATTTTACCGGAAAAGATATTGTAGAGGGCCATAAAAAAATACCTGATATCGGTTAATATAGGTGATTTGATCTTTGCCACCATATAGATACGCTCGGCTTCAATATTCTCCTTACTATCCGGCATGTTCAATGCTACATATGGCGGAATGCATCCGGGTTTAAAATTAATGCGGTTTTGTCTTACATCTTCGGGCAATTCATTAAACCTTGTCAGGCTCAAGGGACGAACACCAATTAAAGCTAAATCCCCCTTCATCAAATTAAAAAGCTGCGGTAGCTCATCCAACCAATATTTCCTGAAGAATTTACCCAACCTTGTTAACCGAAAATCACCGGATGGTTTACCGTAAGCATTATAGCCATTAAGACGAACTACATAATCCTGCAAGTATTCTGAATAAGGGTGCATAGTTCGAAACTTATAAATATTAATTCGTTTCTTAAAATAACCAACACGCTTTAATGTAATAAATAAACCCTTATCTACTTTTCTTATTTCAGCTTGACGAACCTTTATTGCAGCATAGTAAAACAAACCATTTATAAAACGATGCTCAATTATTTCAAAACCAGCCTGAGCAACCCGTCCAAGTACTTCGGCTCTTGATCTCCCGGTATTTGATTTCGTCTGACCTGCTTTTTTATTTAACTCATCAAAACCATGTTCATTAATAAAAGAGCATCCAATATACATCCCGGAATCGGGTATACAACTACTTAGGTTATAGAGGTAATTATTTTGAGGATTCAATGGATTTAAATCGACAATGGACTGAATCTTTTTCTCTCTGACTTTTAAAAGGATATTTGATTGTTGAGCTGGTAAGATTTGAATATTTGCTTTGTCAAGAATAATATTTTGAGCAATAAAGAAGTATACATCACCTCCGGCAACATCAATAAGGTGTTCACGCACTGATTGCATTGAGCACACTCCCTCTCCCCAATTCTTTCCTAACATTGCAATATTCCTCATCGGTCGTACATCTTAATTAAACAATTGTACGCAGGCTTTTAGTTTAGTTAAAAAAACTTGATAACCTGATATTTTTCTTCCATCAATTATCTGTAATCCATTATAGAAGTACTTGGTTTTAGGTTAGGTTTAATTAATTGTAAAAATATTTCCATATGATATGTGAATCATGAAAAATACAAATACCATATGGAAATCTCATCAATACTAATTTTGTTTATAGTATTTACTACTGTAGCTATAATTGTTATAAGCCCGTTTTTTTATTGGTAAATCATTTAGTACAAAACACAGGTGTTCTATAGCTCGTATCTTTGGATCTTTTAACAAGCTTTTGAGCATTGGAACAGGTGTTTTGTCATGTCTGGTAACCAGTATATTAATATCAGCCATACGACTTAATATCTGTGCATCTGTTACTAAACCAATTGGTGGCGAATCAATAATTATTACATCATACAACTTTCTTAGCTCTTGAATCAACATCTTTGTTTGATCCCCAGCAATTAGTTCAGCAGGATTTGGCGGAATTTCTCCAGTCGGAATTATATCCAAAGAATAATCATCATTACTATGAATCAACTTATGCATGTCCTGTGAGTTAAACTGCGAAAGGAAAGAACTTAATCCATAACCGTTTTCCTTTATATCCAACAACTTCCTGACCATTGGTTTGCGCATATCGTAGTCCACAATAACAACTTTCTTTCTTAATTGTGCATATGATATAGCTAAACTAACTGCCGTTGAACTCTTTCCTTCTCCTGGCAAACCTGAAGAAACAAGTATACATCTGGAGTTCACCTTATTAGGATAGAACTCAATTGCAGTCCTAATGTTCCTTATTGATTCAGCATAAATTGGCTTTGTTAAGTAATTCTGAACCATCTTTTTGCTTCCAGCCTGTGGTATTACACCTAAAATCGGAATTCGCGCAATATCTTCCAAATCATCCTTATCCTGCACTTTACTGTTTAAGAAAATTATTAAAAAGATAATGATTGAAGGTAGTATCAAACCAATCACAATGACAATAACTACCAGGTTTTTTACATTTGGTTTAGTCTGCCTGGTTACACGCGCATATTCAATAATTTCATTATCAGGCACATTAGAAGCCTTAGCTAACTGAGCTTCTGAACGCCTTTCCAAAAGATAGTTATACATCCTATCAGTTGTCTGAAACTTCTGTTCAATTTCTAATGAAACCTGCTCCTTTTTAGGCAAACGTCTAATTTGATATCCAAGTTGCATTAAGCGACTATTTACATCGTCAAGATCATTTTGTGAGGAGACCACATTACTTCTTGCTTGTTGCAGTATATTTTGCTTATGACCTTCAATTTGCCTGTTAACTCGCGCAATAGCTGGGTTACCTTCCTTCGAATTAAACTGTAGGCTTTGTCTTTCTGCATTCATTGCTGAAAGTTCAGCAACTAACTGATCCATAATCACATTCTCGACACCTTGACCAGATGGAGGCAAAAGATTCATTATATTCTCACCATTCTCAAGAAAATTTACCAGATAATTATAATAATCCAATTGTCTGCTAACAATGTTCTTCTCTAATTCTAAAGCTTCGGTTTTATCTATAATCATTTGGCCCTGCATAGAAATATCCATCATCTCATTGCGAGTTCTGAAATTTTCCAGCATATTTTTTGTAATATTTAATGAATCACTAACATCAACCAGCTGATTTTCTATGAATTGGATCGTATTGTTGGCAACTTGGTTTTTTTTATCCAATGTATATGAGACCGAATTTTCTGCCAACTCATTAATAAAATCTAATCCTTTCTGTATATTATTTTCCTGAATTGATATTTCAAAAATGGAGGATCCTGCTTTTACTTCAGATACCCACACCGAATTTTGATAATTTAAGATCAAATTATTTATTGGATTTACCCTAAAGCTATATAATTGATTATAGGCATTTTCAATTCTTTGACCTTCTCTTGGTAACACAGAGAAACTGATCCCATTTTTAGTAATCTTTTCGTATAGCTTGTGTTGAGATATTTCCTCTTCCTCTTCAAAATTTAATTTGAAGAGTCCTCCTGTAGCAAATTCAATATTAATTTTTACATTAGAAAGTGCAACACCTATAGTATCCAACTTAACAACAAAGGGACTTTCATTGTATATTTCAATTGCTTTAAACTGTTCTTCTCTAAAATAACTAATACCAAAATCCAGTTGCTGAAGTACTTTCTCCAACTGCTTTGATGATTTGAGAATAATCAACTGATTTTCTATGTTATTTATTGTACCTAGATTTATGCCTGGAAGCGCAGTTTCTGATGTTGAACCAATTGTTGGTGCTTGTTCTTGATTTCCTTTGATCAACAAATGAGCACTCACCATATATTGTTCTGGCGTTGACATAAAAACATAATATGCTACACCAATTGATAATATTAAGAATAGAAGTGGAAAATACCAATAATTTAATATCCTAAATAGATACTTTTTAAAATCTATTGGCTTATCATTAAAGCTTTTATCGTCATCAAACATACTCAAGAAGATTAATCGTCAAAATTAGTTATATAAAAGGTATACAGTAATAATGAGGTGTTTATTAAAGCCAGAGCCAATGTTAATGGCGCAGAACTTAATTGAACTGATTTTAATCTTCGGGGTTCAACATAAATTATGTCACCAGGTTTTAAGTAATAATAAGGCGAAAACATTAATCTATCATCCAAAGTATTTAAAACTATCATTTGATGGTCTTCTCCTTCCCGACGTATTAATCGAATCTTCTTTTTATTGGCAAAATCCGTTGCATCGCCTGCTAAACTTAAAGCTTCAATAACATTGATCTCTTCATCATACAATAAATACCTTCCTGGAGCCCTTACCTCACCAAGAATTGTAATATTATCATTCAGTAGTTTCACTGTTACACTACTCTCTTCGATATAACGAGAAACAACATCCTGAATCTTATCTCTCACTTCATCCAAAGTTAGACTCGCAACATAAACTTTACCTACAAAAGGAAAATTAATATTTCCATCTGACTCAACTCGATAACCAACTAGACTTGCTGACATAGGACTTTCAATTCTAGTTGTCGCTCCAGATTCATTATTTAAAAAGGAAGAAGTTCTTTCATCCAAACTATTAATTTGAATATATAAATTATCATTAGGCTTAACTACATATGGCTTTTTGTCACTTAAATATTGAGATTCAATCTCAGCCAAATCTTTAGCTATTTCTCCTTGTAGATAAATGGATTTTTTTAACGGAACACAAGAAATGTTTAGTAATAACATCAATAAAGGTAATCCATATATAGGATTGATTCTTTTTTTATTCATAATACCATTGGGTTATTTCAGATTTGATTTCAACACGCACAAATATAATCACTTGCGTCTTACTTTAATCGTACAAAAGTGTCTGTTAGTCAAAAATCCCTCAAGTCTGCTTATTTACCCAAAAGAATTGCCCCAATATCCTGATACCTTTTATGGATAATCTATTACTATTCAGCCAAGCTAATGAATCATTCGTCATAAATACAAAACAATAAGTGACTTTTTCCCATTCATGTTATAAATTGTGCCTTGATAATGTGAATGTTTGGAGGGCATATTAATACATTTTTAATACCAAACTAAGGGTAAATAGATTTAAAAGATTTAAAGGGATTAAATAATGAAGTCAATACTTAGACAACTTTTCTCGGGACGTGTTGTGTCGCCTTGGTGGATACTTTTGATTGATGTAAGTATTGTTGCCAACGCGTTTATCTTCTCTTATTTTATTAGATTAAATTTCAATCTTCATAATTATACTGCTTCAACTATGCTCTATAGTGGAGCCTGGCTCACATTAAGCTATATAATTGCATTTTTAATCTCTAAATCATACAGGGGAGTAATTAGACATAGTAATTATAGTGAATTCAGAAAATTAATTGTGACCTGCACTGCTGCATTCATTTCAAGCTATGTTTTAAATGAAATCTTTTTATCACAAAAAATTAGTTTACTATATATCCCCAGACTCATTATTGTATTCCATTTTCTATTGACGATATTGCTAAGCCTTACTTTCAGGCTTCTTGTAAAAGAAACCTTTAGTTACCTTACTAAAACTAAGAAAGCTGTTAATGCATTTATTTATGGTGCAGGTGATATGGGACAAATTACACTTGAAGCAATTTGTAGCGATAAAGCAAATCTATATAATGTTTTAGGGTTTATTGATGACGATCCTTCTAAAAACGCCTTGACCTTACAAAACCGACCTGTGATGGGTTGGAAAAAAGCACTTGAGGCAGGTAGTAGTAAAAATATCGACGTCATAATTTTAGCAATTAATAACATTAGTGTTCAAAGAAAACATGAGATAACAGAAGCTTGTTATGAGAAAGGTTGGAAGTTAAAAGTAATGCCTTCTGTTAAAAATTGGGTGGAAGGACTTTCTAACCAAAAACAGATTCGAGACATTAGAATTGAAGATATACTAGGGCGTGAAGAAATCAAATTAAACCTGGGAACTATCATGCAAGGCTTGCAAGGTAAAATAATTTTGGTGACAGGAGCGGCTGGTTCAATTGGTTCAGAAATTGTTCGTCAATTATTAAGATTCCCAGTTCGTAAAATTCTTCTTCTTGACATAGCTGAGTCCGCACTATATAACTTGCAACAAGAACTTTTATTAAGTCACACGGATGCTCCGTTTGAATTGATTCTTGCAGATGTTACTAATAAATATCGTATGACTGAAGTATTTGAGCAACATCATCCTGATATCGTTTTTAATGCAGCAGCATACAAGCATGTTCCTTTGATGGAAACATTCCCCTACGAAGCAATTCGAGTGAATATTGGCGGTGTTAAAATTTTAGCTGATTTAGCTATTAAATACAATACTGAAAAGTTTGTTATGGTTTCTACAGATAAGGCGGTTAATCCGACTAACGTTATGGGTACTTCAAAACGAATTTGTGAGATTTATATACAAGCCTTAGCTCAGGAAAACAATATTAAAACATCATTTATTACCACACGTTTCGGAAATGTTCTTGGATCGAATGGTTCGGTTGTTCCACTATTCAAAAAGCAAATCGAAAATGGAGGTCCTATAACTGTTACACATAAAGACATAACCCGTTACTTTATGACCATTCCTGAAGCTTGTCAGTTAGTGCTTGAGGCTGGTTTTATGGGTAAAGGAGGTGAAATTTTTGTTTTCGATATGGGCGAACCTGTGAAAATAGTAGATCTAGCTAAAGAAATGATACGTTTATCCGGACTTAAAGAAGGTGAGGATATTCAAATCTCTTTCACCGGATTAAGACCTGGTGAAAAATTATATGAAGAACTATTGGCTTCAAAAGAGAATACTCTTCCTACACACCACGAAAAAATTATGATAGGAAAGGTTCGAAAGCACAATTACACATCGGTCAATAACCAGATTAAGCAAATGTTATTTGCTCTTCAAATTGAAAATGATAAGCTATTAGTTAGTAGGATGAAAGATTTGGTGCCTGAATTTAAGTCGGAAAACAGTAAGTATAGTGAATTAGATCTAAAATTAGCAAACGATCTATAAAGATAGAATATTCCAAATAATTCAAAGCAGCTACTTATAGCTGCTTTTTTTATAGAAAACTTCTGGAATTATCTTTTACATCCATTTGTTTATAACAATACATCTTTTTTAAAACTCACAAGTTAGATTTCCGCCAAAAACTCCTTTTATTTTTTCATTATCAAGATGATATAGCAAAGGCTTTTGAAGCCCTTTATTTATCAATGATACAACAAAAACTTGTCAACCAAACAAGATCATTCATCAACACTTTTAACACTTTTATGTAATTTTTTTCTTTATTAATCCAAACCTTTTTCCTTTTTTTGCGTCAAAGAAAATGTTTGGGTTCAAATAGTTTTGATTAAGACCGTTAGACGTTTTAACATATTCATAAAAGGAATAGTTTAATATACCAATGCATACTCAATGTGTAAATGTGCATGTATGTTGTGGGATGGGATAGTGATTGAATTTTAGAAGTTGTACATTAAATGATTTAGAAGTTATGAAGAGTGTAATGCATTTATTTTTAGCCATCGTTTTAGTTTTCTCTGCTTGTACTAGTGAAACAGTAAATCCAGATACAGAAAAACCAGTAGATCCAGAAGTTCCAGTGGATAATGGTCCTTCAACTCCATGTGATTTCAATTTTCAGTCTACTAAAGCCAATGATACTTTAAGAATTGAATGTTCCCATAACCTAAATGGCCAAACTATAATGTTACCTGAAAATGTAGTTATTAACTATAAAGGTGGAGAAATAATTAATGGAGAATTAAATTTTAAAGAATCAGGTATTATCGATGGTCGCTTATTAAATCACAAGTTTGATGTGAGTGGTAAGGTTCAATTAAGCACTTCATCTTTTGATTTCGAAAAAAATAAATGGGCAATTACTGAAGGTGAGGTTAGTGATAATATCGCACTCGAAAATAGAAATATGCTACAAAAAGCTATTGATATAACTAAAAAGCTTGGGGCCAAAACATTCAACGTTGATAAAATTGATGCATACTTTTTAATTACACCAGAAAGGCATGGCTTGGATATGAATGTTAGCTCAATAAAAATGCCCTCTGATTTCAATTTTAGCATGTCTGAAAATACTCATTTAAGAGTGCAAGGAAACAACCATTATCAATATATATTCTTTAATGTCAGAGAATCTAATAATGTTAAAATAATGGGGGGACATCTATATGGAGATAGGGACTATCATGATTACACTCCTGTTAATATTAATGGTAGATCATATCCTACTCACGAATGGGGACTCTTAATTGATATCGCTTCAAGTGAGAATGTTACTATACAAAATGTGAATTTATCACATGCTAGTGGTGATGGAGTTAACATTCATAGCACCAGACATACTTTTGATCCATTATATGTACCATCATCAAATATCAACATTAACAATTGTTATTTCGACAGTAATAGACGAAATAATATATCAATTACAGATGGTAACAATATTATAGTTGAAAACAACATCATAACAAATGCAGGAATTGACACTCCTTATTCTAAAGGTACTGCTCCTAGATTTGGTTTAGACGTTGAAGCACATTATGTACTTGATGAGAATAATGAAATAAAATATTACCAAAGAGCCAGAGATATTACAATACGTAATAATGAAGAAAGGGGATGTATTGGAGGTGCATTTATTGTTGCAATTGGTGAAGATGTACTAATTGAAAGCAATACAACAGAAGGTACGATCGCATTTACTGAAGCAAGTAATGTGAAGATCCACAAAAACACGATAAATGCTGGTAGCACTAAAATGACGGGAATTATTGGAGAAGGCTTTGGTAATAGACGTACTTTTGGCAATGAAATTTCTTCAAATATTATTCGCAGTCAGAATCAAGGTATTTATCTGAAAACGCAAGATGTAAGTTTATTTGAAAACACAATTGAAGATTGTGGAATGGGTATTTCTGTCAATTTTAACTTACACAGCTCCGAAATCTATGATAATAATATTATTAATACGACTAAAGGATCTGGGATGATATTCTCTGACGGAGCTTCTAGTGATGTAATTGTCAATAATAATAATATAAATGTAACAGGAAGGGCAATTACTTTTATAAACATCAATACTGAGTCTGAAGATCAAAATAATACAGTAAGAGTTCACTCAAATGAACTAAATGGAGGTTCACTATTTATTGATAACTCCTTTGGTATTAAAGTAGAATAGTTCATATATTTAAAACTGATTTATAACAAAAAAGTCGGATCTTACGCGAGGCCACTTAAAAACTACCCGAATTTTAGGATAGTTTAAAAAAAATAAGGATGTAATGTTGTGCTAAATGCTCAAATATTACATCCTTTGTTTTATTAGTTGATAATGGTTTGCGGTGTCAATATGGACGAAAAATGCCAATGAAAAGCTAATTTATGCTATAGTTCAGATAATGTGTCGGTTACTACATTAGCTTCAATATCCTTTTCAGATTTACAGCAAAGATTGTTAAAGCCGTTTGCATCTGCATATTGCCTAAACCATATGAAATGGCTCGGTCGAAGCCATGAGAGTTTTTTAGTTCTCCATTTTTTGCTTCGATTTTATATCGATGCTTCGACTTATCTTTGAAGTAGTCTGAGTTTTGAAATTCAATTTGCTCCTTGTGTTCCTTGCTGTTTATCGAAACAGAATAAGATTTACTTTTAGCCCCTTCTTTGTAACACCCTTGTTTTAACTTACAGACCTTACATTTTTCAATGTCAAAATAATAGGTATGCACCTGGTTGGTTCCAGTGTTTTTGGCCCCCTGCTTCGCCTTGCGCACTGCCATATGTCCGGCAGGACAAACAAACATACCGGCATCTTTATAGAATTCAAATTTATTTACTTCTAATCTAAAGCCGTGTGTGATTGCCGTGTTTAAATTCGATACAATATGTATATTGTTTTCATTTACATAAATCAAATTGTTTTT
>JAOARW010000054.1 GCA_025210475.1 Carboxylicivirga sp. | reverse complement strand
TTGACTTTGCTAATGGCTTCCTTCAGATTTGGAGTCACCCCCAACACCCTTGCCAATTGCTAGTTCTTCCTGTCAACTTGGCGAACCCAAGAACGTTTCATCTTGGTAGCATATTACCATGCCCGACATACAAAAAAGGCTGCACAAAAAAATATGTGCAGCCTCTATTAGTTCTTAATATTTTACAAATCTATCGTTGCGTCAATACCCAAACAGTTTTAAAGTCTTCTTTATTACGATAGCTATTTAAGTCAGTAATCGCTTCATTTTTGGTTTTATAACCATTAATCGCCACGCGGTAACGTTGGTTAGGACTTTCCAATACAAAAGCCTGATTTTCGCCCAAGGCAATAACATTTGTTAGAAATTTCTGCGCCTGACTTTCGGTTTTAAAACTACCCGCAATCAGAAAATAAATATCCGGCTCCACCGGCAGCACTTGTTCCTTAGGCTCCTGCACTAACTCTTCCTCACTTGCCACATAGGTTTTATCTTTAACTTCCTCTTCTGCATTTGAATTAATTGGAAGCAGACTTGCTGTCATGGCATTGTTATGATGAATGGGGTTTTTAACCGAAGGCGAAGTAGCGAACAAACCAATAATGATAGCAACAGAAGCAGCAATTTGCTTAAGACCCACAGGCTGCAACAAGCGACGAACTCTAGCGTTTTCAACCACTGGCTTAGGAGCACTTACCACAGGAGTAAAGTGGAAAGAACTCAAACCAAAGGCATCTGCTGAATAGGTCATTGAATCATCAGCTACAAACTGAAGATTTCCCAATGCATCTTTCTTCAAACTACCAACCTTTTCAATTTGCGCCTTTTGTCCTCCATTAATGTTGGTCATTATTCCGGCCACAAACTCCTCAACCATCACTTTGGCTTTCCCATAGCTGATGTCGTTTTTTTGAGCCAGAGTACTTATTAGCAGACCATCGTTATGAGAGAGGCTTCTGTTAAAACCAATCTCCTTTGTTGGAGGTAAAAATAAATTCTTATCAGAGTCAATCGTGGCGCTTACAGGTGTTGAAACCAATGCCCCAAGATTTGGTACAATCACACATTCGTGTGTGAATAATAAATTCGATATTTGCTCGGCAACTGTTGTCATAACTGCAAAATTAAGAAAAAGCCTGCTCAGGATATTAACTTTCTATCAACAACTGTTAATTCCTTGTTGATATTTCGTTAATAAAGCAAGTGCTTATTAACCTCATACTTCACCTGAACTAGCTAAGTTACTAAATTTGAGATAAAAAACGCAAATAACAGCTGTGAATAAGTAATTAAAATACCTGTTAATAACCACACATGAGCATTGATTACAAGCTCTTTGCATGCTTTTTTTTAGTTTTTACCAATATCCTAATCCGCATTGTTCTGATTAATGCCAGATAACTTACAAACTCATTAAAAGTACTTTTAACTTTTATTAAAGTCTTTATTTTCAATTTACGAGGCAAATCGGATCATCAATTGCAAACGATTTCGTATTTTTACGGCTCGTTTAACGACAATGTAAAAGCTAATCTAATGGCAAAGCAAATTTTAGTAACCGGAGGAACAGGTTACATCGGCTCGCACACAGTAGTCGAACTTCAGGAAAAAGGATTTGATGTAGTAATTGTTGACAACTTGTCAAATTCACAAATCGAAGTATTGGATAACATTGAAAAGATAACCGGTATTCGTCCGGCTTTTGAGAAGTTTGACCTTTCTGAAAGAGATTTAACGGATGCTTTCTTTCAGAAATACCCAAACATTGAGGCGATTATCCATTTTGCAGCCTTTAAGGCCGTAGGCGAATCGGTTCAGAAACCATTGGAATACTACCGTAACAACATGGGTTCGTTAATGAACTTGTTGGAATGCATGAATAAATACAATGTACCACACATGGTATTCTCATCTTCTTGTACTGTTTACGGTCAGCCTGATGTTTTGCCTGTAACAGAGCAAACTCCGCGTAAAGAAGCAGAGTCGCCTTATGGAAATACAAAAGCTATCTGCGAAGACATTATGCGCGATTATTGCAAGTCTAACGAAAATGTTAACTGCATCGCCCTGCGTTATTTCAACCCAATTGGGGCTCATGCAAGTGCATTAATTGGTGAATTACCAGTTGGCGTGCCAAACAACCTGGTGCCGTTTATCACACAAACTGCTGCAGGTCTGCGCGAAGAATTAAGCATTTTTGGCGACGATTACGATACAGAAGATGGCACTGCCATTCGCGATTATATTAATGTTGTTGATTTGGCCAAGGCTCATGTTGTAGCCATCGACCGTATGCTTGGAGGTAATTCAAAAGCCAATTACGAATATTTCAATGTTGGAACAGGTTCCGGTTACTCTGTTATGCAATTGGTAAAAGCATTTATCGAGGTATCGGGTGTTGATTTAAAATATAAGATTGTAGATCGTCGTGCCGGTGATATTGAAAAGATTTGGGCCGATACCACTTTTGGCAACAACGAACTTGGCTGGAAAGCAGAAAAAACCTTGGAAGAAACACTTTCTTCAGCGTGGGCCTGGGAAAAGAAAGTAAGAGGACTTAATTAGTATCTAAGCTAATTACTCGATCGTTCTTAGAACTTTTCAATCAAAGTTTATGAAGCTACCAGATATCCTGGTAGCTTTTTTATTCTATCTGAACACCATTCTTTCTTTATCGATCCACCTTGTAGTATTAACCTCAGTACGATTTAAATTTCAGAATTCAGATTATTAACACTCCTTTACACCCTACGACCTTTAATTGTCAATTTTTGTTAATTAATTCACTGGTCGATACGTGTATCGTTTTGAATAATTTTCTTAATCATGTCGCTAAATTGGCACGAACATTGTTCAATTAGCAAATCGAAAACGGATAGGAGTTTTTTAATCACTCTGTTAAGGAGTGTGTATAATCGATGTACGAGCGGGGGCAAATTATCTTTTATACACGTTTTTTAAATAATTTTTAAAGGTACAAAATGATGGCATTTAACATTTGTTGAATGTTTCTTCGATAATTTTTAAATAAATCACAATGACCAAGTCAGTTTTCCTGCTGCTAGTACTCATCAGTGTTAGTAGTATAATTACGCAAGCACAGGTTCCTAAATACGAAATAGAAGTGGTAACCAGCATCGAATCACTCGTACCAGGTGGAATGGGACGATCACGAATAATATCGACCAAGGCAAAAGTTGATTACCTTGATTTCACATCACACCAAACAGCTGCTAAAAAAGATCGTAACAAATCGAACCGCAAAGATATTCGCCTTAAAGAATATGAAGAAACAAAATTGCTCAACCTTTATAACGAAGGAGGAATACGCTTTCAGAATGTAGCCAGTAACGACGCACTGGTTACCTCAAAAATTAACGACATGCTAAGTCAAGGATGGGATTTATTCTTTGTCAGCACTGGTGTTGAAAGCAAAATGGTAAACATGTCGGTTAAAAAAGAACTGTTTAAAATGGGGATAAAAGCCTTATTGAATGACAACAGTACTGATAAAAGCAAGAATGATCCAAACGGGTTATTTATGACCAGATACTATTTTAGAAGAGCTATTTAATACCAATATTATTCGGAATTGAGCTTTAATTAATATTGAATATTTCGAGCTAAGGCAAGGCATAGGTCTTAAACCATAGCCATATTTACGCCCTATTTTTTAATAAGACGAATCTTAAAAAACAATAGTTTAAAGCATGGATTAGTGTAACCTATATATAATCACCCCGCTTATATACTCTTACCGTTTTTACCAAATAAAGATTAATAACAATAAAAGAAAATAAACATGAAAAGCGCATTATTCGCCATATTGATTACCTTATCAACCAGCATTATTACAGCCCAGGAAAAACCTGTATATGAGGTAAAGATTATAACCAGTATTGAATCGATTGTTCCCAATGGCGTGGGCCGTTCCCGATTGATTTCAACAGATTCTGAAGTAGATTATAAGAAATACACCAGCCGTCAGACAGCAGAATCAAGTGATCGTAATAAAAGTAACCGTAAAGAAATTCGAATTAAGGATTACGATGAAACAAAACTTTTGAACTTCTTTAATGTAGGAGGAATCCGCTTTCAGAACATTGCCTCAAACGATGCTTTACTAACATCTAAAATCAACCAAATGATGGCCGATGGTTGGGAGCTTGCTTTTATCAACACGGGTGTCGAAAGTTATGGCGGTCACGACGATAACAATGGTATTTATATTACCCGTTATTTATTTAAACGCTTAAAGGCAGATACAAAAAGCATAGAAGAAGCAATACAAGAAGCTGACAATAATATAGTTTCGAACAATTAACCATAAAACAAAGGGTTTGATCCGATATCAAACCCTTTGTTTTAATCGCCTCACATATTCATTCTACCCCTATCCTCTCCTCTTCTGCCAACTTCTACTTACACAACAACTCAAGCAACTCACTTTATTAAATATTTAGTAACTACTCACGTTCTCCAATTTTTTCAAAATCATCTTTTATCGAAGGAAATGTGAATAAAATCACAGCTGTATGTTGATAACCAAGAAGCTTTCTGTGAATTTTAGATGAATTAAGGTGTGATCTTTGCGACATGA